>NZ_QKMQ01000006.1:0-293091 GCF_003208145.1 Pseudomonas sp. RV120224-01b | reverse complement strand
GCTGTTTGGCGCAGCGAGAGTCGATGCTCAAGCATGTGCTTGAGTACCTGCCGTTTGAAGTCCTCAGTGTAGCGCTGGCCATGTGGGCGGGGACTGAGGCTGGCGGTGGATCGGTAACTGGCAACCCAGCGCCGAAGCAAACTGAAATCGATGCCCAAGTGTCGGGCCACTTTGCGAAAGCCGTTGCTGCCTTCCAGATAGGCCGTGATCGCCGTGAGCTTGAACTGCTCTGAGTATTTGCCCATAAATCCCCCAAGGGTTGGATTGGTGTCCAACTTCTTGGGGGCAGTCCAGAAACCGCGCAGGCAGAAGATTGATCTAAAGCCTGCGCGGTCTCTGTGGGAGCTGGCTTGCCGGCGATGAGGCCAGTACAGGCATTACAAGGCTGCCTGTACTGGCCGATTCATCAGGCCACATCTACCAGCACGATCTCGCTGTCTTCGATGGCTGTCACCCGCAACACTTCTTCCTGCTCGATCGCCACGCCATCACGTGCCTTGGCCCGCAACCCGTTCACCTCCACCAGCCCCTTGGCCGGCACCAGGTAACCCCGGCGTGCGGCATCAAAGCGGTACTCGGCGGTTTCCCCAGCACGCAAGGTAGCAGCCACCAACCGCGCATCGGTACGAATCTGCAGGCTGTCTTCATCGCCCACGCGGCCGCTTGCCAGGGTCACGAAGCCTTCACCACGTTCGCCTTTGGGGAACGGCCGGGTGCCCCACTGCGGTGCTTCTCCGGTGCGCTCCGGTACGATCCAGATCTGGAAGATACGGGTATCGACGTCCTCCAGGTTGTACTCGCTGTGCACGATGCCGGTACCGGCGCTCATCACCTGCACGTCACCGGCCTCGGTGCGGCCCTTGTTGCCCAGGCTGTCCTGGTGGCTGATCGCGCCTTCACGCACATAGGTGATGATTTCCATGTCGCGGTGCGGGTGCGGCGGGAAGCCGCTGCCGGCTGCGATCAGGTCGTCGTTCCATACCCGCAGGTTGCCCCAGTGCATGCGCGCCGGGTCGTAGTACTCGGCAAACGAGAAATGGTGGTGGGCGTCGAGCCAGCCATGGTTGGCGTGGCCGAGGCTATCAAACGGTCGCAGTTGCAGCATGATGGTGCTCCTTGAATCAGTGGAATGACGCCATGATGCGCGAAAGAAACATCGAAAATAAGCGTAAATATCGGCTTAAAATAATCAGTTTAATAGATGTTATTTCTGTTGGCCTTTCTTCGCTTCATCGCCTAATCCACTGATCTGCAAGCATTAGCTGGCGATTTTCCTTCGATGCAGCGAACATGCCCGCTGATTTTGTTTTTCAACGGAGTGACCGTGGCCCACGAGCAACCCCAGGCCCCCGCCGACCTTACCCCGCCCGCCCAACTGCCCTGGTTTCGCCGCCTGGTCGCCCGCCTGCTGGGGCGTGGCCTGACCCGCCTGCAGGCTCAGCACCGCGACTCATGGTTTCTGGGTCACGCCGAGGGCCAGCGCAGTGGCCATGCCGATGCTGAGCGTGAAGGGTTTGAGCGTGGACGGATGGAAGGCTACGAGGCCGGGCGCCAGGTGCTGGTGATCCGCGACTCCCGCCCAGACACTGCCGGCGTGCCGGGCCGGGACGATAACCTGTTCGACGACTGGCGCCTGCCGTTGACGGCCGAGCTGAAAAAGCGCTTCAAGGCCGATGTCGCCCAGCGTTTGCCCGCCGAGGCCCAGCCCAGTGCCGCACAGTGGAAGCTGATTTTCAGCGACACCCCGTCCACCTGCGTGGTGGCCGGTGCCGGTGCCGGCAAGTCCACGTCGCTGGTGCTGCGCATTTTGCTGCTGCGCCATTACCTGGGCTACGAGCTGGATGCGATGACAGTGGTCACCTTCACCCGCGAGTCGCGCAAGGACTTCATCAAGCGCCTGCTTCAAGTGTTCGCCCTGTGGCAGATCAACCTGCAACCGGTCCAGGCCCGCGAACTGGTGCGTACCTTCCATTCGCGCATCCTGCCGCTGGTGCGCAGCCTGCCGGGCTTCGACCAGGTGCGCGCCTTCGAGACGCTGGGCAACGAGATGCCCGCCGGGCATGAGGCCGAGGCCGACAGCAACCCGTTCGACCTGCGCCTTAACGATGCCCAGCGCCAGCAACTGAACCAGTGCTACAGCAGCTTGCTGGGCGAGAGCCCGCGTTTTGCCGAACTGGTCGGCCTGCTGCGCAGCGAAGCGTTGCAACTGAAACCACTGGACCCGAACAACCCCGATGTGCAGAAGCGCGCACAGGTAACGCAGCTGGCGGCCCAGCGCGACGAAGAGCTGTGCGATGTGATCGAGGACCTGTGGTTCGCCGCTGGTGCCTGGCCGATCAAGGGCATCGAACCCTGCCGCGAAACCGTCGACATCCGTGGCAGCCGCTTCCATGTGCATGGCCGGCTGGAAGGCCAGGGGCCTTGGGTGGTGCTGGGCTTCGACCCCGCAGAAAGTGCCCAGTATCAGCGCCCCGGCGCCAAGCTGGCAGTGCGTGCCGAGTGGGCGGTCAAGCGCACCTTGTTGCAGGCCTTCTGCGACCGGCCGCTGATCTGGCTGGACAACTACGCCATGGCCCGGCGCCTGGCGGCCTCGTTGGCGGGTGATGCCGTGGCTGGCCCGGGGTTCGAGTACAAGGTCAAGGGTGAGCTGGCCCCGGCGCCGTTGCTGGATGCCTTTGTCGGCGCGGCCAATTTCATCGAGAACCTTGGCCTGGACGTAAATAACGCGGTGGCGGCGATGAGTTTCCCGTCCGGCGACAGCGATGCCTTGTTCTTCGAGGCCCTGGCCCTGTACTGGAAAGCCCTGGAAGCGCACTTGCTGGACCAGTCGCCACCGGTGATGAGCTACAACCGCATGTTCGCCTTGTTTGGCGAGAACAACCCGGAAAACCTCTACCTGCTGCCCGACCCGCTGCTGCGGCCACTGGCGCACCTGATGATCGACGAGTTCCAGGACGTGTCGCCGCAGATTGTCAGCTGGCTGCGTGCCTGCCTGGCCGAAATCCGCCGACGCGGCCCGGCCATGCACACCGGGCGCCACGCGCAGCATTCGTCGCTGCTGTGCGTGGGGGACGACTGGCAGTCGATCTACGGCTGGCGTGGCAGTTCACCCAAGTACTTCATGGAGTTCACCAAGGCCTTCCCGTCGCCGGCCAACACCCGGGTGATGCTGGTCGACAACTACCGCTGCCAGCAGCAGGTGATCGACGCGGCCGAGCACCTGGTCAAGGGAACGCCGGCGATTGCCGGCAAGAAAGCCCGGGCCAGTGGCCCCGCAGCCGAACTGCCGGGGTCGCCGGTCAAGGTGTTCGACCGTGACGAAGCCGCCTTGGGCGAAACGCTGATGGAGCACTACCAGCGGGGCGAGACGGTGATGATGCTGTACCGCAAGGGCAGCGACAGGGCCTTGATGAACGAGCACCTGCAGAGCGTGCTGCACGCCGAGGCGGCATTGCCGGCCGAGCAGCGCCGACTGCGTCAGCTCACCTACCACAGTGCCAAGGGGTTGCAGGCCGATGCGGTGTTCATGTTGGGTGACTGCCAGTACCTGACCAGCTCGCCCTACAAGAACCAGGTGTACCGCCAGGCCGGGCTGGGCAGGGCCGGTGATGCCCAGGCGTTCGATACGGCGCAGAAGGAAGAAGTGCAGCGCCTGGCCTACGTGGCGGTGACCCGCGCCGTGCAGCATTGCTACTGGCATGTGGAGGCCGCCAATGGCGAAGCGGCGGCGGCCCCGCGGGCGTCCAGCCAGGTGGATGGCCGGCAGGCCTTCTTCGAAGACCTGCGCGGGCAGTGAGAGCCGCTTAGCCGCCGATGGTTTGCGCCTGGCGAGTGAGGCTGGTCAGCAGACCGGTTTCAACCTGTCGCTGTTCGGCAGTCAGTACGTCCACCCCTTGGCGGTACTGCTGCTCGTTGATCGAGACGCGACGCAGCACTCCTTGAGCATTCAATGGGCTTTCAGGCATGACGCCGGCCAGCGCTCGTAGAACAGAACTGTCCAGGGAGGTGACTGGGTCGGCGGTTTCATCCAGGCAATAGTACAGATAGTCCAGACCTGGCCGCCAAAAGTCGGTGATCAGGCTGAACTGTGCTGCATGCTCACGTTTCAGGTACTCGACCCAGCTCGGCTGCTGGGTCAACCATTGCTCCCGAACGGTGGCGTCCGTATCCAGAGCAAGAACCGCCGCTTTTACCCTGTCGATGATCGTCTGGTTGATTCGGGCCGTGCTCCGGTACAGCATACCTCGGCTCGGCTCAGGGTAATCCAGTGCAGAGGACAAGGACTGGCGCAAGGCCAGGCGCAACTCGATATCGTCCACCAGCCCCGTTTCCAGATCGCTGTCCGGAAAGGCAGAGGGATCATCAAGTTCATCATAGGGCGGTAAGTCTGCATCGAACACATCATCCTGTAGTGCCGCCTTGCGCAACGACCTTTTCCCGCTGATGCGGTCGGCCAGCTGGTTTACCTGATGACGCCGATACAACCTGCGGTACAGGTTCAGTAGCTCGGTCACTCGATTGCCGGCTAGGCCTGCAGCTTCTTGGGCCAGCACTTCTATTTCCAATGCACTGAAAGCGTCGGCCCCCGCGTCCCCGCAAGTTGGGGGGAAGTCGCCAGCCACGGTGGCCAGGCGCTCGCGCAGTTCGGTGTCTTGGGCAGCGTTTTCCAGCAGCGCCCACACACGCTCCCTCAGGGCCTCGGCATCACGCTGCGCTTCTGCCGACTGGGCGAGGCGCTCCAGTACCCCCAGCAACGCCGCATTTTCACCTTGGTCGAACAAATCGCTCCA
This sequence comes from Pseudomonas sp. RV120224-01b, assembly GCF_003208145.1. Classification (NCBI taxonomy): domain Bacteria; kingdom Pseudomonadati; phylum Pseudomonadota; class Gammaproteobacteria; order Pseudomonadales; family Pseudomonadaceae; genus Pseudomonas; species Pseudomonas sp. RV120224-01b. The sequence continues at coordinate 288,301 of NZ_QKMQ01000006.1, read as the reverse complement.
CAGTTGCTCTTCGGCGCTGCTCGCTTCGCCACGGAAAACGCCTTGCCACTGCGGCACGTCCTCTGCGTGCTCGAATACGTTGACGCCACTGCTGCCCAGGCGTGCACGTGTCTGGGCTTCCAGCGTGTTGTAGTTGAACAGCCAGCGGCGCTCAGGCAGGCGGGCGGCGACGTCACGGGCGAAGGGGGTACGCAGCACCCCTGGCAGGTCTGGCAGTGTGCGAATGCGGTTGGAGGAGAGGTTGACATAGCGCAGTTGGTACTGGGGCTGGCTCATGAGGGTGGTCAAGCTGTCGGGCCATTGCTGCAGTTCGCAACGCTCGAGGTCCAGGTGGGTGAGGCGAGCCATGAAGCGCAGGTCGGGCGGCAGTTGCAATGGGTTGCCAGGCATATGCAGTACCATGGGGTGAATCATGTCCTGAAAACGGGCAGCGAGGGTTTCATCGAGTGTGATCTGATTATTGCCCAGGCCCAGTGCATCCAGTGGCAAGCGGGCAAGGAAACTCAAGCTGGCGTCATCGAGTTGCAGGCGGTTACGGCTGAGTCCGAGTATTCTCAGGCCGGGCATTGCTTCGATGGCTTGTTGGGCAGTGGCTGTAAGGGCAGTCAAACCATTGCTTGTCAGGCCCAGCTCGCGTAGCCGTGGCGCAGACTTGAGCGCCTCGAACAGTGTTTCGGCGTCCATGTCGGGGTTGCCGAGGATTTCCAGGTTTTCCAGGTTGGGGAAGTTTGACAGCAAGCCGCTGTCCAGGCGCCGCAGCTGCAACCCATCGAGCGTGAGTTGCCGGATATGCGGCATGCGAGCAGTGAACGTTGGCAGCGCTTGCAGTTGCATGCGGTCCAGCACGAGCGCCTCACGCTGCGCGCCGCCTTCACGCCGGGAAGCACTCATCAGTCGCTCGGTGCACTGTTGGCGATCAAAGCGCTCTTCCAGCGAAGCTGAAGCGTTGGCCCAGCGGTTGAGGTCACGGCTGAGGGTACGCTGTTCTGCTTCCAGACGACTGATGGCAATACCCAGGTCGCCCCCTTGGGCAAGATCAGCTTGCAGCGCACTGATTTGCGGGCTGCTGAGTTCGGGGTAGAGTGCCCGGAGGCGGCGCGCGGCGGGCAGGCCCCGACCACTCAAAGGGTAGCCAAGTTGGCCGTTGGCCATGCGCAAGGGTGAGCGGAAGCTCGGCTTGATAGGCTGTTGGCCCAGCAGTGAGGCGCAGTGCTGGCGATCGGCAAGGGCAAGTTGCAGCAACTGGGCCGAGTCAACCTGTGGGTGCTCGGCTTGCAGGGCCTGTTTCAGGCGTTGGCTGTCATCGTTAGCCAGGCTGCGCCTGAACATGCCGAGGATGGCGCGGTCTAGCCGCGCACGGGCTTGCAGACGGCGGGCTTCTTCGGCAATGCGAAGCGGCACCCGTCCGTTTGTCAGGCTTAGCCGTTCGGCGTTGCTGATGTTGGCCAGTAACGCTTCAAGCGCACTGTCCGGCAAGCCGGGAAACTGTCGGGCGAGGGGGTGGGCGGCTGGGGGAAGGACGGGCTGGCGGCTTTGTTGCAGGCTGCTGAACAACGCCTCGCGATGCGCTTCCAGGTGTGTCGCGAGCGTGTTGTTCAAGGCAGAAGATCGCTGCTCGGGCGGCGTGTCACCCAGCAGTTGCAGCGCGGCCTCTTCATCCATTTGAGCCAACACGGTCTGGCTCAGTTGGCCATTGTCCAGGTCGGTGCGGGTGACTTCGATTTCTACCTGCCCCGTCGAATGGGGCGGGCCGTAGCGCACAGACTCGCCCCAGGGTTCTGGCCCTTTGTAAACCTTGAGTACAGTCCCCTCAGGCCACCCCGGCAGGCGCAGCAGTTCAGGTAAGGCAAAGTTCTTGTACGCTGCCAACGGCAGCCCATGGCGTACGCAATCGATGATCTGTCGAGCCTCGTTGTCGAGTTGCAGGCGTTGCAAGGTGTCGATCAACAGGGCGGGTGGGCGTGAGGCTGTTGCCTGGTTTCGGCGCAATACACCTTCATCGGTACCGGTACTGCGCATGGCGTAGTCCAGTTCGCTTTCGTCCAGGCCAGTGGTGTAGTTGCCCAGGCGGCTCATGAGTTGCTGGTGGTCCCATTCCAGCGGTTGTTCATGGTCGAGTTGCCAGCGAGCGTCACCATGATGCAACAAGCGGGGCGCATAGGCCTGCGCATCATCGGGGTGGCGCACGCGCCATTGTTGCTCAGCGTCCTGAAAGACTTCGTATAGCGTCCCATCCAGCTTCAGGTAGGTCTTCCCATCGACGTGCACATGGCCGAGCGAATCGGGTTGAATTCCCTCAGGGATAGCCGCTGTACTTGCATACGGCTTCATGTCGGGGTGCCAGAGCACTTCCTGATCTTCGTGCCACACACTGGTCAGCGCATCGACGAAGCCTGATGCCTGAACGATCTTGGTGCCTACCGCAAAACCGGCGATGACCGCAGCATTGATGGCCAATGATTCCAGTTGCACCAGCGCTTGCTGCCTATCACCTTCTTCCCAGGCCTCGAACCCGGTGAAAACAGAGCTCATCAGGTCGTAGGCGAAAACGCCAAGCATGACCGTGTTCAGCCCGGGCACGAAGAACGCGGCCACGTTGAGCACATTCATGCCCATGTCGAACCAGTGCTTCAGGCGCTCGTTGCGGGCCTTGGCGTCTACGTCGGCAGTGGGGACAGCAATGGTTTTCGCGTCGGCCTTCATGCGCGCAAGGTGCGCGTTGTACAAGGTGGCCCAGGGATCGGTGCGGATGGGCGAGGGGGTGAAATGGAGTACCGGCTTGTGCCGGGGTTTGCGTATGCCTGCATCGTCCTTCTCGAACAACGCGCTCTCCAGCTTGTCGGCCAGTTCCTTTTGCCTGTCCCTGTAGGCGAAATGGACCAAGGCACGACGGAATGTGCTTTGCAGCAAGCGGCTACGCAGGTGTTTGCCTGCTGCCTGGCGTGAGGCAAATTCCCGGACCGGGTGCTCGTTGTCTTCAGGGATGTAAACAATGCACGGGTTTATCTGGCCAGGCTCGTCGGGCCCGATGAACAGGATCTCGTGGATGGGGATACCGAACAGGCTGAAATTCCAGCAGTGCAACGGCTGTTCATCATAGGTGGGCTGGGGCTTGCCATCGCATAACTGAATGAGCGCATTGCCCCCGCGGTCGCTCAGCAGGCCTTTGAGCTTTGCGATCAGTACCTGCACCCTCAAAGCTTCACGGCTGGCTTGAATCGACAGGCGCTGGACTTCAGCGCGGTTGGCGCCCTCATGGGTTGCCAGCAGGTGATCTTGATAGCGCTGGCCGAGGTCCAGTGCCCGACAATGCTTGACGAAGTCCGCCATCGTCAGCCCTGGCAAAGGGGTTTCGCTGCCTGCTGCACAGGTGAGCCTGCTGTAGGCGCCTACTTCATCCAGGCCCTCGAAGTTGTGCAGGGCCGCCTCCAGCAAGCTACGTGCTTGCGGCTCGCCCACGGGGCGGGAGGCCAGCACATCCACCTTCCGGTCAGGGAACAAAGGCACTTCCAGGTCAGGAACGCCGGTCCAGATATCGGCATCGGCTTCAAAGGGCTGAAAGACATACTGCGCCCTGTCTACAGGCACATTCACATTCAACCGCTTGGTTAGCAGAGGCGTGCTGAATGTGATGATGTCCTTGAAGCCCGCAAGTGCTGCCTTGAGTTGCGCCAGGCATTTGTTTCGCGCCTTGATGGCGTTGCGCAACTGCTCGCGCGCGGGCGCATCGGCAGTGGCATACCATGTGTAAGGGGTGCCATCTTCAGCCAGATAGTCCCTGCGCAGGCTTTGCACCACTTTTTGCGTGTGTGCGGGGTGAAGCGCCTTGCTCCATTTGGGCAGTGCGCGGGTTATCTGGTTTTTATGCAGCGGCGTGGGGGTTGTCATGGTCATGACCTCTTGCGTAGAGGGGATAGTCCACGCTCATCAAGGCGCCGTGGTGCGGTAGATAGTTGTTGGTAGCGGTCGGTCTTGCGCATGCGCGGGTCGGTGAGGGGCCAGCAGCAGGGGGAGATCTGCGAGAGGGTGGAGGCAGGCCATGGCGCAGGCTTCAGCCAAGGAGAATTGCAATGCGTTCGCTGTGCAGTCCGAAAGACCACCTGCTAGACCTTGATGGTATTGAAATAGCGGTCCGCACCTGGGGCGCCGAAGACGGTATTCCCGTATTGGCCTTGCATGGCTGGCTGGACAACGCGGCCTCGTTCGAGCGCCTGGCACCGATGCTGGACGGTTGTTTCGTGGTAGCCCCCGACCTGGTCGGCCATGGCCGCTCTGACCATCGCCGCCACGACAGTGGCTATTACCTGTGGGAGCACGCCGAAGACATGCTGGCGGTGACCGACAGCCTGGGCCTGGCGCAGTTCCATGTGCTGGCCCATGGCATGGGCACCGGGGTGGCATCGCTGCTGGCGGCCATGACCAGCGGCATTGCCAGCATGACCTTCCTCGACGGCATGGGGGCACCGTTCACGGTGGCCGAGGATGACCGCGTGCAGCACCTGGCGCGGGCCTACCGGCTCAAGCGCATGGTGCAGCGCAGCCAGCTGCCGGGGTTTGCCGAGCCAGACCCCGGCCGCTTCGACGACCTGGACACCGCCCTGGCGCAACGCCGCGAACGCCTGGACACCGAGCTGTCGGAAGGTGCCGCACGGCTGCTGGCGCTGCGCGACCTGCTGCAACTGGGCGATGGCTACTGCTGGCGCCACGACCCGCGGCTGGTGCTGCCCGAACCGATGCCGCTGACCGAGCGCGAAGCCTGCGAGCTGCTCAACCAGATTAGTTGCCCGTTGTACCTGCTGTTTGGTCGCCAGGGGGCATTCACCGGCGAAGCCTTTACCCGGCGCGAGGCTGCCTTGCCTGGTCAGGCGAAGATTTCGTGGCACCCGGGCGGGCACCATTTCCACCTGGATACCCCGGACCGGGCGCTGGTCGACCAACTGTTGCGCATCCTGACGCGGCATGAAGGGCGCGTGCTGCAACGGTTGGTTAACGAGTAGCTGATTCTGGTCACGCCGGGCGAAGCTGGGCTATGGTGGCGAACGTATTCGCGCACACGGCACAAGGAGCCCGGCATGCGACCGTTCGCTATCAAGCACATAGACCATCTTGTTCTGCGGGTCAGCGACCTGCCGCGCAGTGTTGCCTTCTACACCGAGCTGCTGGGCTGCGCTGTCAGCCGCGTGCGCGACGACCTGGGCATGGTGCACCTGGCCACGGGCACGGCGATGATCGACCTGGTGACCCTGGACGGCCCACTGGGCCAGCCAGGCGGGGCGGCACCGGGGGTGGAGGGGCGCAACCTGCACCATTTCTGCCTGCGTATCGAGCCGTTCGACGAGGCGGCATTGACGGCCTACCTGGAAGCCGCCGGGGTAAAGGTTGAGCCCGCAGAGAAGCGTTATGGTGCCGAAGGCGAGGGGCTGTCCCTGTACTGTTACGACCCGGATGGCAACCAGGTCGAGTTGAAGGGGCCGGTGGCGGAGGCGGTATGAGCGAACTGCACAGCCGTGAGCATTGGATCGACACCGCCCAAGGCAAGCTGTTCGCCCAGGAGTGGGTACCCCTGCAGGTGCAGGGGGCGCCCATTGTCCTGCTGCATGATTCGCTGGGTTGTGTGGCGTTGTGGCGCGACTTTCCGGTGCAGTTGGCCCGCGCCACCGGGCACCGGGTAATTGCCTACGACCGCCTGGGCTTTGGCCGGTCCGACGCACACCCGGGCAGGTTGCGCCTGGGCTTTGTCGAGAACGAGGCGCAGCAAGGGTTCACGGCGCTGCGCGAGTACTTTGGCATTACCGATTTCATTGTCTTCGGCCACAGCGTTGGCGGTGGCATGGCCGTGGCCTGCGCGGCGTCCTTCGCCAGCCAGTGCGTGGGGCTGATTACCGAGTCGGCGCAAGCGTTTGTCGAAGCGCGCACCCTTGAAGGCATTCGTGCCGCCGATCTGCAGTTTGCCGCGCCCGGGCAGTTGCAACGGCTGGAGCGCTACCACGGCAGCAAGGCCGAATGGGTACTGCGCGCCTGGGTGGACAATTGGTTGGCTGAGGATTTTGCCGAGTGGAATCTGGATGCCGTGTTGGCGCAGGTCCGCTGCCCACTGTTGAGCCTGCATGGCGATAACGACGAGTTCGGCTCGCCAGCGCACCCCGAGCGGCTGGTGGCGCTGGCCAGCGGGCCGGCGGTAATGCGTCTGTTGCACGGGTGTGGGCATGTGCCGCATCGCGAGCAGGCTGAACAGGTACTGGCAGAGGTGATGCAGTTCCTAAGGTAAAGGTCTTCAGTTGACGCGAGTGCTCACAGAACAACCCATGACTATCTGAATTGCAGAGGCCCTGTGGGAGCGGGCGTGCCCGCGAACACCGGCGCAGCCGGTGCCATGCACCGAGTCGAATTCTTCGCGGGCGCGCCCGCTCCCACAGCAGTGCATGCGCCGTTCTTTCAAGCGCTCACCTGGCCTAAGGCCCAACACTGGCGGCTCCTGACTGACTGGAGTCGCCCAATGCGCACCCTGTATGCCCCACTGTTTTTCTTCGGCTTCATTGCCGCCGCACTGTCATTGGCAGCCCAGCCGTTGTGGCTACTGCCCTTGCTGGCCAGTGCCGTGTTGCTGTCATTTATCTGCGAACGGCTCATACCCTACAAGGTTGTCTGGAATCAGGTACAAGGCGAGGGGCGACGTGACCTTTGCCATGCGCTGGTCAATGAATGCCTGACCCTCTGTAGCGTGGCGACCATTCCGCTGCTTGCCAACTGGCTCCCGGGTACGGGGCTTTGGCCTGATCACTGGCCGTTGGCCCTGCAGTTGCTGCTAGCCATTGCGCTGGCCGACCTGGGCATCACCCTGGTGCATTACGCCAGCCACCGCAGCCCGCTGCTGTGGCGGCTGCATGCGGTGCACCACAGTGTCACGCGCCTGTACGGTTTCAACGGCCTGATGAAGCACCCTCTACACCAGTTGCTCGAAACCCTGGGCGGCACCTTGCCGTTGTTGCTGCTTGGCTTGCCCGTCGAGGTGGCATCGCTGCTGGCGTTCAGTGTGTCTATCCAGCTGTTGCTGCAACACAGCAACGTGGACATGCGCATTGGCGGCTTGCGCCATGTGTTCGCCTGGGCGCCGGTGCATCGCCTGCATCACCTGAAGTACGGCAGCACTGGCGACGTCAACTTCGCGCTGTTCTTTCCGCTCTGGGACCGGCTGCTTGGCACGGTCCTGTACCTGCCAGGCTATGCGCTTGCGGACGACGACATGGGCATCGGTGATCGGCCCGACTATCCGCAGGCCTACCTGGCGCAATTGCGCGAGCCGTGGGTGAACGGCGATGCTCATGCCCCTGCGGTGTTGCCAGCGGGGTTGTGCCAGGCGCTAGCCGACCGTACGTAGACGCAATCCGCGCAAGGCGGCCCGGGGGCTGAGGCCGAACTGCCGGCGAACGCTGCGGGTGAAGTGCGCCGAGTCGGCAAACCCTGCCGCCAATGCCGCTTCGGTCAGGCTGGCGCCGCTCAGCGCCCTTTGCATAGCCACACGCAAGCGCTGCCACAACACCAGCCGCCGCACCGACAGCTTCAGTGAACCGCTGAACAGGCGCTCCAGCTGGCTGATCGACAGCGTCGCGGTACTGGCCAGTTCCCGGGCCGGCAAGGCTTGCTCGTCGAGCGCGCGGATGCGCTGAAGCGCTTTTTCCAGGCGCGGGTCGAGCCGGCGGCGCGGCCAATGCCCAAGGCTTTCTGCCAAGTGTTCTGCACGGTTGCCCGAGTGCTCGCAGGCCAAGGCAAGGTCTGCCAGGTCGAATGCCAGCGGCTCGGCGAACAGGGTAAGGCACGGTATGCCATGACTGAGGATGGCATGGGGTTGCTGCGAGGCAATCAGCACCTGCGGGCCGCTGCAGATCTGCTCGCCCACGCGCACCTCGACATCGGCACCGAGGCCAATGAGCACCTGATGCGCGTAGTGCACGTGACGGTCGGTCCTGCCGAGTGTAGACAGCAGCAGGCAGTGATCGTCAGCCAACCAGATATCGCCTAGCCAGCCCGGTGTAGCCGTGTCGTTCATGCTGCCCTCTGGCGTGCGGCCAGGCGGGTGGATATCCCGCCAAACCCGATTATGCTTCAGTTACCTTGCTGCGATCCGAGGCGGCCCGCCTCGTCGTGCTTCGCGCAACCAAAGCAAGCCCCAAGGCCTGGGTGCGACGGTGAAGTGGTTGTGAGGTGCTCCGGCCTGCATGATGACATGACGGAGGCAACCCATGGCGGTTCTCGACAGCACATCCACGGGCAGTAGCGCGCCCCAACGCGGTATCACCCGGGAGGAGCGCAAGGTCATCTTCGCCTCTTCCCTGGGCACGGTGTTCGAATGGTACGACTTCTACCTGTACGGTTCCCTGGCGGCGATCATCGCCAAGCACTTCTTTGCCGGGGTCAATGAAACCACCTCGTTCATCTTCGCCTTGCTCGCCTTTGCCGCCGGGTTCGCCGTACGGCCATTCGGTGCCATTGTGTTCGGCCGCCTGGGCGACATGATCGGGCGTAAGTACACCTTCCTCATTACCATCGTGATCATGGGCCTGTCCACCGCCATCGTCGGCCTGCTACCTGGCTACGCCGCGATCGGTGTGGCCGCGCCGATCATCCTGATCACCCTGCGCCTGCTGCAGGGCCTGGCACTGGGTGGCGAGTACGGCGGCGCGGCCACCTACGTGGCCGAGCATGCACCGAAGGGGCGGCGCGGCTTTTTCACCGCCTGGATCCAGACCACGGCCACCTTGGGGCTGTTTCTGTCGCTGCTGGTGATCATGGCGTGCCGCACGGCCATGGGGACCGAGGCCTTCGAGGCCTGGGGCTGGCGGGTGCCATTCCTGCTGTCGATCCTGCTGCTGGCGATTTCGGTGTACATCCGCATGCAGCTCAACGAGTCACCGGTGTTCATGAAGATGAAGGCCGAAGGCAAAGCCTCCAAGGCACCTCTGACGGAGTCGTTCGCCCGTTGGGACAACCTGAAGGTGGTGATCATGGCGTTGCTGGGCGGCACTGCTGGCCAGGCCGTGGTGTGGTACACCGGGCAATTCTATGCGCTGTTCTTCCTGTTGCAGATGCTCAAGATCGAGCCACAGACGGCCAACCTGCTGATTGCCGGCTCGCTGCTGATCGGCACGCCGTTCTTCATCTTCTTCGGCAGCTTGTCTGACCGCATTGGCCGCAAGAAGATCATCATGGCCGGCTGCATTATCGCTGCGCTGACTTATTTCCCGATCTTCAAGGCGCTGACCGAATACGGCAACCCGGACGTGTTCGTTGCCCAGGAGCAGAACCCGGTGGTGGTGGTGGCTGACCCTGGCCAGTGCGCGTTCCAGTTCGACCCGGTGGGCAAGGCCAGATTCACCAGTTCCTGCGACATCGCCAAGAGCCTGCTGGCCAAGCGCGCCATTCCCTACACCAACGAAGCGGCCGAACCTGGCAGCGTGGCGCAGATCCGTATTGGTGAGCGGGTACTGCCGAGCTTTGAAGGCAGCAGCATGGCCGCAGCGGACTTCAAGGTGCAGAGCGAGGCGTTTACTGCAACCTTGAGTGGTGCATTGAAAGAGGCGGGCTACCCGGAAAAGGCTGACCCGGCGAAGATCCACTACCCGATGGTGCTGTTGCTACTGACCCTTCTGGTGATCTACGTGACCATGGTCTACGGCCCGATTGCCGCCTGGCTGGTGGAACTGTTCCCGGCGCGTATCCGCTACACCTCGATGTCGCTGCCTTACCACATCGGCAACGGCTGGTTCGGCGGCTTCCTGCCGACGGTTGCGTTTGCCATGGTGGCGGCGACCGGGGATATCTATTACGGCTTGTGGTACCCGATCGTGATTGCCGTGATGACGGCGGTACTGGGGATCTTCTTCATGCCAGAGACCAAGGATCGGGATATCAGCCATACCTGAGATTAATGGATCGCCTGTGCGGGCCTCTTCGCGGGCAAGCCCGCTCCCACAGGTACAGCACAGCTCTCAAGTCCTGTGCTGTACCTGTGGGAGCGGGCTTGCCCGCGAAGAGGCCCGCACAGGCTATCAATCAATCGAAATAGCCACGCAAGCCAAAGGCATATCCAGTATCCACATCAGCAGCCTCACCCCGGCTCCAGCGTTTCTTCAACACGAATTCAAACGCTGGCTCGTACAGCCCGTCCCGCACCAGTGCCCCCGCCAGCACCTCCACGTCATACCAGCCATTGTCCAGCTCGATGATCGGCCGCCCCGGTACCTGGTAGCGAGCCATCAGGTCGCCCAAGGTCTTGGGCGTGAAATGCTGCAGGATGCGCCAGGTGTACAGCATCAGCGCACCGTGCTCCACCCGCAGTACGTAGCCATTGCGCCGGTGCTTCAGGCGGCTGCCGGGTTCGCGCAGGGCCGGGGTGTAGCCATCCAGGGTGAAGAGGATGCGATAAGGCAGGTTGTCGACCCCGGCCAGCGGCAGCACGATGCCTTCGCGTACGGCCTGGTCGCCACTGTCGTCATGGGTGAATGCATAGGCAAGGTCGTCGGGCAGCTCATGTTCCTGTTTGAAGCGTTCGAGCAGCTGGATATCGCCAAGCAGAAAGTAATCGACCAGGTCGTTGAGCACTTCGCTGAATTCGTGGCGCATCTGTTTTCCTTGTTGTTGCGCGTGAAGGGAATTGTCAGTGCTTCTGGGCAATCTGGATCAGGTTGCCACAGGTGTCATCGAACACCGCCACCGTGACGGGGCCCATGGCGGTGGGGGGCTGAGTAAATTGCACGCCCGCCGCGCACAGCCGGGTGTATTCGGCCTGGATATCGCGCACGCCGAACGAAGTCGCAGGAATGCCGTCTTGCTTCAGCGCGGCCTTGTACACCTTGGACGCCGGGTGCGCGTCGGGTTCCAGCAGCAGCTCGACACCGTTGGGGTCGTTGGGCGAAGTGAGGGTCAGCCAGCGGTGCCGGCCCATGGGGATATCATGCTTGGGCTCGAAACCGAGTACGTAGTGGTAGAAAGCCAGGGCCTTGGCCTGGTCGTCGACGAGAATGCTGGTGACCACGATCTTCATAGGCGCACACCGTATGTCTGGGGCCGTTGGGTATCAGTAAAGACGCTCAGCGATTATTGGCCAGTGGCCGGGTTTCCAGATGGAGTACCGTGCAGGTGGGCGATAGAGTCGACCGGGCAAGCTCACTCAACCCAGGAGTAACGTACATGCAAGACGAGCTGAAGGCCGAACTGCCAGGTAACGATGAGCAACAGACGCAGGAGCCTGTGGACGCTCAGGATAAACCCTCCAGGCGCAAGCGTAGCGTGGCCCCTCTTGTGGGGATGCCATGTGCATCAGGGTACAAACACGTCGGGGATGAATGTGCGATGGCGAATGTCGACTTCGAATGATCTGCGAGGGGGCTTCAAGTGGCCCCCCCTACAAAAAAACTGCTCAAGCCATAGGTAAATCCTTCGTCACCCGGTCCCCCATCCATGAGCGGGCAAGGTTAAAGTGTCTCGCATGTTCCCAGTGCGCCCAGACCGGCGCCAAAGAGGTACCCGTGGCTGCCTATACCTTGCGACAACTCAAGTACTTCGTCACCACCGTGGAGGCCGGCAGCGTTGCCGAGGCTTCGCGCCAGCTGTACATCGCCCAGCCGTCCATCTCCACGGCCATCAAAAGCCTGGAAGAAAGTTTCGGCGTGCAGCTGTTCATCCGTCACCACGCCCAGGGTGTGTCACTGACGCCCAGTGGCAAGCGCTTCTACGCCAAGACCAAGTCGCTGCTGCAGATGGCCCATGAGTTCGAGCAGAACGCCCTGGCCGACAACGATACCGTGGCTGGGCAGATCGACATCGGCTGCTTCGAAACCGTGGCACCGTTGTACCTGCCGCGGCTGATTGCCGGCTTTCGTCAGCGTTATCCGGGCGTGGACATTCGCCTGCGTGACGGCGAGCAGCAGGACCTGATCCAGGGCCTGACGGCCGGCACCTTCGACCTGGCATTTCTCTACGATCACGACCTGGACGGCACCATCGAAGCCGAGCCGCTGATGCCGCCGCAAAAGCCCTATGTGCTGCTGCCGGAAAACCACCGTTTTGCCGGCCAGGCCCAGGTCTCGCTGCGCGACCTGTGCCCGGAGCCGATGATTCTGCTGGACGTAGCCCCCAGCCGCACCTACTTCGTCAGCCTGTTCAACGAGATGGGGCTGACGCCGAACATCGTTTTCAGCTCGCCGTCTATCGAGATGGTGCGTGGCATGGTCGGGCAGGGCTTTGGCTTTTCGCTGTTGGTGACACGGCCGCATTCGGAATACACCTACGACGGCCAGCGCCTGGCCATGCTGGACATTGCCGAGCCGGTGGCGCTGTCGGGGCTGGCGGCGGCGTGGTTGAAGCGGGTGCAGCTGACCAAGCCTGCACAGTTGTTCGTGGAGTTCTGTAGGGAAGAGCTGGCGAAGTTCTGAGGCTGGCACGCCATGCCGTCTGATTCAACGGCATGGCGTGCCAGTGTGGTCAAGGATTGACCTGATAGCCGCGGCCTTGCAGGCAGCCGCTGTAGGCACTGGCATGGGCCTGGGTTTTTGCTTCGTCCTGGCCGCGCCTGTCCTGGCGCCGATCCTGACGCTGACGCATGCCACCGACTGCGGCACCGGCGGCAGCCACTTCGCCAGCGCGGTTTTGCCGGTATTGCTGCTTGGCATCGTCACTGGCCCGGTCATACAACGCTTCATGCTGGTTGCCGCGCACTTGCGCGCCCACTGCACCGGCGGCGGCACCGGCAGCCGCGCCGCGTACCCGGCCACCGACATGGGTTTCGCCGGACGTCGCGGTGCTGTTCGCAGCGTTGGTGGCGACGGTATTGCAATCGTTGATATCCAGTTGCATCTGCTGGCTGCTCTGGCCTTTGAGCGGCACTACCGACTGCGCCTGGGCAGCCGGTGCCGCACTCAGCAGCACCAGCAGGCAGCTCCATGTGAACGTACGCATGGCACACCTCCACGGGGCGGGAAGCCCGTTTCACAGGATAGTCGGGCTGCACATTGGTAGCGTGCCATTCGACCGTAAATCGTACCGCAAGCCAAACGGCTGGCAGTTTCTGGCGAATCGCCTACACCTGTTAGCAAGGAAGAACGGCAAGCGCTCGACAGGAGTCGACACGCGGCAATGTCCGCATCCCCCCCTGCGCACACTCCGTTTACACACGCTTTCGATCAGCTCCGGCCATCAGGCCGGGGATGTAAGTGTTTGCTCGGCAAAAGCCGGCAAGGAGGTGCACCACTCGTCAGTCACCCCAGCGTGACCGCTGGCCGCGTTCAGGCGAACGCGCGCTGAAAACAATAAAGGAGTCCCTGTATCCGCCGTGGATACATGCCCGGCCGATACCAGGTGGGCAGCCGATCAAGGAGATCATCGATGAACCAGCCCCAAGGAACACTCGCCACACTGGCCATGACGGCCACGCTGTTCAGCCTCGCCGCCCAGGCCGGTACCTATCCGGACTATGGCTATGCACCACCCGACAGCTACAAAGGGCCGACATTTACCCTCAGCCAAAGCTACCCGACGTCACCACCCAATGGCGTGCCGGCGTTCTTCGGAAAGCTGCCTGACAAGCGCGACAACAACTTCGAGACATGGCGCCCGTACATGGAGGCGGCGAAGCGCTATTGCCTGGAAGGTAACGTCGAGGCTGACTGGTATGTGCAGCACAACAGGATTCGGCATTGGTACCACATGCCCTGGCAGCATTACGGGCCGCTGGGGCGTGAGGGCATACACGGGCTGACCAAGGAGGCGCAGATCCAGGTCAAGCAACTGGCCAGCACGCAGACGGCGACCGGCCAGACCTATGCCGTGGGTATCTACAACGACATTGGCGCCTACACCCTTGGGCAAGTCTGGAAAGACCCGAACAACCCAGACCCCAGCCATACCGCCCAACCCAACAGCTTTGCCAACGGTACGGTGGTGTGCAAGGCGCTGTTCGCCGACATCGACCGCAGCACGGTGCCGTTCCTGGCCAACCCGGTGCTGTGGCAGGGCTATATCACGGACACGTTCACCTCGGCCAACCGCAAGCTCAAGGACGTGGCGCTGATCCAGATGGACGTTGCCGTGCGCGACACGCGCATTGCCGAAACCGGGTGGATTTTCGGTACGTTCCAGTACAACGGGGCCATGAGCGGCAAAGCCAGCTGGGACAACCTGGTACCGGTGGGTGTCATGTGGGGCAACGACCCGCAGGTCACCGGTAATGACCACACCAACCCTCAGCCCACCCAGACCCGGATCAACAAGGCGCTGCAACAGACGGCCATCAATGCCAATACCCGAGAGCTGCCGCCCACCCACCTGGGTTGGAACGGCCGCCTCAACGGGCCGGTGGACAACCCCAACAGCTCCTGCCTGAGCTGCCATGCCACCGCCGAGGCGCCGCAAGTGGCGATTATGAACCCGCTGTTCCAGGCCAACCCGCCATCTCCGGGGTCAGCCGAGTGGATGAAGTGGTTCCAGAACATACCGGCAGGGCATGCCTTCACCCCGGGTACGCAAAGTACCGACTACAGCCTGCAGATGTCCGGTGGCATGGTTAACTTCTACCAGTGGAAGTGCGACATGAGCGGTATCTATGCGGACGGCAGGAATGCCTGCGCCAAAGTTGCCAGCATGAAGTTGAAGATGGCCACCCCGGGTAGCGCCGCGCAGCAGCAGCCGGTGCAGCGTGTGATACGTGACCCGAGCCTGGAACAGTTGCTGGAGTAACCCTGTGCAAACCTCCGGGTAGCACGTGCCCGGAGGTTTCACGACAAGGTGCGGATGCACCGAACGCATTGCGGTTTTCCCGTCTAGGCTTGGTGACGTAGCTGTGCCCAGCAGGCCTACCCGTGGGAGCCAACATGACCCAGCCCCAAGGTCTGATCATTTGCGAGTACTGCGACACGGTGTATCACCGTGCGACGCTGCGCAAGCATCAGCGCGCCCTTTGCCAGCGCTGTGGCGGCGTGCTGTACCGGCATACGTCCTTGACCCTTCAGCAGCGGCTGGCACTGAGTGTGACCGGTGGCATCCTGCTGGTGTTCGCCAATGCCTACCCGGTGATGACCATCGGCATGCAGGGGCTTACCCATTCGGCGACGTTGTGGGACTCGGTGCAGATCCTCAGCCACGGCAGTATTACCTTCATCGCCCTGGTCATGGCGCTGTCGATCATCTTTGCGCCGGTGCTGCAGATTGCCGTGTTGTGCTGGGTGCTGAGCTTTGCCCTGGCCGGTCAGCGTGCCCCCGGCTTTGCCCTGTGCATGCGCGGGCTGGAGAGCCTGCGGCCCTGGAGCATGCTGGAGGTGTGCCTGCTGGGGGCGATGGTGGCGGTGATCAAGCTGGCCGGGTTGCTCGATGTGATCCCGGGCATCGGTTTGCTGGCCCTGGCCGCGCTGAGCATGCTGATCATTCATATCGCCGGCAAGGACATCCGCGATTTGTGGGAGCAGGTATGACTGCCCCGGCCAGCGCTGACGACCTCGGCCTGTGTCTGTGCCATGGCTGCGGCCAGGCGTGTGACCTGAGCAGCGGCGCGCATACGTGCAACCGCTGTGGTGCTGCCATCCATCGGCGCAAGGCCAATGCCATCAGCCGCGGCTGGGCGTTTCTGCTGGCCGCGCTGGTGTTTTACATCCCGGCGAACCTGCTGCCTGTCATGCACACCGAAATGCTCGGCAGTGGCAGTGAAAGCACCATTGGCGGTGGGGTGCTGGAGTTCTGGGAGGCGGGGGCCTGGGACATCGCACTGATCATCTTCATTGCCAGCGTGGGTGTGCCTGCCATCAAGTTCTTTTCCCTCGGCCTGCTGCTGTATACCGCCCAGCGTGGTTCTACCTGGGCCTGCCGGCAACGTTCGCAGCTGTACCGCTTCGTCGAGCTGATCGGCTACTGGTCGATGCTCGATGTCATGGTGGTGGCGCTGGTGGCGGCACTGGTGCAGTTGCGCGGGCTGGGCACCATCGAGCCACGGGTGGGCATCCTGTTTTTCGGCATGGTGGTGGTACTGACCATGTTTTCTGCGATGAGCTTCGATCCACGCCTGATCTGGGATAGCCATGCCAACGAGGGGAGGCCGCACTGATGGGGCAACAGACTGACGAACGTGAGGGGGCGGGGCAGGTTGAAGTGCGCACCCGACGCTGGAGCGTATCGCTGGTGTGGATCGTGCCGATACTGGCCATCTTGATCGGTGCTTCGCTGGTGGTGCGCAACTGGATGCAGCAAGGGCCGGTCATTGCCATTTCCTTCCACACCGGGGAAGGGCTGGTGGCGCACAAGACCCAGGTGAAGTACCGCAGCGTGGTGATTGGTGAAGTGACCACGGTGGAACTGGCCGACGACAGGAAGAGCGTGGTGGCCAAGGTGCAGTTGTCGGACGATGCCCGTTCGTTCGCCACACAGGGCGCGCGCTTCTGGGTGGTGCGCCCGCGCATCGGCGTGGGTGGGGTGTCCGGGGTGGACACGCTGCTTTCGGGCAGTTTCATCGGGGCTGACTCCGGCGAGTCGAACGTGCCGGAAAAGGCCTTTGTCGGCCTTGAACTGCCGCCACCGATCACGTTCGACGAAAAGGGCAAGCGGTTTACCCTGACTGCCAGCGACCTTGGCTCGCTGGACGTCGGCTCATCGATCTACTACCGCAAGATTCCGGTGGGTGAGGTGGTGTCGTTTGCCCTGCAGGACGATGGCAAGGGGGTAGAGATTGGCGTGTTCGTGCAGGCACCCTATGACAGCTTCGTCACCACGGATAGCCGCTTCTGGAACGCCAGCGGCATCGACATGCAGGTGGGTGCCAATGGCCTGAAGGTGGATACCGAATCGCTGTCATCAATCCTGGTGGGTGGGCTGGCTTTCGGCTCGCCTGATTTTTCCCCCCAGGCCGAGGCTGCTGCCGACCAGGCCCGCTTCCAGCTGTTTGCCGACCGCGACACCGCGTTGGCACCCCCTAATGGCCAGGCGCAGTATTTGCGTTTGCGCTTCGACCAGGCCATGCGCGGCCTTTCGGTGGGCGCGCCGGTGGAGTTCAAGGGGGTGGAGTTTGGCCGGGTGACCTCGGTCCAGCTTGACTACGATGCCGCCCGCCAGAGCTTTCCGGTGGTGGTCGATGCGGTGATCTACCCGCAACGGCTGGGGCCGGTGCACCGCAAGATGCTGTCGGTGTTCAAGCACACCGAGGGCGATATGGATGGGGCCAGGCGGTTGATCGGCACCTTCGTCGAACATGGCCTGCGGGCCCAGGCGCGCAGCGGTAACCTGATCACCGGGCAGATGTTCATTTCCCTGGATTTCTACCCGGATGCCCCCAAGGTCGCCTTCGACATGGCCGCCAATCCCATCACCATCCCCACACTGCCGGGTAGCCTGGAGCAGTTGCAGGAGCAGCTGCAGCGGGTGGTCGAGCGCATTGCCAAGCTGCCGCTGGAAAGCATCGCCGGCAACCTGGACGGCAGCCTTCGAGAATTGCGCGCCAGCCTCAAACAGTTCAATGGCCAGACGCTGCCGGACGTGAAGGTGGCGCTCGATGAAGTGCACAAGACCCTGCGTACGGCCAACTCGGCCATTTCCGAAGATTCGCCACAGCGTGAGCGGATGGGCGAAACACTGGATGAGCTGGAGCGCATGTCGCGTTCGCTGCGTGACCTCGCCGATTACCTGGGCCGGCACCCCGAGTCGCTGATTCGCGGGCGGCCAAAGGCGGCCGGCGCCGAAGCGCTTGAACCCTGAGGAGACAGCCGATGCAACGACTGCGCAATGTGTGTGTGGCCAGCCTGCTGGTGTGGCTCGGGGGCTGCAGCAGTACGCCCAACAACTACCACACGCTGGTGGCGAGTGAGCCGGTGCGCGACAGCGGGCAGCACATCCAGGTGACCCGGGTGGTGGTGCCGCCGCAGGTGGACCGCCCGCAACTGGTAGTGCGGCAGGGCCAGAGCGGCCTGGCCATTCTGGAAACGGAATGGTGGGGCGCCAACCTGGTGGATGAATTTCGCAGCGCCTTGCAGGACCAGCTGGGCGGGCCGGCGGCTGGCAGCAAGGCGGCACTGCGGGTGGATGTGCAGCGTTTCGATACGGTGCCGGGGCGCTATGCCTCGCTGGAGGCCGTGTGGCGCCTGAAGCAGGCAGGGCAGGCTGAACTGACCTGCCGCACGTCGGTGCAGACCGCCGCGGACAACAGCATCACCAGCCTGGTGAATGCGCACCAGGCCAACCTGCGCAAGCTGGCCGAGGCGGTGCGGGGGAGTGCCCGGAACGGCAGTTGCGCTGCACCGGTATAAGTCCCACGCGGGCGGCGCGCTGGCATCCTGCCTTCAGGCTTGTGTGGCGCGGCGCAGCGGTACTTCGCGCAGCAGCCAGGACAGTGCGAAGGCCACGCTGGTGATCAGCCCGGCCAGCAGGAATACACCGTGCATCGCACCGGAAAACGCTTGCAGGTAGCTGTGCTGCAGGGCAGCGGGCAGCGCGTGTACAGCCGCCGGTGAAAGGCTCGCCGGGCCACCGCCGCTTGCGGCGAAATCGCTGGCAAGGCCACCCAACAGGGTGTGCGAGAACAATGCACCAAACACCGACACGCCGATGGCGCCGCCAATGGAGCGGAACAAGGTTGCCCCGGAAGTGGCAACGCCCATGTGGCGTGGCTCGACACTGTTCTGCACGGCCAGGATCAGCACCTGCATGACCATGCCAAGCCCGGCACCCAGCAGGCCCATGTACAGGTTCAACTGCAGCACAGGGGTGTCCAGTTCAAGCTGGCTGAGCAGGCCCAGGGCCAGCACTTGCAGCAGGGTGCCGACGATCGGGAACACCCGGTAACGCCCCCACCGGCTGATCAGCCGACCGGTAATGGCCGACACCACCAACAAGCCCCCCATCAGGGGCAACATCTGCAGCCCGGCACTGGTAGGCGTGGCGTTCTTCACGACCTGCATGTACAGCGGCAGGAAGGTGACCGCGCCGAACAGCGACACACCAACGATGAAACCGATCAGCCCGGCGAGCACGAAGGTACGGTGGCGGAACAGGTGCAGTGGCATGATCGGCTCGGCGGCGCGGCGCTGTTCCAGGACGAAACCCGCCAGGCCGATCAGGGCAAACAGCGACAGGCACAGCATGTCCAGTGACTGCCACGCCAGCAGGCTGCCGCCCAGGCTGGTGATGAGCACTACCGAGCCCAGGGCGACGGTGAGGAAGAACGCGCCAATGTAGTCCACCGTATGCCGGACCAGGGCCACATGCGGGCGGAATACGCTGCCGATCACCAGCAGCGCCAGCAGGCCCAGCGGCAGGTTGATGTAGAAGATCCAGTGCCAGGACAAGTGCTCCACCAGAAAACCGCCGATCAACGGCCCGACCACGGTGGCCAGCCCGAACACGCCGCCGAACAGGCCCTGGTAGCGGCCCCGTTCGGCGGGTGGAATCACATCGCCGATGGCGGCCATTGCCACGACCATCAGGCCGCCACCGCCCAACCCTTGCAGGGTACGAAAGGCGATGAGCTGGGCCATGGTCTGCGCCGCGCCACACAGCGCCGAGCCCAGCAGGAACAGGACGATGGCGACCTGCAGCACACGCTTGCGGCCGAACTGGTCGCCGAACTTGCCATACAGCGGCACCACCACCGTGGAGGCCAGCAGGTAAGCGGTGACCACCCAGGACAACCAGCGCAGCCCGCCAAGGTCGCTGACGATGGTCGGCAGCGCGGTCGAGACGATGGTCTGGTCGAGGGCAGCCAGGAACATCACCAGCATCAGGGCTGCCAGCAGCAGTGGGATAGAGGTTTGCGCATCCGTTGCGGCGGGGGAGGTGTCCGTGGATATCGGTTGCATGAGGCTGACCTCAACGGTATGTGGCGTGGGCCTGGGCATGTTGTTGGCCGGCGTCTAGCAGGCCTGCCAGGGCGAAGCGGTACAACTGGTCGGCAACTGCCTCGACGCGCATTTGCAGGATTTCGTGCAGCGCGCCGGCGCCACCGCGTGGGCCGATCAGCAACATCGCCCAAGGGGCAGTGACGCAGAGGATGCAGCGGGTCAGGGCCGGTTCGTCGACAGGAATGCCGCTGATCTCGCTGAACAGCCCCTTGAGCAGGGACAGCCGCAAGGGTGCGGCGGCCTGCAGATGTGCCTGGCCATGGGGGCTGGGCGCGAGGATTTCTGCAGCCAGCACCCGCAGGTGCCAGTTGTCCCGGGCCGAAGTGGCCTTGAGCACTACCAGCTCTACGAGCACGCGCAGCTTTTCGGCTGCCGGTTGGCTGCCTTGGGTGATTCGTTGCAGGTCGCTGAGGTCGAGGAAGCGCTGGCGTGCTTCGTCGAGGACGGCCAGGTACAGGCCGTTGCGGCTACCGAAGTGGTAATTGATCGAGGCCAGGTCTACCTCCGCCTTGGCGGCGACAGCCTTGTTGCTGGTTTCGGCGTAGCCGAGCGCGGCGAACAGTTCGCCAGCGGCTTCGAGGATGCGCGTACGGGTGACGGCGCCGTCCTTGCGGGGTTCTCGGGGGGCTGCGGACATGGGGGCTGCTCTGCGGGCCAAGGGTATGGGCAGAGCGTGATGCAGGCTTAGTTTAAAATCAATTTAAATTTAATTTATGAGGCGGACGGTATCTCGCAAACCATGCAGGAGCAGCACAAGGCTGCTCCTGCAGGTGCCGGCTTACTGCCGGGTGCTGGCTGTTTCCTGTGCCCGCTCAGGCTTGTCCAGCGGTAGGTGGTCGAATTCGCGCAAGCCATCCTTGCGGTAGGGGTCGCCGATCCAGCGCTGTGTTGCCACGAACTGCGGGTTTACCAGGCTCTTGGCCGGCTCGAAGCGGTCATAGCTCAGCCCGGCCAGGTCGGACAGGGTATGAATCAGGTGCGAGCTGCTGTAGGGGCGGTTGGCCATCGCCTGCAAGTCACGAGGGTGCTCGGCCTGCCAGCTGGGCGAGGTCCACAGCAGGAACGGAATGGTGTACATCGGCCGGGTCGGCGCGCCCTCGTTGCGCCCGAGGCGGTCGTGGTCGCCGGAGCTGTACACGTCTTCACCGTGGTCGGACAGGTACACCAGGAAGCCATTGGGGTTACCGGCCGAGTAGCGCTTGATAAGGCTCGAGACCACGTAGTCGTTGTAACGCACCGCATTGTCGTAGAAGTTGTAGGTTTTGACCTGGTCCGGCGTCAGTTTGCCCGGCACGCCCTGGTTGTCGGTGAAGTGCGTGTAGTCGTCCGGGTAGCGGTAGCGGTAGTCCATGTGCGTGCCCAGCAGGTGCACGATGATGAACTTGTTCGGTGCAGGGTCCTGCAGGGCCTTCTCGAACGGCGCCAGCACCACGTCATCGTACTGGCTGGCATTCTGGTTGCGCTGGTTGTTCAGGTACACCGGCGCGTCCGTCTGCTGCGAGAAGGTGGTGAGCATGGTGTTGCGCTTGGTCATGGTCTGCTGGTTGGTGATCCAGAAGGTCTTGTAGCCTGCCTGTTTCATCAGGTTGATCAGCGACGGGTCGGTGAGGAAGCGGTCCGGGTTCTGCTCATCGCCGAAGGTGAGGATCTGCTGCATCACTTCGATGGTGTACGGGCGTGGCGATACCACATCGCGAAACACCGTCAGGCCTTTGTCGCTGGCGGCCAAGGCGTCGAGGTTGGGCGTGGTGTCGCGGTTATAGCCGTACAGGTGCATGTGCTCGCGGGTGGTGGACTCGCCCAGTACCAGCACCAGGGTGCGGGGCGCCGTTCCGCTGCTGTCACGCAGGTTTTGCAGCGGCGGCAATGCGGCGTTCTGGGCCAGCAGCTCCTGCATGTTGTCCAGTTGCTGGCGGTACTGCCGGTAGCCGACCAGCAACTGCCAGGGCACGGCGGGTTCCATGCGCTGCTGCACCTTCTCGGCGGCATCGGCGAAATTGCGCTCCTGGGTGACCATCTGCTTGTAGAACGGGTACACAAGGTTGGCCACCAGCAACAAGGCGACCACCGGCAGGCGGCTGCGCAGGGGCAGGCTGACCGGGCGTACGCGTTTCCACAGCAGCACCGCCACCAGCGTGTACAGCAGCAATGCCAGGCCCAGCCAGATGCTGAAGTACTGGCTGAAGTACTCACCGGCTTCGGCGGTGTTGGACTCGAACATCACGAAGATGACGCTTTGCGAGAACTCCTGGCGATAGATGCCGAAGTAGCTCAAGCCCACCAGCGATGCCCCCCACAGCACCAGGCCGATGACCGCTGCAGTGGCGCGGGTGAAGCGCGGCACCAGCAGCACCGGGGCCAGCCACAGGCTACTGAGGAAGAACGCATCACGAAAACCGGCAAACCCGGTCGTTCCGCTGAACAGCAGCAACGCCTGGGTTACGCCGGAAAAGTACCAGAAGAACAGCAAAAGCCAGCCCAGGCCGGCCCAGTCCACGCGCTTGTGCGCGGCGGGGGATGTAGTGTGTGACACGTATGCCTCGTCGTACCTTGGTAGCCAGCAGGTTTGCTGCGACCAGAAAGGGTGTGACGCTAATCGGTTGACTGTGAAAATAGCGTCAACAAGGCGATGAACATGGCGTCAATGCTGGCTTCCCAAGGCGCAGGCTTGCCAATACAATCGAGATAAATTCTTATTTGCATCGCCCGCCGGCAGGGAGAGGGAATGTCCATAATGGCCTCCGACGCAGCACCCCATGAGCATCTGCACGCACTTTATCGTGACCACAACAGCTGGCTCCGTGGCTGGTTGCGCCATCGGCTGAATAACTCCGCCGATGCGGCGGACCTTGCTCAGGATACGTTTGTCCGTTTGCTCCTGGCCCGGTCATCCAGCACTTTGCAGGAGCCCCGCCGGTACCTGGCGACCATTGCCCGCGGCTTGGTCATTGACCTGTATCGGCGCCGAAGCCTGGAGCAGGCTTACCTCGATGCGCTCATGTTGCGTCCGGAACAGCATGCGCCTTCTGCGGAAACCCGTGCACTGATCCTCGACAGTCTGCTGGCCATCGACCGCCTGCTTGATGGCCTGGGCGCGCGTACCCGGCAGATCTTCCTCGCGGTGCAACTCGACGGGCTCAGTTACGAAAAAGCCGCCGAACGCTGCGGGGTTTCGGTCAGCACGGTTCGAAAGCACCTGGCCAGGGGCCTGATGCACTGCCTGCTGCTGGATGAAGCATGAAGCGCGTCCTGGCTCAGGCGGTGGACTGGTATGTGAAGTTGCATGACAGCGCTGCCAGCGATAGCACACGCAGTGAGTGGCGTGCCTGGCTGGCGGCGGACCCGCAGCATGCTCACGCCTGGCAGCGCATCGAGCAATTGCAACAGCGCTTGGGCCAGGCCCCGGCAGGCCTTGCGGGTGCAACCTTGGAACAGGCGCGGCAACAGCGTCGTGCAGCAATGAAAATGCTGGCCTTGCTGTTGGGGGTGGGGGTAGCCGGTTGGCGGGGCTATCAAGTCTCACCCTGGAGCGCAGACTACAGCACGGGTGTGGGGCAGCGCGGCCACTTCACCCTGGTCGATGGTAGCCGGCTGGTGCTGGGTACCGATTCGCGGGTGGATGTGCAGTTCGACGGCCTGCAGCGTCTGATCCTGTTGCGACAGGGCGAGATACTGGTCGAGACGGCCAAGGATGCGCGCCCGCTCAGTGTTCAAACCGCCGAAGGCCGTGTGCTGGCCTTGGGCACGCGCTTTACGGTGCGCCAGGGCGCAGGTATTTCGCGGGTCACGGTCGAAGCCCATGCGGTCGAGGTGCAGCCGCGGCAGGCCACTGGGCAAGTTTTGCGTATTGAAGCAGGGCAGGCGTCAAGTTTTACCGCTGACACGCTCGGGCAGTTGTTGCCGGCCGTGGCGCAAGGCTCGGCGTGGACGCAAGGCATGCTGGTGGTGGTCGACTGGCGGCTGGCGGATGTACTGGCCGAGCTGTCCCGATATCGACCGGGTTATCTGGGGTGCTCGCCGGAAATTGCCGGGTTGCGACTGTCGGGCACGTTCTTGCTGGATGACAGCGAAGGTGTGCTGGCCAACCTTGAAGATTCCCTGCCGGTGCGGGTGCGTCGCCTGACCCGCTATTGGGTGCGGGTCGAGGGCAAGGCGGCCTGAAAATATTTTGCATGGAGGGGTAACAGTTTTTCTTTCCTGTTTCGGCTCTACCTGCACATGCGCATCAGACGCAGTTATTGCCAACCTCGACAGGATTCTCTTCATGTTCGTACGCCCCTCTCTTCTAGCCTTGGGCCTCACCGGCTCGTTGCTGGCGGTAACGCCCGCCTGGGCCATCGTCTACGACATCCCGGCCGGCAGTCTGGCTGCATCGCTCAGCCGGTTTGCGGCCGCGAGCGGGGTAATGATCACCTTCAGCTCGGAAGACACCGCAGGCCTGAATTCGCCCGGCCTGCAAGGTGACTATGAACTGGCACAAGGCTTTGCTCGCCTGTTGCAAGGTAGCGGCCTTCGCGTGGTGCAGGCAGGGGAGAAGCGCTACGTATTGGCCACGGCAGACAACAGTGGGGCCATGGAGCTTGGTGCGACCACTATCAATGCGGCTGGCCTGGGCGCCACCACTGAAGGGACAGGCTCCTACACAACCGGTTCCAGCAACAGCTCGACCAAACTGGCGCTGTCGCTGCGCGAGACCCCGCAGACTGTCAGCGTGATGACACGCCAGCGCATCGAAGACCAGCAATTGAACACGCTCAGTGACGTGCTCAAGCAGACGCCTGGCCTGAACGTCCAGAACATCGACAGCGAGCGGGTGAACATCTACTCGCGTGGCTATTCGATCGACAGCTACCAGTTCGATGGCATTCCCACCACCTTGATCGTGCAAACCAGTGCCAGCCCGCAAAGCATGATCGACACCTCAATCTATGACCGGGTCGAGATTGTCCGGGGTGCCACCGGGCTGATGACAGGAGCGGGCGACCCTTCGGGCAGCGTCAACCTGATCCGCAAGCGGCCCACGGCGGAATTTCACGGTTCGGTCAGTGCGGGCGCGGGCTCTTGGGACACCTATCGGACAGAAGTCGATGTAGCCGGCCCATTGACCCCCGATGCGCGCCTGCGTGGACGTGCAGTAGTGGCCTATCAGCAAGGCAACAGCTACATCGACCATTACCAGCAGGAAAAACAGACCTACTACGGCATCCTCGAAGCGGACCTCACTGACAGCACCCTGCTGACGGTCGGCTTCGACTACCAGAAAAACGACCCACGCGGGGTTTCGTTTGCCAGCTTCCCATTGTTCTACGATGACGGCGAGCAAACCGACTTTTCCCGCTCGACCAACGCCGCCTCGCGCTGGAGTTATCGTCAGCAGAACACCCTCAATACCTTTGCCACCCTGGAACAGGGCCTGGTTAACGATTGGAAACTGAAGGTGTCGGTAAACAACATGTACAGCACCCGTGACTATTCGCTGGCGTCGGCCAGTGGCGGTTTCCCCAACAAGGAAACTGGCGATGGGGCCTACCTGTATGGCGGTGATGGCTACGGCTCGCAGCGCCAGTTGGGTATCGATGCCATGGCCCAAGGGCCATTCCAGCTGTTTGGCCGCCAGCATGAGCTCGTAGTGGGGGTGAGCGCCTCGGAGTTTCACGACTACAGCAACCCGGACGACGATGACCTGGAAATGAGGCCGGTCAATATCTACGACTGGGACAACACCACTGACCGCCCGGTCTCGGTGGGTAAGCTGATGAACGATGACACCACCATCCGCCAGGATGCTGCGTACATGGTGGCGCGTTTCAAACCGACCGACGACCTGTCACTGATCTTCGGCGCCCGCGTCGGCGATTACAGCTATAAGAAGAAGGCAATCTACAACGCGCCCTACACCCGTTCGACCAACCATCAGGCAACCCGCGAGTCCGGTTTTGTCACGCCCTACGCTGGCGTGGTTTACGACCTGAATGCGCAGCATTCGGTGTATGCCAGCTACACCAAGATCTACAAGCCACAGTCGTTGCGCGATAGCAGTGGCGCCACGCTGGAACCGCGCGAAGGTGACAACTATGAAATCGGCCTTAAAAGCGAACTGCTGGACGGGCGTGTCAACACAGCCATTGCCCTTTACCAGATCAAGCAGGACAACCTGGGTGTGCTCAGTGGCGGCTTCGTCGAGGGAACCGATCGCGAGCGTGCCTACAAGGCGGTGTCCGGTGCCACCACGCGGGGTATCGACCTGGAACTCTTCGGCGAGATCACGCCCGGCTGGAACGTCACTGCCAGTTACAGCCACAGCCTGACCAAGGATGCGGACCATGAGCGCATCAACACCATCGCCCCGGCGAACATGGTCAAACTTTGGACCACCTACCGTCTGCCGGGCGAGCTCAATCGCCTGACGGTGGGTGGCGGCATGAACTGGCAAAGCGGCCTGAGCCTGACCGATGCCCCGTGGCAGATTGGCCATACGGTCAAGGCGACCCAGGACGATTACGCAGTGTTCAACGTGATGGCGCGCTATGACCTGAGCAACAACCTGACCGCGACCGTGAACGTCAACAACCTGTTCGACAAGAAATACCTCAGCGCGCTGGACCCAACGTTCTACACCGGATTCTACGGCGAGCCACGTAATGTGATGTTCAGCACCAAATACAGTTTCTGAACCCAGGGGTGGCGTGGGGTGCGCAATACGGCGGTTGCACGGGTATGATGGCGGCCGCTAAAACGTACTGACAGGCCCTGTGGATTATGAACCGTCGTAAGAAGATCAAGCAGCTGTTGCAGGCGCATGCCAAAAAGGCCAGTGCCAAGCTGGCACCGCGCAAGCCCAAATACATTTGCAAGGCTGACCGTTTGAAGATGGAGGCAGAGGCGGTGGGGGATACCCCCACCTGACTCACTGATCAGGCAGTGCAAGTGCTGCCGCAGTGCCCTCAACGGCGGTAGTAACGGTGGTCGTCATAGTGACGCTGGTGCATCGCCCGCTCATGGCGGCGCTCCCAGTCACGGCGGCGTTCCCAGTCCCGCCGCCGCTCCCAGTCCCGCCGGGCTTGCTCACGTCGCCATTGCTCACGGCGCCAGTCGCTTCTGTGGTCATGCCAGCGGTCGTCATCATGCGCCAACAGCGTGGCCGGCTGTTCGACGGCCACGGAGGCCACGCTCGACCAGGGGTTGCCGGCAGGCTGCAACGGTGACTGAACAGCCGGGGTCGCCACCACCGGTGCTTTCATTTGTGTTGCCGATGCCGAACCCATTGCCGCGAACGAGAACAGGCCGAGCAGCATCAACCTTGCGACATGTATTTTCATGAGCGAAGCCAACCTCTGATAACAATTGAGCCATCTGGCCAGCAGGTGGGGGCGAACCTTGTCTCGTGAGCCGCTACCTTTCTGTACCTGCGAAATAGACCCGCTATCGAGAAAAAGTTCGCTACGGCAACAACTTGTAGAACATTTGCTCACACCTGATGCCGCTTGCGCGGCTTGCCAGAAACCTCATCTGACTGGCCGATCACACAAAAGCCCGCCCCCCACGGCGGCGGTCTTCCTTCAACATCCCCTCTACTTTGCGCAACGCTTGCCCCAGTACGGCCTGGTCCGGTGCCCCGCCCAGCGAGATACGCACGGCCTCCGGCCCTTGCGGCGCAACGCTGAACGAGTCCGCCCCGGCCACACTCACCCCCACATCATCCAGGGCTTGGGTAAACCGTTCCTGGCGCCAGTGCGCCGGCAACGGTAACCACAGGTGCAGCCCGGTGGGGTGCGCCTGGAACTCATGGCTCAGCAGTGTGCGTGCCAAGTGCTGGCGGGCGCGGGCTTCGCGCTGGATTTCCTGTACCAGCTCCCTGGCGGTGCCACTGCGGATCCACTGCTCGACCAAGGCCAGCAGCAGGGCTGAGCATCCCATGCTCGAGGCGCGCAGGCCGTTGAGCAGGGCATGGCCGTCATCGCCACGCGGGGGCAGCACAAAAGCGGTGCGCAGGCTTGGCCACAGGCACTTGGACAGCGACGCCAGGTAATACGTATTGGCACCCCCGGTCAGGCAGGTGATGGGCGTTGGCGCGTCGTCAAGCAGATAGCGGTAGGGGTCGTCCTCGATCAGCGTGATGCCGCACTTGAGCAGCACTTCGGCAATCGCCTGGCGCCGGGCCACGGGCATGGTGTGCGCTGTAGGGTTCTGGAACGTGGGGTTGAGGTACAGCAGGCGCGCACCGCTTTGCTGGCAGGCTTGCTCCAGATGGTCGGGGCGCATGCCGTCGGCGTCACCGGCCACCGCGACAATGCGCAGCCCCAGTTGTTGGGCGGCCAGTAACAGGCCGGGGTAGGTCAGTGGGTCGCACAGCACGGCGTCACCCGCGCGGGCATGGGCGCTGAGGATGGCGAATACGGCCGCTTGCGAACCCGGGCACAGGGCCAGGCTGCGGCTGTCCAGATCACCCAGTGCCGGTTTCAACCAGCCCTGCGCGGCCTGCAGCAGCGAGCGGGAGGTCGGCTCATCCTGGTAGGGCGACAGTGCTTCGATGCGGTTGCTTTGCAGTACCTGTTCAAGCCCGGCGCTTACCCATTGGGCCATGGAGCCATTGGCCGGCTGCGGCGGGATGTTCATGGTCAGGTCAATGCCTGCCGGCGTGGGTGTTTCGCGGGCACCCAGAATGAACGACCCGCGGCCACTGTAGGAGGCAATCAGGCCTCGGTCGCGCGCTTCGGCGTAGGCACGGGTCACCGTGGTCAGGTCGACACCCAGGTGCGCCGCCAGCGCACGCTGCGGTGGGATTTGTTCGCCGTCCTGCAAAACTCCAGACTGTATGGATTCTGCGATCATGTCGGCAATCTGTATGTATCTTGGGCCGCTCTTTGGTTTGAATGGCCTTGTCCAGCCTATTTGAGCGTTTTCTCTTGGCGTGTCGGCAAGAGGCATGAGTATATCCCCCGGTTGTCAGTCCATACGCATAGGAATATCATGACATACGGTTGTTAATAAATCCATACAAAATGGAAAGCGTATGGTTATTTTGATGTGCACCGGAACGGCGCTGCAGGGCTGCAACGATAAGCGCTTCCGGGCTGCTAGTCATGGAGATGTTCGATGGATGACTGTCATCTGATCTGCGCCAACCGCCTGGGCGATGGGGCTGTGGTCTGGCTTGATGCCGGGCATGAGTGGGTAGAGACACTGCAACAGGCCGGCACCTTCGATGCGCAGGCCCTGGAAGCGGCAACCTTCGCGGCCGAAGCTGCCGTGCGGGCCAACCAGGTGGTTGCGCCGACGCCTTGTGAAGCCTGGCTGGTCGATGGCCAGCCTGAACCCAAAAGCCTGCGTGAGCGGTTGCGTGCGCGCGGCCCGTCGGTACGCAGCGACCTTGGCAAGCAGGCTCCCGGGGTGCCGGTACAGGTCGGCAAGGGGTTACGGCCGCTGCTGCCGGTTGCGGCGGGGCAGGCTGGGGTATACCGTTACGACCCGTTCGAGCGTGAGTTCCTCAAGGACCGCGCCCGCCAGTTCGAGCAGCAGGTTGCCCGCCGCCTGAGTGGCGAGCTGGATGAAGAGGCGTTCAAGGTCTACCGGCTGATGAACGGGCTGTACCTGCAGTTGCACGGCTACATGCTGCGCGTGGCCATTCCGTATGGCACCTTGAGCGCGGTGCAACTGCGTCAGCTGGCCTACGTGGCACGCACCTATGACAAAGGCTACGGCCACCTCACCACCCGGCAGAACATCCAGTTCAACTGGCCGCACCTGGCGGATACGCCGGAAATTCTGTCGGTACTGGCCGATGCCGACCTGCATTGCATCCAGACCAGCGGCAACTGCATCCGCAACGTGACCACCGACCACTTTGCCGGTGCCGCCGAAGATGAAGTGCTCGACCCGAGGGTGCATGCCGAGATCCTCCGTCAGTGGTCTACCGACCACCCGGAATTCACTTACCTGCCACGCAAGTTCAAGATCGCCATCACCGGCAGCCCCAAAGACCGTGCGGCGGTGCGCTTTCATGATATCGGCATACTGGCGCAGCGCAACGAACAGGGCCAGGTGGGCTTCCAGGTGTATGCCGGTGGTGGTCTGGGGCGTACCCCGATCGTCGGCACCCGGGTGCGCGAGTGGTTGCCGGAGCGTGAACTGTTGCGCTACGTCGAAGCCATCTTGCGGGTTTACAACGCCCTGGGGCGGCGCGACAACCTGTACAAGGCACGCATCAAGATCCTGGTGCGCGAGCTCAAGCCTGGCCGTTTCATCGAGATGATCGAGCAGGAGTTCGCCAGCCTGCCGGCTGACCATCAGTACCTGGAGCCCGCCATCGTCCAGGGCATTCATGCCCGCTTCGTGCAACCCGCCTTCGAGGCATTGCCCGGGCTGTGTGACAGCTTTCTGCGCGCACGGGCAGACGACAACGCGTTCGCCAGCTGGGTACGCACCAACACCCACCCGCACAAGCAGCGTGGCTATATCAGCGCGGTGATCTCGTTGAAGCCACCGGGCGGCATCCCCGGAGACATCAGCGCCGAGGAAATGCTCACCCTGGCTGACCTGGCCGAGGCTTACTCGCTGAACGAAATCCGTGTTTCCCACGAGCAGAACCTGGTGTTGCCGCACATCCGTCAGGCTGACTTGTACAGCGTCTGGCAGGCCCTGCGCCAGGCGGGGCTGGCGACCAGCAACATCGGCTTGCTGTCTGACGCCATCGCCTGCCCGGGGATGGACTACTGCAGCCTGGCCACCGCCCGCTCGGTGCCGGTCGCCCAGCGCATCGCCCAGCGTTTCGACGCAGCCCGGCAACAGGAGATCGGCGAGCTCAAGCTCAATGTGTCCGGCTGCATCAATGCCTGTGCCCACCACCATGTGGCGCATATCGGCATCCTCGGCCTGGACAAGGCTGGTCACGAAAATTACCAGATCACGCTGGGCGGCAGTGCCGAAGAGGACGCTGCGGTGGGGACCATCCTTGGCCGTTCGGTGCCCTTTGAGGAGGTGCCCGACATCGTCGAGGCCATCGTTGGCATTTACCTGCAATTGCGCGAGGGCGGTGAACGCTTCCTCGACACCTACCGCCGCGTCGGTATCGAGCCATTCAAGGAGGTGCTGCGTGATGCTCGTTGATCGTGAAGGCCAGGCGCAGCCCGACAGCTGGCGCTACCTGGGCAGCGAAGCGCTGCCGACCTACGCCCCGCACACCGTGCTGCAACCGCAGCAGTGGGACGACTACCACATGCGTTTCGGTCAGCCGGCCGAGGGCCTGTGGCTGACCGCCGACCACGACCCGGCACAGGTGCTGGCGTTGCTTGGCCACCTGACGTTGATCGTGATCGAGTTCGCCAGGTCACGCGATGGCCGTGGCTTCACCTTGGCCAGGCTGCTGCGCGAGCGCCATGGGTTCACCGGCGACCTGCGCGCCGCCGGGCCATTGCTGCCTGACCAGTTCGCCATGTTACTGCAGTGCGGCTTCACCAGCGCCCTGGTTTCGCCCAGCGTACCGGCCCAGCGCTGGCAGGAGGCCGCGGCCACCCATCGGCAGGCCCGGCCACGCACGCTGCTGCAACGTCTTTCACAACGGAGCGAGGCATAGCCATGTTCAGCCTTACAGCCCTGGAGCTGGCCCGTATACAGTTTGGTTTCACCATTACCTTTCACATCATTTTTCCGGCCATCACCATTGGTCTGGCGGCGTTTCTGGCTGTGCTGGAAGGCCTGTGGTTGTGGAAAAAGGAAAACGCCTACCTCGACCTTTACCACTTCTGGTCGAAGATCTTCGCCGTCAACTTCGCCATGGGCGTGGTCTCGGGGCTGGTCATGGCCTACCAGTTCGGCACCAACTGGAGCTTCTACTCGCAGTTCGCCGGCAGCATCACCGGCCCGTTGCTGACCTATGAGGTGCTGACGGCCTTCTTCCTTGAAGCGGGCTTTCTCGGGGTGATGCTGTTCGGCTGGCACAAGGTCGGCCGTGGTCTGCACTTCTTCGCCACCCTGATGGTGGCCGTGGGGACGATGATTTCCGCCACCTGGATTCTGGCGTCCAACAGCTGGATGCAGACGCCGCAAGGCCACGAAGTGATCAATGGCGTGGTAGTGCCCGTGGACTGGTTCGCCATCATCTTCAACCCGTCGTTCCCGTACCGCCTGGCGCACATGGTGACCGCCGCCATGCTGTCGACCGCGTTGTTCGTCGGCGCCTCGGCGGCGTGGCACCTGTTGCGTGGCAATCGCACCCCGGCAGTGCAGAAGATGTTTTCGATGGCGTTTTGGATGCTGCTGTTCACCGCGCCGCTGCAGGTGCTGATTGGTGACATGCATGGCTTGAACACGCTCAAGTACCAACCGGCGAAAATTGCCGCCGTAGAGGGCCATTGGAGCAATACGCCAGGGCAGGGTGTGCCGCTGATCCTGTTCGGTATCCCCGACATGGAGGCCGAAACCACCCGCTACAAGGTCGAGATCCCCAACCTGGCGAGCCTGATCCTGACCCACAGCCTGCACGGGCAGATCCCGGCGTTGAAAGACTTCCCGAAAGAAGACCGGCCCAACGCGACCATCCTGTTCTGGTGCTTCCGGGTCATGGTTGGCCTGGGGTTGCTGATGGTCGTGCTCGGCCTGTTTGGCACCTGGCAACGCTGGCGGGGGCGATTGTACGAGTCGCGGGGGCTGGCACGGTTTGCCCTGTGGATGGGGCCTTCGGGGCTAGTGGCGCTGCTGGCCGGCTGGTACGTGACCGAGATCGGCCGCCAGCCTTGGGTGGTGTACGGCTTGATGCGCACCAAGGACGCAGTTTCCGATCACTCGGCGCTGACGTTGTCGGTGGGCCTGGTGGTGCTGGTGGTGATGTACATCGCGGTGTTCGGCACCGGCATCATCTACATGCTGCGCATGGTGGGCAAGGGGCCGCAGGCGCACGACGACCACGAACACCCGGTCACCGCCAACCAGCGGCCGGCCCGCCCGTTGTCGGCGGTGGACGACCCGTTGTATCCGCATTCGCCTAATTACACAGACTGACCGGAGACGCTGTCATGGGTATTGATCTTCCGCTGATCTGGTTCTTGATCATCGGCTTTGGCGTGATGATGTACGTCATCATGGATGGCTTCGACCTGGGTATCGGCATCCTGTTCCCGTTCATCACCGACCGCGACCACCGCGATACCATGGTCAACACCGTGGCGCCGGTGTGGGATGGCAACGAAACCTGGCTGGTGCTGGGCGGGGCAGGGTTGATGGCGGCATTCCCCAAGGTGTACGCCATTTTGCTCAGCGCACTGTACATCCCCGCGCTCGGCCTGCTGGCCGGGCTGATCTGGCGTGGCGTTTCATTCGAGTTCCGTTTCAAGGCCGATGATGCGCACAAGCCGTTCTGGGACCGGGCGTTCATTGGCGGGTCGTATGCGGCGGCGTTTTTCCAAGGCGTGATGCTGGGCGCGTTCATCGACGGGCATTCGATTGTCGATGGTGTGGCCACCAACGGGCTGATGAGCTGGCTGACACCGTTCAACGTGTTCTGCGGGATCGGCGTGGTGGTGGCGTATGCGCTATTGGGCGCCACCTGGCTGGTGTTGAAGACCGAGGGCCGGCTGCAGGCCAGTATCATCCGTGCCTGCTCACCGATCACCCTGGCGACGGTGGCGGCGATGCTGATTGTGAGCATCTGGACGCCACTGACGCACCCGGCGATCTTCGACCGCTGGTTCAGCCTGCCGAACTTCTGGTTCTTCCTGCCGGTACCGGTACTGGTGCTGGTGGCCACCTGGGCGATCCTCAGGTCGTTGCGCGGTACGCCCCATGCCGGGCCTTTCGTCTGGTCGCTGGTGTTGGTGTTCCTCGGTTATAGCGGTTTGGTCATCAGTATCTGGCCGTACGTGCTGCCGCCCAGCCTGACCATCTGGGAAGCGGCGGCGCCACCGCAGAGCCTGGGCTTCGCCCTGGTTGGGGCGTTGCTGATCATTCCGTTCATCCTGGGGTATTCGGCCTGGTCGTATTACGTGTTCCGCGGCAAGGTGAAGGACGGCGAGGGGTATCACTGAGCCACAAGCTCATAAACCCGCAAATATCACACGCAAGTGCGCCCGGTAACTGTCGAACGCGGCAATCGCGCCAGCGACCACTGCGGCCTCGTCCTGCTCGTCCAGCACCAGGCCGTCGAGCCGGGCAACGAACTCGCGCCAATGCAGCGCACGGCCATCCGGGTGTGGCGCCAGGTGGCGGGCGCCTTGGTCGCCATCGAGCCCGAGGCGCTGGGTTTGCTTGAACAGAAACGCCGCACCCAGATTCGAGCCTTCGCTGCAATAAAGCCAGCCCAAGGCCTCGGCCGGGCCGACGCAGACTGGTTGAGGGCGCGTTGGCAGAGGCAGGCCGAGATCACGCAGGTCGGTTTCGACCGCAGCGAAGCGCGACAGCCCAACCAGCCCCGGCAGGTGCTGGTTGAGCTGTGCATCGTTGTACAACGTCAACAGGCTGCCGTGAAAGAGGTGCTGTACCTGCAGGAAGCGGCCATAGCGCTCGCGGTTTTCGAAAGGGCGTGCCGCCATCACCAGTTGATCGACGCTGTCATGGTCCCGGCTGCTGGCCGCTTTCAAGCGTTTGCAGCGGCCGGGCTCCACGAGGGGGGAGGGTGCAGCGGTCATAGGCGTATCCATGGTGTGAGGGGTATACGCCCATCATGCTTGCCATCCTTGGCCAGCATCAAGCACCACGCGGCTGGCCTAGCCGAGGGCGGCGGCCTGTTGCAGGTTCAGTGCGCGGGTTTCCGGGGCCAGGGCCCAGGACATCAACAGGCCGAAGAAGGTGATGGCCGCTGCCACGTACATGGTCTGGGCGATGCCCAGCACGTCGAGGGACATGGGCACCAGGTAGGTGCCCACCGCCGCGCCGATACGCGAAATGGAGGTGCCCATGCCGACGGCGAACGCACGGATTTCGGTGGGGAAGATTTCGTTCGGGTACACCAGCGTAAGCACCTGCGCACCGCCGATAAACAATGCATACAGCGCGAAGAACACCAGGATCCAGATGCCCGCGCTGCTGTGGAACGTACCCAGGCACAGCAGGGCCAACCCCGACACCAGGAAGCTGTAGAGCAGCAGGTTGCGCCGGCCGACGACGTTGATCAGCCGAGTGGCGGCGATGCAACCGACCACGAAGAACAGCGTGATCAGTACCGAGCCGATCGAGGCGCTGTCGCCTTTCACATCAAGCGCCGCCAGCACCTTGGGCGCAAACGCGTACACCGAGAACAGCGGGATGATGCAGCAGGTCCAGAACACGATGACGAACAGCATGCGCTTGCCGTACCCGGCATACAGCAGGCTCCAGATGTTCACCTTGTAGCTGGCGTTTTCCTCGGGCAGGTTGCGCAGGGAAAAGTCATGGCCGTACACCGTTTTGATCACCTGTTCCGCTTCTGCGTTACGGCCTTTGCTGAGCAGCCAGCGGGGCGATTCGGGTGTGCCGATACGGACCACGAACAGGGCCAGGCCGATGCTGGCAGAGCTGGCCAACACCAGCCGCCAGGCGTCCTCGGCCCCGCTGCGCAGCAGCAATTCGCCAACGATGTAGGCCGCTGCGGCACCGGCAAACCACAGAATGGTCAGCATGGCCAGGCGAGGGCCGCGGTACTTCCTGGGCATGAACTCGACCAGCAGCGAAGTCGCGACCGGGTACTCGATGCCTACCGCAATGCCGATGACCAGCCGCAGCAGGAAGATGGCCAACGCCGAATCGGCCCAGAACTGCCCGAGCGATGCGACGATGAACAGCGTGGGGCCAACGAAGAACAAGCGCTTGCGGCCGAGGCGGTCGGTCAGCCAGCCGCCAAGGAACCCGCCGAAGAAAATGCCGATCAGGGCCGAGGCGGCGATCAGGCCCTCCCAGAAACTGTTCAATGACAACGCAGTGGTGATGTGCGCCAGGGCGACGCCGATGATGCTCAGCACATAGCCATCGACGAACGAGCCGCCACCGGAGCGCAATGTGAGCAGTTTGTGGAACCTGTTTAGCGGTACATCTTCGACTGAAATAGTAGGACTTGTCATGCTTGTCTCCCGATATGGGTTTTCGAGTGAAGGGGCAGCGCGGCGACCAAAACGGCGCCGTGAAGCCATCTCGAAAATTCAGTGATCGATGGCTATGCGATTATTTTTATTGTGTGTGCCGGTGACGGCGTGTTCAGAAACCTTCCGCTTGCGCTCCTTGTCTTTCAGATTTCATGACGCACTTCTTTGGAAGGTGGGTGGCCGAAGAACGCACTGTAGGACCTGCTGAAATGGGTGCATGACACAAAGCCGCAGGCAATGGACACATCGAAGATCGATGCACTGGAGTTCTGGATCAGGCGCCGCGCTTCGGTGATGCGCAGCTGGAAGTAGTATTTTTGCGGGGTGGTGTCCAGCTGGTCCTTGAACAGCCGCTGCACCTGGCGTACGGACAAACCGACCGCCTGGCACAGTTGCCCGGGCGACAGTGGCTCTTCCAGGTTTGCCTCCATCAGCTTGATGATTTCGCGCAGGGGCCGGCTGACCTTGGGTTGCAGCGGCCTTTGAACACTGCGGAACCTGCTTTGGTCATGGTCCAGCGTGTCGAGTACTGCATCGGCCAGCGATTGACTGCAGCCGATGTTCAGCCACTGCAGCATCATGTCGAAGGCGCCCGCTGGCGAGGCGGCAGTCAGCCGGTCCCGATCGAGCACCAGGGCATCGTGGGTGACCACGGCGTGCGGCACGCGTTCGGCCAAGGCAATGCGCTGCTCGGGGTGGATGGCACAGCGGTAGCCATCCAGCAAGCCGGCACTGCCCAGATACCAGGCGCCGTTCCACAGGCCGCCGAGCACCACGGGGAACCTGGCAAGCCGTTTCAGCAGCGCGGTCAGCCAGCCGGGGACCGTGCGTGCGGCACGCAGCCCTCCGCAGACCACCATGATGTCGAGGTCGCACAGGCGTACATCGGTCAGCGGCGTGTCTGGCCGGATGGGGATGGCCAGGTCGCTCATCACTTCGTTGTGGTTGTGGCTGAAGGTGTGCACGCGGATCGACCCGGGTGCGATCAGGTTGGCGGTTACCAGTACATCCAGGGCCTGGGTGAAACTGGGCAGGGAGAAGTTGTCCAGCAGCAGAAACCCGACCCGCGAGGGTGCCGACCGTGCAACCGGTTGTGCCATGAAACCCAGGTTGCGCTCTTTGAATGTGTGGCTGAATGCTCTTGTCGTTATTGTCATGGGTCACCCAGGCGCTGGCAGACAGATCGGTAAATAATGTAAGTGTGTGGGCGTTATTGCGTCCAACGCTTTTAATACGGGCTTTCCGATAACGTCGCGTTATTGGCGAGGGTGTGCGAAGTTACGCATAACTCAAAGTTATACGTAAAGTAATTTAAGTGCGGATGTGTTTTTTCGGCGGCTGTGTACGATTCAATTATCTTGTACACGGAACGAGGAGAACACACCAGGATGTCGCAGCGGCACGTTGACCCGGATACCTTGTTACTTCGCATGCCCTCGTTGCGTGCCGTTAAAGCATTTGTCGCCGCTGCCAAGTACCAGAGTTTTACCCGCGCCGCAGAAGCCTTGTGCGTGTCGCAGGCAGCGATCAGCCGGCAGGTTCGCGAGCTGGAAACCTACCTGAGTGCGCGGTTGTTCGAGCGTGTGGGCCGCACGGTTGAGCTGACGCCCGCCGGTTCGGTGTTTTTCGAGGCGTCGCAGTTGTCGTTCGTGAACATTGCCCAGGCGGCGGAGCGCATTCGCCGTACCCCGCAGGAAAAACACGTACTGACCATCTGTTGCTCCCCGGCGTTTTCCGCATTCTGGTTGTCGCAGCACATCAATGCGTTTCGTGCCAACAACCCGGACATCGAACTCAACCTGATCACCACGCAGAATTTCCTGACGCGTGAGCCGGGTGTGGAGCCGGATGTGATCATCTCCAAGCTCGCCAACCCGGGGGAGGCCTACACGCTCTACCCACTGTGCCACGACGTGATTTACCCGGTGTGCTCCCCAGAATACCTGCGGCGGCACCCCGATATCGGCACGCTGGAGGGCCTGCGCGACAGCGCGCTGCTGGACTTGAGCCCCTACGGCCGGGCGGGTGTGGCCGAGCATGTGGACTGGAGTGTGTGGCTGGCGTACCACAACGTGGATATCGACGCGCGTGGCATCGATAGCCCGCCGCTGTTCCACGCCAATGACTACAACCTGATCATCAACATGGTGCTGGCCAACCAGGGTGTCGCACTGGGCTGGAACCAGCTGGTAGCCGGGCTGGTCGAGCAGGGCCGGCTGGCCAGGCCGGTGCGGGAACACGTGACGTTGCGTAACAGCCAGCACTACCTGGCGTGCCGGGAAAAAACCGATGACGATGCCTGCGTGCGGGTGCGGGACTGGATACTTTCAAAGTTTGCCCGGTGGGAAGTTTGAAGTTGCATCTTTGATGCATGAATTTTGGTGGTGGGTTAAGGGTTGTAATGGTTGCTTGAAATGAGCGGAAGTGTGGGTTTGCTCTCCGAAAAGTTGCAGGGTGTGAATTAACAACTACAAGGTTCGGTCATTGCCGGTCGTTGTCGTGCGCAGCGGTTGGCTGGAGGATAATAATGAATAGCAATGAAACCGTCATGGGTCTGATCAAACAGCGTAAGCCGCGACATGTGTTGCCCCGTGAGTTGTATCTGGATCCTGAAGTCTATCGTCAGGACCTGGAGCAGATCTGGCACAAGGACTGGGTGTTCGCCGGTCATACGTTCGAGATCCCCAAGGCCGGCCAGTATTTCACCCTGCAGATTGGCGACTACCCGGTAGCGGTCGTACGCGGCAAGGACGGCGAAGTGCGCGCGTTCCACAATGCCTGCCGCCACCGGGGGGCCAAAGTGTGCGAGCACGCCAGCGGTAAAGTGGCCAAGCTGGTGTGCCCGTACCACAAGTGGACATTCGAGCTGGACGGCAACCTGATCTACGCCGGCAACATGGGCGCGGACTTCGACAAGACGCACTACAACCTCAAGCCCGTGCATGTCGAAGTCGTTCACACCTACATCTACGTGTGTGTGGCGCAACAGGCCCCGGACTTTGGCAGCTTCCGCGCTGCGGTCAGCCCGTTCATCGCCCCGCACGGCCTGGAAAACTGCAAGGTTGCCTTCGAGTCCAACCTGATCGAGAAGGGCAACTGGAAGCTGGTGTTCGAAAACAACCGTGAGTGCTACCACTGCGACGGCACTCACCCGGAGCTGCTCAACTCGTTCGTCGAGAACCTGTCGGTGGCTGGTGTGGGCGGTGATGATGACCCTGAGCTGGTGGCCCACTGGACCCGCTGCGAGTCAGCCGGAATGCCCAGCCGTCTGGTCATGGACCCGCTGGGGCGCTTCCGCATGACTCGCATCCCGCTCTCGGCCGGCGCCGTCAGCTACACCATGGACGGCAAGCCTGCCGTGAACGGGCGCCTGGACAGCAGTGGCGAGGCGGATATCGGTGCGCTGCTGTATTTCAATTACCCGTCTACCTGGAACCACTTCTTGGGCGACCATGCGTTGAGCTTCCGCGTGCTGCCGATTGGCCCCGGGGAGACGCTGGTAACCACCAAGTGGCTGGTGCCGGAGTCGGCAGTGGAAGGAGTGGACTACGACCTTGAGCGCTTGACCAAGGTGTGGCTGGCAACCAACGACCAGGACCGCCGTCTGGTGGAAGGCACGCATGCGGGGGTGTCGTCGCCGGCCTATGAACCAGGGCCGTTCTCGGAGAATGCCGAAAACGGGGTATGCCAGTTCGATGACTGGTACTGCGCGACCATGCTGGAGCGGATGAGTGGGCGTGTGCCGTTGAAATCGGTGGTTTGATCGTTAAACCGATGGGGCCGTAAAGCGGCCCCGTCAACCCATTCTGCCCCCGGCCCGATAACGCCAGTGCATGCTCATGATTTACCATGGCAGACGCTTTCACGTTTCCAAGGAATCAGCCATGAGTACTCCCCAGTTCCGCACCCCCACCGCCGCAGACGCCGAACGCTGCTACGCCATTGAAATCGGCGCCTATGAAGGGGATGAGGCGGCCACCCTGGAGAAGATCCGCACCCGCATCGCACAGTATCCACAAGGCTTTCTCATCCTGGAAAACGCGGGTGAGATCGTCGGTTTCATCAACAGCGGCTGCGCCCACGAAGTCGTCATGTCTGATGAAGACTCCAAGGAACTGGTCGGCCACGACCCGGCAGCACCGAACGTGGTGATCATGTCAGTAGTGGTGGACCCGGCACATCAGGGCAAAGGCTACGCCAAACGGCTGATGGATGAATTCATCGCCCGCATGAAAGCGTCGGGCAAGCAGACCATTCACCTGATGTGCAAAGAGCAGCATGTGGCCCTGTACCAGAAGCTGGGCTACCGGTATGTGAAGCCGTCACCGTCGGATCACGGCGGCATGGCCTGGCACGAGATGATCATGGGCCTGTAAGCGAGGGCGTGCTTCAGGCCGGGCGGCCGAGCAGGTTGTGGATCACCTCCCTCAGCCAGCGGTTGCCACTGTCCTGGTGGTAGCGGGCGTGCCAGTGTTGCTTCACCGTGAAACCCTCAACCGCAAACGGGCAGTCGTGCACTTGCAGGTCGTGCATATCGGCTAGTGTCTGGCCGATGTGCCGAGGCAGGGTTGCGACCAGGTCCGTAGTGCCGACGATCATCCCCAGCCCGAGAAACGCGGGTAGCTCCAGCACGATGCGACGTTCGATGCTGGCGCGGGCCAGCCCTGCTTCCAGCAACTTCTGACCCGTCCCCGCGCTGATCTGCACATGGCCCTCAGCGTGGTAGCGGGCCAGGTTCATGCCGCCTTCCAGCCGCGGGTGTTGGCGGTTGCTCAGGCATACCCAGTCCTGTTCAAACAGGACCTGCTGGTACATCCCGCCACCCAGCCAAGGCACAAAGCCGATGGCGAGGTCGGCCTCACCCGACTCCAGCGCGCTTTCACTATTGCCATCGATGCGCACAGCCTCCAGGCGGATGCCCGGCGCATGCGTGCGCAGGTGGTTGAGGATGCTTGGCAGCAGGGTGATATGGCTGGCATCGCTGACACACAGGCGAAAGCGCCGTTGTGCCGTGTCGGGGATGAACTGCGGCTCCCAGGCGGTGAGCCTGCGCAGCGACTCAAGGACTTCGCGGCAAGGCCCGATCAACTGGTCGGCGCGCGGGGTAGGGGCCATGCCGCCGGGGGTGCGCACGAACAGAGGGTCGTTCAGTTGCTGGCGCAGGCGGGCCAGCCAGATGCTGATGGTCGGCTGGCTCTGGCCCAGCTGTTCGGCGGCACGGGTAACGCTACGGCAGTGGTAGAGCACATCGAACAATTGCAGCAGCTTGGGCTCGGGCAGGGCGTCGGCAGCAGACATTATTGTAAATCTCAATTGGCATATTGCGGTCATTGTATCGCGCGAATAAGGCCCGCTGCATAAGGTAATCGCAAACCACAGGAGGTCTGCGATTTGAAAGTCTGCATTCTGGGTGCCGGCGCCTTGGGCTGCGCCATTGGTGCGGCGCTGAGCGAGGCCGGGCATGAAACCTGGCTGCTCAACCGTGGTCGCGAGCATGTCGAAGCGATGAACCTGCGAGGGTTGCAGGTGCAGGATGAGCGCGGTGAGCGCCAAGTGCGCGTCAACGCCACCACTGACGCCAACGACGTGGGTGTGGCCGACTTGGTCGTGGTGCTGGTGAAGTCATTCCACACCGCCGAAGCGATGGCCGGGGCCACCGCGCTGCTGGGGCCGCAGACGCTGGTGCTGTCGCTGCAGAACGGCTTGGGGCACGAGGACATTCTGGCCGAGGTGGCCGGACGGGAACGGGTGCTGGCGGGTAAGACCTATGTGGGCGGCGTGCTGCTTGCCCCCGGTTCGATTCGCGCTGGTGTGGCGGGCAAACACACTTACATCGGTGAACTCGACGGGCAGCTTTCAGCGCGTGTACAGGCCATCGCCGAGGCCTTCAACGCTGCCGGGCTGGCCACCACGGTCAGTGACAACATCCTCGGTACCATGTGGGACAAGCTGCTGGTCAATGTCGCCACGGGCGCACTCAGCGGTATCACCATGCTCAGCTACGGCCAGTTGTACAGCGAGCCGCTGCTGGCCAGCACTGCCAAAGCGGCGGTGGCCGAGGCGATTGCAGTGGCCGAGCGTGCCGGTATAAGCCTGAGCCTGACCAGCCCCGACGCAGCGTGGGCCTTGGCCGCCGAGGGCCTGCCATCAAGCTTCCGCACCTCGATGCTGCAAAGCCTGGAAAAAGGCTCGTTCACCGAAATCGACTTCATCAACGGCTCTGTCGTGCGCTGGGGCCAGCGCCACGGCGTCGCCACACCGGTCAACGCCACGTTGGTGGCCTGTATCAAGGGCATCGAACGCGCGATGGCCGATCATCAGAAAAGGGACAACCCATGAGCCAGCCAAAAGCCTACCTTGAACACGTGGCGTTCTGGGTGCAGGACATCCAGTGGCATATCCGTTTTTTCAGCGAAGTGTGTGGCATGACCATGCGTGAGGTGCAGGGCAGCGTCGAGCAACCGGCGCAGTACTGGACGCTGGGTGGCCTGCAGTTCATTCACCAGCCCGACTTTGCCGGCCCTGAGGGGCGCATGGCACACCTGGGCATCATGTGCGAAGACCTGGAGAGCGTACTGGCAGCCGCCCAACGCTATGGCGTCAGCGAAATGCCCCAGGGCCGTAACTGGCTGCGCTTGCCGGATGGTCTGGCGGTGGAGTTCATTCAGGCGTTGCCGGCGAAGTGTGTTGCCCAGGCACTGGCCATCGACCCGCGTGCGCAGGTGCAGGCATGAGCGTGGTGGAACGATACTGGGATGATGCCCGCGAAGGCGATGAGTGCATCAGCCCCACCTATACCGTAACCCGTGAGCGCATCCTGGCCTACGCCGATCTCACGGGTGATCACACCCCGGTGCACGTCGACGAGGCCTACGCCAACGCCAGCCACTTCGGCTGCCTGGTTGCGCACGGCCTGTTCGGGCTGTCGATCGCCGATGGCCTGAAGACCCAGTGCGAGTACCGCTTCTTGCCGGGCATGTCGCTGGGCTGGACCTGGGACTTCGTGTTGCCGATCAAGGTCAACGATGTGTTGCACGTACGCATGCGGGTGGGGGCGATGCGACCGAGCAACAGCCGGCCAGGCTGGGGCATCGTGGTGCTGCCGTCAGAGCTGGTCAACCAGCATGGCCAGGTCGTGCAGCGCGGCGAGCACCGGCTGATGGTGCCACGGAGGGGGCAGGCATGAGCCAGGCATTGCCATTGGCGGGTATCCGCGTCATCGATTACAGCCACTTCCTTGCCGGGCCCTATGTGGGGCGCTGCCTGGCGGCGCTGGGCGCTGAAGTGATCAAGGTCGAGCGGCCGGGCAGCGGCGATGCTGGCCGCCAGCACGCATTTACCCTGGACGATCAGCAGAGCGGCTATTTCCTGCAAATGAACATGGGCAAGCAGGGCGTCAGCGTGAACATGAAGGACCCACGCGGAAAAGCCTTCATGCAGCGCCTGGCCGACTCGGCCGACGTATTCATTGAAAACTACCGCCCCGGCGCGCTGGACAAGCTGGGGCTGGGCTATGCCGAGCTGTCGGTGCGTAACCCGCGCCTGGTGTACTGCTCGATCTCCGCCTATGGCCACACCGGGCCGGATGCCCACCGCGCCGGTTTCGGGCTGATCGCCGAGGCCAAGAGCGGGATCATGCAGATGGTCGGCATGCCGGGTGAGGCGCCGCCATTGCTGCGCATTTCGCTGGGCGACATGTACACCGGTATTCACGCCGTAGCAGCGATCAACGCGGCACTGTTGGGGCGGGTGAGCAGTGGGCGCGGCCAGCACATTGACATGGCGCTGTACGACACCTTGGTGTCGATGCACGAGTACGCCGTGCAGTGCTACTCGCTGTCCGATGGCACCGTGCTGCCCGAGCAGACCGGCCACGACATGCCCACGTCTACCTTGTACGGCGTGTTCCGCGCCGCTGATGGCGATCTGGTGATTGCAGCCCAGGTCGATGATGCCTGGCGGCGCTTCGCCGCCATGCTCGAAGCCAACGGCGGCCCGGCAGGTTTTGGCAGCGATAACCGCTACCACGACCTGAATGGCCGCAATGCCCACCGCGAGGCGATTCTGGCGGTGGTGCGTGACTGGGCGGGTGCGCGCTCGGTGGCGGAGATCCTTGCCTTGCTCGACACCGTCGACATTCCCAGTGCCAAGGTACAGCGTATCGATGAGGTGTTGGCCGACCCGCAAATCCAGGCGCGCAACATGGTCATCGAACAGCTGCACCCTCGCTACGGCACCCTGCGCCTGCCCAATCTGCCGTTCCGGTTTTCCGGCTGTGACACCACGATCCATCAGGTAGCCCCGGACCTCGGCCAGCACAACGCCGAAGTGGCCGCAGCGCTTGGCTTCAGCCCTGAAGAAATCACCGCCATGCAGGCAGACGGTGTGCTGTTTACCCACGGAGATACACGATGAGCGACCGCTACGCAGTGATCGGCCGACCGATCAACCACACCAAGTCACCGCTGATTCATGGCCTGTTCGCTCAGGCCAGCGGCCAGCACCTGGAATACGGGGCTATTGAAGGCTCGCTGGACGGTTTTGAGGCCCAGGTGTTGCAGTTTCGCACTGACGGTGGGCTGGGCATGAACATCACCGCGCCGTTCAAACTGCGTGCCTTCGAGCTGGCCGAC
This sequence comes from Pseudomonas sp. RV120224-01b, assembly GCF_003208145.1. NCBI lineage: Bacteria > Pseudomonadati > Pseudomonadota > Gammaproteobacteria > Pseudomonadales > Pseudomonadaceae > Pseudomonas > Pseudomonas sp. RV120224-01b. The sequence goes on along the minus strand of NZ_QKMQ01000006.1, from coordinate 243,757 downwards.
CGGCGCAGCGAGCGCGCGCAGTTGGCCCGGGCCGCCAATGCGCTGAAGTTCGAGGATGGCCATATCACAGCTGAAAACTTCGACGGCATCGGCTTGCTGCGCGATATCGAAGCCAACCTCGGTGAGCCGCTGCGCAACCGCCGCGTGCTGATGCTTGGCGCCGGTGGTGCAGTGCGCGGCGCGCTGTTGCCGTTCTTGCACGCGGAGCCCAGCGAGCTGGTGATTGCAAACCGCGACATGACCAAGGCCTTGGCACTGCGTAACGAACTGGATCACCCAAGGCTGCGTATCAGCCGTTACGAAGCGCTGGAAGGGCAAACCTTCGACATTGTGGTCAACGCCACTTCCGCCAGCCTTGTCGGTGAACTGCCGCCGCTGCCTGGCGGGGTGTTGGGCGAAGCGCGACTGGCGTATGAACTGGCCTACGGCAAAGGCCTCACGCCGTTTCTGCGCCTGGCGCGCGAGGCCGGTGTGGCACGCCTGGCGGATGGCGTGGGCATGCTGGTCGAGCAGGCCGCAGAGGCGTTTGCCTGGTGGCGAGGCGTACGGCCTGAAACCCGTGCCGTGATCGACCGCCTGACGATTGCGCTGGAGTAAGCCATGGTCGCCAATGTCCTGATGCTGCACGGTATCAACCACAACATGTTTGGCAAGCGCGACCCGCGCCAGTATGGCACGGCAACCCTGGCCGACATCGACCAGGCCTTGGAGGCGCTGGGCGCGGAGCTGGGGGCAAGGGTCGAAAGCTTCCAGAGCAACTTCGAAGGTGCCCTGTGCGAGCGTATCCACCGGGCCTTTGACGACCGGATGGATGCAGTGCTGATCAATGCCGGGGCGTGGACGCATTACAGCTACGGTATTCGTGATGCACTGGCCATTCTTGAGGTGCCGGTGGTTGAAGTGCATATGTCGAACATCCATGCTAGGGAGCCGTTTCGGCACCATTCGGTGTTTGCCGAGGTGGTGCGTGGGCAGATCTGCGGGTTTGGTGTCGAGACTTACCTGCTGGCGTTACGTGCAGCCATGCGCATGCGCTAAGCCTTGGCACCTACTTGTGCGGGAGCGGGCATGCCCGTTCCCATAGGGGTGCCCAAGGCCCCATGATTCATTGCCAACCAGAAGGACCTGTATCTTGGCCAATCCGGCAGCTCCCTATACCTCCCGCCAAGCCACCTGCATCGCCTTGCTGGTCGCCATCACCTTCTTCATGGAAAACCTCGACGCCACCGTCATTGCCACGGCGCTGCCGCAGATGGCCAGTGATTTCGGCGAAAATGCGGTCAGCCTGAACATCGGCATCAGTGCCTACCTGCTGGCGGTGGCGGTGTTCATTCCGCTGAGCGGCTGGGTGGCCGACCGCTTCGGCCCGCGACAGGTGTTCGCCGGGGCCATCGGCCTGTTTACCGTGGCGTCGTTGCTGTGTGGCATGGCCCCCAACCTGGAAACCTTCATCGCCGCGCGGATATTACAGGGTATTGGCGGTGCCTTGATGGTGCCGGTAGGCCGGTTGGTGGTGCTGCGTACCACCGAAAAGAAAGACCTGGTGAAAATGCTTGCGGTGATCACCTGGCCCGGGTTGGTGGCGCCAGTACTGGGGCCACCGCTCGGTGGCCTGATCGTCACCCATTGGTCGTGGCCCTGGATCTTCTACCTGAACATCCCCCTCGGGTTGCTGGCTATCGTGGCGGCCTGGTTACTGGTTCCGAATGCCCGTTCAGATGAAACGCGCCGTTTTGACATGCTGGGCTTCGTGTTTCTGGCGTCGGCTTGTGCGGCGTGGCTGGTCGGCCTGGAAATGCTTGGTTCACTGGCGGGGGGCAGCCTGGGGGCCGGGCTGGCGCTGGTGTTGCTGGGTGGGGGGCTGACCGGGTTGGCGATCCGTCACTGCAAGCGCCATCCTGCACCGTTGTTGCCACTGGAAACCCTGGCTATCCCCACGTTCAGGGTCAGCATCGTGGGCGGTACCTTGTTCCGCCTGTCGATCAGTGCCTTGCCGTTTTTGATCCCTCTGCTGTTGCAGATCGGTTTTGGCCTGTCGCCCGTGGATGCCGGGCTGCTGGTGCTGGCGATCTTCGCGGGCAACCTGGCGATGAAGCCGTTCACCACCCGCTTGCTGCGCCGTTATGGCTTTCGCCGGGTGTTGCTGGTCAATGGCGTGATTGGCGTTGGATGCATTCTGGCTTGCCTGGGCTTGCAGCCAGGCATGCCGTGGTACTGGATGGCGGCGGTGCTGTTCGTGGGTGGGCTTTCGCGCTCGATGCAATTCACCACCTACAACGCTGTCGGCTTTGCCGAAGTGCCCAAGCAGCAGATGGGCGAGGCTTCGACGTTGTTCAGCATGTGCTTCCAGCTGGCGATGGCCTTGGGTGTGGCGGTGGTGGCGCTGCTGCTACGCGTAGCGATGATGGTGCGGGGCGGCGAGAGTGAGATGTCAGTCAGCGACTTTCACTGGGCGTTGATCGGCGTTGCATTGATCGCCTGCTTCGCGTTGGTGGATGCCATCCACTTGCCGAGCAATGCCGGGGAGCACGTGCTGCGCACCTGATCGTTGAAGGGTACGGCTACAAGGCATCACGCAGCTGGATGACACCCTCGAGCGCCAGCGCCTGGGCCGAGTAGCACAGGCCGATGCGTCGGCGCAGGTCCAGTTGTGGCATAGGCTCGCTGCGTACGCCACGGTGCTCGGCCGCCAGCGACTCCGGCACGATCGCGGTACCCAGGCCTGCGGCGACCAGCTCCAGGGCCAGGGCAAAGCTATCGGCTTCTGCCACAGGCGTGCCGCTGTAGAACGGTTGCAGGCGCTGATGGCTGGGCTGTGCAGGGCAGGTGATCCACTGGGCCTCGGCGGGGGCCTGCGGTGCGGTCGCCAGGACGAACCGGTCGCTGTGCAGCGGCAGAAACAGTTCATCCTCACAACGCAGTTCCTCGCTGGCGAGCCGCACTGCGCCCATGCAGCCGGTCACCAGTTGCAGGCGCACCGGAGGCTGGAGGGCTGCCGCTGCCAGCACCACCTTGCCCAGCACCGCCGCGCTCACATCCTGCTCGACACCGATCTGCAACGGCGCGCGTTCACGATCCCCTTTGAAGCGACCAAGCAGGCGGTTGGCATCGGCGACCATGCGCTGCGCCTCGGGGTACAGCGCCCGGGCATCCTCGGTTACCGCCACGCCACGGGCCTGGCGAACGAACAGCGTGGTGCCCAGCGCTTCTTCCAGTGCCTTGATGCTGCCGGAAAGCGCCGGTTGGCTAAGGTGAATCGAGCGCGCGGCGGCGGTGATGTTGCGCTCTTCGAACACGGCGATGAAGGCACGAAGCTGGCGATAGTCCATAGGGTACCCATAAGTGATGCCGATGGCTGCGAAAGGAATTTCCCATTTTTCGCATGAAAAACTGGCTTCTATACTCGCTCTACTTCTTACCCATAGGCAAATCGGATAACAGGATGGTGACCATGACCAACACCCATAAACCCTTGGTAGTCATTACCGGCGCCAGCTCTGGCATCGGCCTGGCCACCGCCAGGCTACTGTCCAGCCGTGGCCACGCCTTGTTGCTGCTTTCGCGTCGCTTGGCGCCGATGCAGCAACTGCAGCTGCCAAACACGCTGGCACTGTCGGTTGATATCACCGACCGCACTGCGGTGCTGGCCGCCGTCGCCGAAGCCGAAACGCGCTTTGGCCCGGTAGACGCGATCATCAACAATGCGGGGGTGATGCTGTTGGGCAACATCACCACCCAGGACCCGGAGCAGTGGGACCGCATGCTCGACGTCAACGTGCGTGGGCTGCTCAACGGCATCCATGCCGTGGCCAGCGGTATGGTCGAACGCAAGCACGGCACCATCATCAACGTCAGCTCCGTGGCCGGGCGCAAGGCATTCCCCAACCATGTCGCCTATGTCGGTACCAAGTTCGCCGTCACTGGCCTTTCGGAAAACCTGCGTGAAGAACTGGCGCCCAGCAACGTGCGGGTGATCACCATCGAGCCAGGCGCGGTCGATACCGAGCTGCTCAGCCACACGACCGATGATGCCATCAAGGCCGGCTACAACGACTGGAAGCAGGAAATGGGCGGGGTACTCACGGCCGAGACCATTGCCGAGACCATCGGCTTTGCCTACGGCCAGCCGCAATCGGTGTGCATTCGGGAAATCGTGGTGTGCGCTACCCGCCAGCAGGCGTGACGGGTAGCGCGTGGTGCATCACGCACCGCTGACCAGTTGGTGCGCCAGCTGGTTGTGGCGCTCCAGCACGCGGGGCAGGTCGACGGTGGTCAACTGGCCGTCCTCGACCACCACACGGCCGTTGATCACGCTGGTGTGCACCAGGGTCGGGGTGCAGAACACCAGTGCCGCCAGCGGGTCGTGATGGCCGCCGGCATAGGCCACGTGGCCCAGGTCGAAGGCGACGAAGTCGGCGACCATGCCGGGCGCCAGGGCGCCGATGTCATTGCGGTTGAGCACCTTGGCACCGCCCAGGGTGGCGATTTCCAGTGCTTCTCGTGCGGTCATGGCGTCGGGGCCGAAGCCTACCCGTTGCAGCAGCAGGGCCTGGCGTACTTCACCGATCATGCTGGCGCCATCGTTGGACGCCGAACCATCGACCCCCAGGCCCACCGGCACGCCGTGGTCGCGCATCTTGCGCACCGGGGCTATGCCCGAGGCCAGGCGCATGTTCGAGCAAGGGCAGTGGGCGACCCCGGTGCCGGTGCGGGCGAACAGCTCGATGCCGTGCTGGTCGAGCTGCACACAGTGTGCATGCCAGACATCGTGACCGACCCAGCCGAGGTCTTCGGCGTATTCGGCGGGGGTCATGCCGAATTTCTCGCGGCTGTAGGCGATATCGTTGACGTTTTCGGCCAGGTGGGTGTGTAGCGACACCCCGTACTGCCGCGCCAGCACGGCGGCTTCGCGCATCAGGTCGCGGCTGACCGAGAAGGGCGAGCAGGGCGCCACCACGATACGGCGCATCGCGCCATGGCTGGCATCGTGGTAGTCCTCGATCAGGCGCTGGGACTCCTTGAGGATGTCGGCCTCCTTCTCCACCACCGCGTCAGGCGGCAGGCCGCCCTGGCTCTGGCCCACGCTCATGCTGCCGCGCGCGGCGTGGAAGCGCATGCCGATCTCGGCGGCGGCATGGATGCTGTCGTCGAGCTTGCAGCCGTTGGGGTAGATGTACAGGTGGTCGCTGGAGGTGGTGCAGCCGGACAGGATCAGTTCGGCCATCGCGGTCTGGGTCGACACCGCGATCATTTCGGGGGTCAGGCGTGCCCAGATCGGGTACAGGTTGGTCAGCCAGTTGAACAGCTCACCGTCCTGGGCAGCAGGCACCACGCGGGTGAGGCTCTGGTACATGTGGTGGTGGGTGTTGACCAGGCCCGGGATGACTACTTTGCCGGCCATGTCCAGGATGACATCGGCCTGTTGTGGCAGGGTATCGCTGGGGCCGACCTGCTTGATCAGGTTGCCTTCGATGAACAGGCCGCCGTGTTTGATTTCGCGGCGTTCGCCGTCCATGGTGACCAGGAGTGCAGCGTTTTTGACGAGTAGCGTTTTTGCAGCATTGGTAGATGACATGGCTAAAGTCTGTCGCAATACGCATCGGCGATTGCCGATGTCATAGGCGCAGGGCATTGTAAGCAAGGTTTTTGTGGATTGTATACAGGCTTCGCGACGCCCTTGTTGGCCTCTTCTCGGGTAAACCTGCGAAGAGGCCAACAAGGGCTACATCAATGCAAGATCACACCGCCTCGCGGCTACTCAAGCCATCCACCAACCGCGCAATCCCCAGCGGGTTGGCGCTTTTCAGCGCATCCGGCAGCAGTGCCTCCGGGTAGTTCTGGAAGCACACCGGGCGCAGGAAGCGGTCGATGGCCAGGGTGCCGACCGAGGTGCCTCGGGCATCAGACGTGGCCGGGTAAGGCCCGCCATGCACCATGGCGTCGCTCACTTCAACACCAGTCGGGTAGCCGTTTAACAGCAGGCGCCCGGCCTTGCGTTCCAGCAGTGGTACCAGCCCGGCAAAGGCGTGCAGGTCGTCAGGCTCGGCGATCAGGGTGGCAGTCAGCTGGCCTTGCAAGTGGCGCAACGCCTCGGCCAGTTGCTGGGCATCGGCCACTTCCACTACGACGGTGGTCGGGCCGAACACTTCTTCCTGTAGCAGTGGGTCGCCGTTCAGCAGCAGGCTTACGTCGGCCTTGAACAGCTGTGGCCGGGCCTGGTTACCGGTTTGCGGCTGCCCGGCCAGATGCTGGATGCCTGGGTGTGCCAGCAGGTGCTGCACACCGTTCTGATAGCTGCGCAGGGTTCCGGCATTGAGCATGGTCTGTGGACCCTGGTCGGCCATGTGCGCCGCCAGCGTGTGCACGAAGTGCTCGAACTGCGGCGACCGAATACCGATGACCAGGCCCGGGTTGGTACAGAACTGCCCGCAACCCAGCACCACCGAGGCGGCCAGCTCTGCAGCCACTTGCTCGCCACGGGCCAGCAGCGCCTGGGGCAGCACGATGACCGGGTTGATGCTGCTCATTTCGGCGAACACCGGGATTGGCTGCGGGCGCGCGGCAGCCATGTCGCACAGGGCGCGGCCACCCCGCAGCGAGCCGGTGAAACCCACTGCCTGAATGGCCGGGTGCTTGACCAGCGCTTCGCCCACGCCGGCACCGTAGATCATGTTGAACACCCCTGCCGGCATGCCGCTGCTGGCCACGGCGCGGTCGATGGCTGCGGCGACATGAGCGGCAGTGAGCATGTGCCCGCTGTGCGCCTTGAACACGACGGGGCAGCCCGCTGCCAGCGCCGAGGCGGTGTCACCCCCTGCCGTGGAGAAGGCCAGTGGGAAGTTGCTGGCGCCGAACACGGCCACCGGGCCCACGCCGATGCGGTACTGGCGCAGGTCCGGGCGTGGCAGCGGGGTACGCTGGGGCAGGGCACGGTCGATGCGTGCGGCGTAGAAGTCGCCACGGCGTACCACCTCGGCAAACAGGCGCAACTGGTTGCTGGTGCGGCTGCGTTCGCCACGGATGCGGGCTTCGGGCAGTGCGGTTTCGCGGGTGACATGCTGGATGAAGTCGTCGCCCAGGGCGTCCAGTTCGTTGGCGATGGCGTCGAGGAAGGCGGCGCGCTGTGCCGGGCGGGTACTGCGGTAGGCCGGGTAGGCAACCTCGGCAGCCTGCACGGCAGCCTCGACTTCGTCGCCGGTTGCCTGGTGGAAGGCGTACGGCAGCGGCTCGCCGCTGTGGGCGTCGACGCTGTTCAGCAGCACGTCCCCGTTGCCGCTGAGTTGGCCGGCGATGTGGTTCAGGCGATGTTCGATGGACATTTCGGTTCCCGTTGGCAATGGCAGTCGTTGCGCTGGGACTGTAGGCGGCGAACGGGAGGCTGAATAATGATTAATGCGGATCGGGTGATAACGAGCGGTTATCACCCGGTGCTCAGCGTCACTCGGCCATCTGCAACTCCGGCAGCTTCACCCGGAACGCCTTGGTCAGCCCCATCAGCACCACCAACCCCATGCCCATCCAGCACAGGCCGATGGTGAACGACAGGCTGGTCAGGCTGCTCCACAGCCACAGGGTGCTAAGGAAGCCCAGGCCGGGAATGGCGCCGTACAGCAGGCAGTTGCGGCCACCGCGTAGCTTCTGATCGACCAGGTAGTGCTTGACCACCGCCAGGTTTACCGCCGAAAAGGCGAACAGGGCGCCAAAGCTGATCATGTTGGCCACGGTGTCGAGGGTGATGACCAGGGCGATGAGGGAGAGCAGGCTGACCACCAGGATGGCTGTCGCCGGTACGCGCTTTTTCGTCACCAGCTGGCCGAACGCGCGCGGCAATGCGCCGTCGCGGCCCATGGCGAACAGCACGCGTGACACGCTGGCCTGGGACACCATGGCCGAGGCGAAGCAGCCGGCCACGTAGGTGGCGGTAAACGCGGTAACCAGCCATTCGCCGCCCACCCGGCGCATTACATCCACCGAGGCCGAGTCCGGGTCGGCAAAGCTGCCCCAGTCGGGGAACACCATTTGTGCGCAGTACGACACCACCAGGAACAGCAAGCCGCCGATCAGCGACACGGCCAGGATCGCCACGGGAATGCGGTACGTCGGGTTGCTGGTTTCCTCAGCCATGGTCGACACCGCGTCAAAACCGAGAAACGACAGGCACAGCACGGCGGCGCCCGTCATGATCAGCGGCACGTTGAAGCCTTCGTGATGGAAGGGGGCCAGCAGCGACACCGGCTCCGCCTGTCCGTTGAGCTTGAGCACGGACAGGGCGACGAAGACGATGATGAACACCAGCTGCGCCACCACCAGGATCCAGTTGACGCGGGTGATCGACTCGATGCCGATCAGGTTGAGGAAGGTGACCAGGGCAATGGAGCCTGCCACCCACACCCAGGCGTGGATCGCCGGAAAGTATTCCGACATGTAGATGCCGATCAGCAGGTAGCTGAGCAGCGGCAGGAAGATGTAGTCGAGCAGCAGCGTCCAGCCGGTGATGAAACCGATGTGGCTGCCGAAGGCTTTGCGCGTGTAGGTGTAGACCGAGCCGGAGTAGGGGTGGGCCTGGACCATGCGGCCGTAGCTGTAGGCGGTGAGCAGCATGGCGGCGAGGGTGAGCAGGTAGGCGGTGGGCAGGTGCCCTTTGGTCATCTGGGTGACCAGCCCGTAGGTGGTGAAGACGGCCAGGGGCACCATGTAGGCCAGGCCGAACAGCACCAGGGCGGTCATGCCCATGGATTTGCGGAAGCGGCCGGTGCTGGCGCCGGGGTGTGACGGTGCATGCGAAGCAGGCGAATGGGCTGTACTTGTTGTTGTATGCATTGCTAACTCCTGGAAAGGGATGCAGGGCACCGCAGTACGCGAGCAGGCTCGCTACCGGTGGGTGGTGTGCAAGGAGGTCGAGCGCAAGGCTCGCAGCGCTGGGGCGGTTTGATGCTCCCACACCCTGTGGGTGCCCGGAATCACCCTTTGGGGTGAGGGGTGCGACCCTTGGCCGACTCACCCCAACGGGTGATTTCGGTACCTGAAGCGGCGTGGGAGTATCTGGTCAACAACGCACCGCACTGGCGGCGGTGCCACTGAATAGAAACGGCAGGCCCACAGTGACTAATCAATTGCTTTCAGAACAGTGGTTCGAGCACCTGGCCAAGGTCACCGAGGCCATCGGCCGCCCGGGCTTCGCCGCCAACCTGTTTGCTGCGCTTGGCGTGATCCGGCCGATCCAGGCGACCACGGTGTACCTCTACCCGCACGACGGCATGCCTTGCGCGCTGTTCGAGCAGGACGACAAGGCGCCCTGGCAGCCCGAGGGCAATGTCAGCCGCTACCTGTCGGGCTTCTACCTGCTCGACCCGTTTTACGGTGCTTGCGTGGAGCAGGTCGCGTCCGGTTGCTATGGCCTGTTCGAGGTGGCCCCCGACCACTTCGAGGTCAGCGAGTACTACCAGTCGTTCTACCGCCACTCGCACCTGGAAGATGAGCTCAACTACATCCTGCAGGTGGCGCCCGGGCAAAGCCTGGCGGTGTCGCTGGCGTTTACCGACAAGCTCGATACACAGACCCGCGAGCTGTTCGGGCGCGTCACGCCCTGGGTGCTGGCGGTACTCGGCAAGCACTTCGCCGGGCTGGACAGCCGCGCCGGGCGTTTCGAAAACATCCTCGAACAACGCATCCACGCTGCGCTGAACAACTTCGGCAGCTCGTTGCTGACCGAGCGTGAATGCCGCATCGCCCAGCTGATCCTGCGTGGCCATTCGACCAGGTCGCTGGCCGAGCGCCTGGGTGTTTCGGAAGACACCATCAAATCGCACCGCAAGAACGTCTACGCCAAGCTCGACATCGGTACCCAGTCCGAGCTGTTTTCCCTGTTCATCGACGCGCTGGCCAATGCCCAGGGCGTGCTGGGCAAGGACCCGCTTGAAAGCTACATGGGCAAGCTGCGCTGAGCGACGGCTGCCCTGCAACCCCACCGCAAAGGAAAACCAACAATGAACGCGCCTTTCGCCCCGCAACGCCAGACCCGTGACTACCAGGCAGCCGACGCCGCACACCATATCCATGCCTTCCTCGACCAGAAGGCGCTGAACGCCGAAGGGCCGCGGGTGATCGTGGGTGGCGAACGCCTGCACCTGTGGGACAGCGAGGGCAAGCGCTACCTGGATGGCATGTCTGGCCTGTGGTGCACCCAGCTTGGTTATGGCCGCCGCGACCTGACGGCCGCCGCTGCCACGCAGATGGACCAGCTGGCCTACTACAACATGTTCTTCCACACCACCCACCCGGCGGTGATCGAGCTGTCCGAGTTGCTGTTCAGCCTGCTGCCGGGGCACTACAGCCACGCGATCTACACCAACTCCGGTTCCGAGGCCAACGAGGTGCTGATCCGCACCGTGCGCCGCTACTGGCAGGTGGTGGGTCAGCCAAGCAAGAAAATCATGATCGGCCGCTGGAACGGCTACCACGGTTCGACCCTGGCGGCCACGGCACTGGGCGGCATGAAGTTCATGCACGAAATGGGCGGGTTGATTCCGGATGTTGCGCACATCGATGAGCCGTACTGGTACGCAGAGGGTGGCGAGCTGACCCCGGCCGAGTTTGGCCGCCGTTGCGCCTTGCAGCTGGAGGAAAAAATCCTCGAGCTTGGCGCCGAGAACGTTGCCGGCTTTATTGCCGAGCCGTTCCAGGGCGCGGGCGGCATGATCTTCCCGCCGGAAAGCTACTGGCCGGAAATTCAGCGCATTTGCCGCCAGTACGACGTGCTGCTGTGCGCCGATGAGGTGATTGGGGGCTTTGGCCGCACTGGCGAGTGGTTTGCCCACGAATACTTCGGCTTCGAGCCCGACACCCTGTCGATCGCCAAGGGCCTGACCAGTGGCTACGTGCCCATGGGCGGCCTGGTGCTGAGCAAGCGCATTGCCGAGGCGTTGGTAGAGCGCGGCGGGGTGTTTGCCCATGGCCTGACCTATTCCGGCCACCCGGTGGCGGCGGCGGTGGCCATTGCCAACCTGAAGGCGCTGCGCGACGAAGGCATCGTGCGCCAGGTGAAGGACGACACCGGGCCCTACCTGCAACGCATCCTGCGCGAGGTGTTCGCCGACCACCCGTTGATCGGCCAGGTGCAGGGTGCCGGACTGGTGGCGGCGTTGCAGTTTGCCGAGCACAAGCCAACGCGCAAGCGTTTTGCCAACGAGAACGACCTGGCCTGGCAGTGCCGTACGTTCGGTTTCGAGGAAGGGGTGATCATTCGCTCGACCCTGGGCCGGATGATCATGGCCCCTGCCTTGATCGCCAACCACAGCGAGCTGGATGAGCTGGTGGAGAAGACGCGGATTGCCGTGGACCGCACGGCACGGTTGGTCGGCAAACTCTAACCCGCTCGCAAGCCCGACACATTTCTCTGTGGGAGCGGGCGAGCCCGCGAATCAGGCGCCGCGGTGCATGGCACCGGCTTCGCCGGTGTTCGCGGGCTCGCCCGCTCCCACAGGAAACGTGCAGCCTTTCACCAAAACACCGCTCCAAAGGTTTAAGGAGTACAAATGTACACCCTCGAATTCTGGCAACAACGCGCCTCGGACCTGTACCTCCCGTCGCAGGCACTTATCAGCGGCAAAGCCGTCAACGCACAGGATGGCGCCACCTTCGCCGCCATCAACCCCGCCACCAACGCCGTACTGGCCCAGGTCACTGCCTGCGGCCAGGCTGAAGTCGACCTTGCAGTGGCCAGCGCCCGCTGGGCCTTCGAGCAAGGTCCGTGGCCACGCATGGCCCCCGGCGAGCGCAAGAAGGTACTGCTGCGCCTGGCCGAGCTGATCATGGCCCATCGCGAAGAACTGGCCTTGCTGGACTCGCTGAACATGGGCAAGCCCGTCATGGATGCCTACAACATCGATGTGCCGGGCTCGGCCCATGTGTTCGCCTGGTACGGCGAGGCGCTGGACAAACTCTACGACCAGGTGGCACCCACTGCGCCCAACGCGCTTGCCACCATCACCCGGGAAGCGCTCGGTGTGGTCGCCGCCGTGGTGCCCTGGAACTTCCCGCTCGACATGGCCGCCTGGAAGCTGGCCCCGGCGCTCGCGGCTGGCAACAGCGTGGTACTCAAGCCCGCCGAGCAATCCCCGTTCTCAGCCCTGCGTCTGGCCCAGCTGGCCCTGGAAGCGGGCTTGCCGGAAGGTGTGTTGAACGTGGTACCGGGCCTGGGTGAGCAGGCCGGACAGGCGCTGGGCCTGCACCCGGACGTAGACTGCCTGGTGTTCACCGGCTCTACCCAGGTGGGCAAGTACTTCATGCAGTACTCGGCGCAATCCAACCTCAAGCAAGTGTGGCTGGAATGTGGTGGCAAAAGCCCCAACCTGGTGTTCGATAACTGCCAGGACCTGGACCTGGCGGCGGAAAAGGCCGCCTTCGGCATTTTCTTCAACCAGGGCGAGGTATGCTCGGCCAACTCGCGGCTGTATGTGCAGCGCTCGATTCATGACGAATTCGTCGAGCGCCTGCAGGCCAAGGCACGCCAGTGGATGCCGGGTAACCCGCTGGACCCGGCAAGCCGCGCCGGTGCCATTGTCGATGCCGAGCAGACCGGCCGCATCGAGGCCGCCATTACCCGCGCCGGGCAAGAGGGCGCCAGGTTGGTGTGTGGCGGTCGGCGCTTGACTGTCGAAGGCTCGGACAACTACATCGAGCCGACCATTTTTGCCGGTGTCGAGGGGCGCATGCGCCTGGCGCGGGAGGAAGTGTTCGGGCCGGTGCTGGCGGTCAGCGCCTTCGATACGGAAGAAGAGGCGGTGCGCCTGGCCAACGACAGCATGTATGGCCTGGCTGCCTCGGTGTGGAGCGATGACTTCAATCAGGTGCACCGGGTGGCGCGGGCGTTGAAGGCCGGCACTGTGTCGGTGAACACGGTAGATGCGCTGGATGTGACGGTGCCGTTCGGCGGGGGCAAGCAGTCGGGGTTTGGCCGCGACTTGTCGCTGCATTCGTTCAACAAGTATTCGCAGCTCAAGACCACCTGGTACCAGCTGCGCACCTGATGCGTTGTTCATGAACTGCGTCGCCTGCTTCGCGGGTTCAACCGCGAAGAGGCCAGCGCAGGGCAGCGATCAGGCCTTGCTGTCGAGCAAGCGCTGATACCGCGACAGGCTCTCTTCCAGGTGTTTGCGCAGCGCCGTGCGCGCACTGGCCACGTCGCCCATGCTGATTGCCGACAGGATTGCCCCGTGTTCACGGGCGATTTTCTTGATATGCGCCTGGCGGTTCTTGCCGGTGACTTGCCCGTGCTTGAGGTTCAGGTCGAGGATGATGTCCGGCCCCAGCGCCTCCAGCAGTTGGGTGAAGTGCGGGTTGCTGGTGGCGCGGGCAATCGCCAGGTGGAACTCGAAGTCGGCCTTGGCTTCTTCCTCTTGCGTGGCGCCGTCCAGCGAGTTGAAGCGGTCGAACGCCTCGGTGATCGCCGCCATGCTCGCAGGGCTGCGGCGCTCGGCGGCGCGGGCGACCGATTCGGTCTCGATGCCCAGGCGCAGTTCAAGGATCTGCGCTGCAGCGCGTACATCATCGACAACGCTGTCGATGGCGAAGCCGATGCGCTTTACATCCTGCTCGACCACGAATACGCCCACACCCTGACGAGCGATCAGGCGTCCGCCAAGGCGCAGCGAGGCCACCGCCTCGCGGATGACCGGGCGGCTGACGTTGAATTCTTTGCACAGCTCCTGTTCGGACGGCAGTTTGTCGCCCGGGCCGTAGGTGCCGTTGTCGATCCGGCTGGAAAGCTCCTGAATCACGGTTTCCGCCAGGTTGGCGCGGCGCGTGCCTAACGACGCATTCATAGAAGGGTTGCTCCTGAAACTGATTGGCTCATCACGGTTGATTCTCCGGCAGGTTGCGCGCAGCCCTGATGCCCCTTGCGGCGGGATCCGTAGCCAACCAGCGGTGATGTTGTCGGCATATGTTATCAAACATCTTACTAGTCAGGCTCACGCCCTGCTTTTTGATTGCGTGCATCGCTTGTGGCCGGAAAGATTATTTTACCTTCTCCCGTAGCATACACCCATTGACAGTTGCCTGCTGACTGTTATCTTACAAGTGCGATGGCGTTCCGGCCAATTCGCATGCGGTAAGCGATGTCGAGGTTCGTCCAATCACTACTGGGAGCTGAGCATGAATAACAACAAGGGAGGGCGTACAGCCCTCGCGACCGCGGTAACATTGCTGATGGCCATGGGGACGGCACACGCAGCAGACAGTGAAATCGTCAGGATCGGCTTCGCCGGCCCCCTGACCGGGCCTTCGGCGCACCAGGGACAGGACGTCGAGCATGGCATCCAGATTGCAGTCGAAGAGGCCAACCAGCAGCAGCTGAAAATCGGTGACAAGGTGGCCCGGTTCAAGCTGGTTTCCGAAGACGATGTCGCCGACCCGCGCACAGGCACTGCGGTGGCGCAGCGGCTGGTGGACTCGAAAGTGGCGGTGGTGATTGGTCACTACAACTCTGGCACCAGTATTCCCGCTTCGAAAATTTACGCCGCCGCCGGCATTCCGCAAATCTCGCCTTCGGCCACCAACCCCACCTTGACCCGCCAGGGTATCCCCTCGGTATTTCGCACCGTCAACGACGACGCCACCCTTGGCCGTTACGCCGGCAATTACTTGGTCAGCCAGCTCAAGGCCCAGCGCATTGCCATCTTCGATGACCGCACCGCGTATGGCCAAGGCCTGGCCGATGAGGTGACCAAGGCGGTCAAGGCGGCGGGTGGCAACGTGGTGGTGCGCGAGTACACCAATGACAAGTCGACCGACTTCAATGCCATCCTCACCACGGCCAAGGCGCAAAAGGCCGATGCAGTGTTCTTTGCCGCCCTCGATTACCAGGCCGCCCCGATGGCCAAGCAGATGAAGAACCTGGGCCTGAAGGCGCGCTTCATGAACATCGGCAACCTGCCCAACGATTCGTTCAGGCAGATGGCTGGCAGCGCCGCCGAAGGCACCTACGCCTGGAACTACGGCACGCCACTGCAGGACATGCCCAAGGGCGCGGCTTTCGAGCAGAAGCTCAAGGACAAGTTCGGCGTCGGCGTGGTGCAGTCGTCGCCCGCCGCCTATGACGCCACCTGGGCGGCAATCAACGCCATGGTCAAGGCCGGTTCCGACGACCCCAAAGTGTACTTGCCTGTGCTCAAGAACCAGAGCTACGAAGGCGTCACCGGCACCATCGCCTTCGACGACCAGGGCAACCTGAAGAACCCGGCGGCCACCGTGTTCCAGTTCGCTGACGGCGGCTGGAAAACCCTGTCGGTCGAGCGCGACTAAGCAGCACCTCATAACAAGCAGGCGCCGGCCTGCGACATAACAAGAAGACTTTTCCCACCTGCCAGGCCTGTTGGCGTGTGGCGCTGAGCCGCCGCGCGCCGACGACAACGCAGTTTCGAGGATTCAGCGCGTGGACGGTAATTTCGATATCTTGTTGCAGCAGGTCCTCAACGGCCTGGTGCTGGGCAGCATCTATGCCCTGGTAGCCCTGGGCTACACCATGGTCTATGGCATCATCGGCCTGATCAACTTCGCCCACGGCGAGGTGGTGATGGTTGGCGCCATGGTGACCATTTCGGTACTGACAATGCTCGCTGGCGCAGGCTTTGCCCCCGGGCTCATTACCTTGCTCCTGGCGATCATGGCCGCCGTGGTGGTGTGCATGCTGCTGGCCCAGGGCATGGAAAAGTACGCTTATCGGCCCTTGCGCAAAGCCCCGCGGTTAACCCCGCTGATTCTCGCCATTGGCATCTCCATCGCCCTGCAGAACCTGGCGATGATGATCTGGGGGCGCGGCTACAAGACCTTCCCTGAAGTGGTCGAGACGCAGCCGGTCGACGTATTCGGCGCCACCATCACCAACGTGCAGCTGTCGATCATGCTGATTGCCGTGGTGATCATGCTTGGCCTGTGGCTGCTGGTGGACAAAACCCGCCTGGGCAAGGCCATGCGAGCTACCGCGCAAAACCAGGAAGTGGCCGGGTTGATGGGCATCAACATCAACCGCGTGATCAGCGCCACCTTCCTGATCGGCGCCAGCCTGGGTGCCATCGCCGGGGTAATGCGTGCGATCAACTACGGCCAGGCCGATGCCTACATGGGCTTGCTGCTGGGCCTGAAGGCGTTCTCGGCGGCGGTGCTGGGCGGTATCGGCAACCTGTTCGGCGCCATGGCCGGCGGCCTGTTGCTGGGGCTGATCGAGTCGCTGGCAGCGGGCTACACCGGCCAGATCACCGGCGGTTTCCTGGGCGCCAACTACCAGGACATTTTCGCCTTCGCGGTGCTGATTCTGGTGTTGCTGTTCCGGCCAAACGGCCTGCTTGGCGAACGCCAGGCCGACCGGGCGTGAGGAGGCGGTCATGAAAAACCTCAAGACCCAGTACCTGCTGTTGATCCTCGGCTTCATCGCCTTGCCGTTCCTGATCGAGGCCATCCCCATGCTCGGCCCCACCTGGGTGCGCATCCTTGGCTTTGCCATGCTCTACGTGCTGCTGGCGTTGGGCCTGAACATCGTCATCGGTTACGCCGGGCTGCTCGACATGGGCTACATCGGCTTCTACGCCATTGGTGCCTACCTGTACGCGCTGCTGGCCTCGCCGCACTTGCAAATGGCCGGCCTGATCGAGGTAGTGCTGGACTGGCCGGTGTGGGTGATCATCCCGCTGGCAGCCGTGGCCGCAGCCATTTGCGGTGTGTTGATCGGGGCGCCGGTGCTCAAGTTGCGCGGCGATTACCTGGCCATCGTCACCCTGGGTTTCGGCGAGATCATCCGCATTTTCATGAACAACCTGGACCAGCCGGTGAACCTCACCAACGGCCCCCAGGGCATCAGCAACATTGCCCCGCTGCACGTCGATTTCGGGCCATGGGCCCATGCACCGGATGCAGGTGCGGCACCCGTGCTGTCGTTGCAGCAAAGCTGGAGCTTGTTCGGCCTGCAGGTTTCGCCGGTGATCAGCTACTACCTGTTCTTCCTGTTCATCGTCATCCTCTGCATCGTGCTGTCCAAGCGCCTGGAGGTGTCGCGCATCGGCCGTGCCTGGATGGCCCTGCGTGAAGACGAAGTGGCCGCCGAGGCCATGGGCCTGAACAAGCGCAACCTCAAGTTGCTGGCGTTCGCCATGGGCGCGACCTTTGGCGGGGTGTCTGGCGTGCTGTTCTCCAGCTATCAGGGCTTTGTCAGCCCCGAATCGTTCACCCTGATGGAGTCGATCATGGTGCTGGCCATGGTAGTGCTCGGCGGCATGGGCTCGATCCGTGGCGTGGTGCTGGGGGCGCTGATCCTGTCAGTGATGCCCGAGCTGTTCCGCGACCTGGTCAACTGGATCCAGCCATGGGTGATGGACAACGTTACCTTCATCAGCCGCGACATCCTGCGCAACGTGCTGGATGCCTCGACCCTGCGCATGCTGGTGTTCGGCCTGGCGCTGATCCTGGTCATGCGTTTCCGGCCCGAAGGGCTGTGGCCATCCGACCGCCGCCGTGCCGAGCTGCACGAGGGTGAAGCGCAAGCAGAGCCCGCGCCGGTCGTTGCAGTACCTCAACAGGCACCCTTCGAACTCCCGATCAAAGAGGCGGACAAGGCATGAGCGATATCCTTCTCGAACTGCATCAGGTCAGTAAATTCTTTGGTGGCCTGCAGGCCCTGCACGGCATCGACCTGAGCATTCGCCGTGGCGAGATTCGCGGGCTGTTGGGCCCTAACGGTGCTGGCAAGACCACCCTGTTCAACGTGCTTACCGGCCTGTACCGGGCCGAGCAGGGACGTGTGATGTTCGACGGCAAGCCGCTGCGCATCAGCAAGCCGCACAAGGTGGTGGAGGCGGGTATTTCCCGCACCTTCCAGAACATCCGCCTGTTCCACAACATGACCGCCCTGGAAAACGTGATGATTGGCCGCCATGTGCGCACCCGCAGCGGTGTGTTCGGCGCCATCCTGCGTACCCCGGCATGCGTGCGTGAAGAACGCGAAATCCGCCAGGCCGCCCGTTACTGGCTGAATTACGTGGGCATCGGCCACCTGGCCGGCGAGTTGGCCAAGAGCCTGTCCTACGGCGACCAGCGTCGCCTGGAAATCGCCCGGGCGCTGGCCACCGAACCCAAGCTGATTGCACTCGACGAACCGGCTGCAGGCATGAATGCCTCGGAAACCGAAGGCCTGCGCCAACTGATGTGCAAGATGCAGGCGGATGGCAAAACCGTGTTGTTGATCGAGCACGACGTGAAACTGGTGATGGGCCTGTGCGACCACATCACCGTACTTGAATTCGGTCGCAAGATCGCCGACGGCTTGCCGGCCGACGTGCGCAAGGATCCACGCGTGATCGAGGCTTATCTGGGTGCAGAGGCAGTGGCATGAAGAACATTCTGCAAGTGAGCGACCTGAAGGTCAGTTATGGCGCCATCCAGGCCATCAAGGGCATCGACCTGAGGGTGGGCGAGGGTGAGATGGTGGCGCTGATCGGCGCCAACGGCGCGGGCAAGACCACCACCTTGAAAACCCTGGCCGGGCTACTGAAACCGAGTGCCGGCAGCATCACCTTCGATGGCAAGGCGCACGCGGCGATCAAGGGCCACGACCTGATCCGCGAAGGGCTGGCGCTGGTGCCGGAGGGGCGAGGGATCTTTCCCAAGCTGACGGTGCACGAAAACCTCGAAATGGGCGCCTTCAGCCGGCGCGACGGCAAGGACGCCATCGCTGCCGACATCGAGCGCATGTACGGCATCTTCCCGCGCCTGAAGGAGCGCGCCTTCCAGCTGGCCGGCACCATGTCGGGTGGCGAGCAGCAGATGTTGGCGATTTCCCGGGCATTGATGGGGCGGCCCAAGCTGCTGTTGCTGGACGAGCCGTCCATGGGGTTGGCGCCGATCATCGTGCAGAAGATTTTCGAAACCATCGTCGAGGTGGTCAAGGGTGGGGTGACGTTGCTGCTGGTGGAGCAGAACGCCCGGCTGGCATTGCAGACCTGCCAGCGCGCCTACGTGATTGATGGTGGGCGCATCAGCCTGGAAGGCTGCGCCAAGACCTTGCTGCATGACGACCAGGTGAAGAAGGCCTACCTGGGCGAATGATTCACTCACAATGACAAGAGCGTCTGTCCTGGGGTTGAACGTTTGTATCGCCGGCCTCTTCGCGGGCACGCCCGCTCCCACAGGAATCGCACAAGCCTGGGATCTGTGCAGTACCTGTGGGAGCGGGCAAGCCCGCGAAGAGGCCGGTAAGCCCTTGCCTGATTTTCGCCCTGGCGAGGCACCCGAAAATGCTTAAATGTGTGGCGCGCTGTGAGCCGTCACTCCTCCCGCATACTCAGGCTTCAGATGCCCCTGCTCATCCAGCAGATAAGCATCCATCACCTCCCGCACCACCGGCCCTGCCACCCGGCCCCCAGCCTCACCGTTCTCGATCATCACCGCCACCACCACACTCGGGTGGTCGGCCGGTGCAAAGCCGACAAACAGGGCGTTGTCACGGTGTCGCTCCAGGGTCTTGTTGCGGTTGTAGCGCTCACCTTGCTTGATCGCCACCACCTGCGCGGTACCACTCTTGCCGGCAATCCGGTATTGCGCCCCCGCTGCCGCCGCACGGGCGATGCCGCGCGGGTCGTGCATGACCATCTGCATGCCCTGGCTGACCTGGTCCCAGGCATGTTTGTCGTGCAGCACGATGTTGGGCATCGGGTTAGGGTCGACTGGCGCATCGCCGCCCACGGTCATCGCCAGGTGCGGGCGGTGCCACACCCCTTTGCTCGCCAGCAGGCTGGTGGCCTGGGCCAGTTGCAGCGGGGTGACCTGCATGTAGCCCTGGCCAATGCCCAGGATCAGCGTTTCGCCCGGGAACCATGCCTGGCGGCGCGTGGCGCGCTTCCACTCGGCCGACGGCATCAGCCCGGAGGCTTCCTCGAACATGTCCAGTGACACCTTCTGGCCCAGGCCGAATTCGGCCATGTAGTCGTGCAGGCGGTCGATGCCCAGCTTGTGCGCCAGGTCGTAGAAGTAGGTGTCGTTGGAGCGCATGATGGCGGTGTACATGTCCACCCAGCCGTCGCCGCTGCGGTTCCAGTTGCGGTACTTGTGGTCGTAGTTGGGCAGCTCGTAGTAGCCCGGGTCGAATACCCGGCTGCCCGGGGTGATCACGCCGCTGTCGAGGCCTGCGATGGCTACCTCCGGCTTCACCGTCGAGCCTGGGGCATACAGGCCGCGCAGCACGCGGTTGAACAGCGGCCGGTCGATGGAATCGCGCAGTTCGGCGTACTGCTTGAAGCTGATGCCTTTGACGAACAGGTTGGGGTCGAAGCTGGGGTTGCTGACCATCGCCAGTACATCGCCATTGGCCGGGTCCAGCACCACCACCGAGCCGCGGCGGTCGCCCAGCGCTTTTTCTGCGGCTATCTGCAGGTGGGCGTCCAGGGTCAGGACGATGTCCTGGCCCGGGGTCGGGTCCTTGTGGTTGAGCACGCGCATCACCCGGCCCTGGGCGTTGGTCTCGACCTCTTCGTAGCCCACGTGGCCGTGCAGCTGGCTTTCGTAGAAGTGTTCAATGCCGGTCTTGCCGATCGATTGGGTGCCTCGGTACTCGGTACTGTCGAGGACCTTGGCCTCTTTCTCGTTGATACGCCCCACATAGCCTACCGAATGGGCGAAATGTTCGGCCAGCGGGTACTCGCGGATGAACCGCGGCTCAACCTCCAGGCCTGGCAGGCGGAACTGGTTCACGGCCACCAGGGCGATCTGCTCTTCGCTCAGCCCCACCATCAAGGTTACGGGCTCGAACGGTTTGCGGCCCCGGCGCAGGTCCTTGTCAAACTGCTTGCGGTCGTCCTCGGTCAGGCCCAGTACCTGGGTCAGGGCATCGAGCACCTTGGCCGAATCGCCACCGGCCCGCTCGCGGGTCATGGTCAGGTCGAAGCTGGGTTTGTTGTCAGCCAGTACTACGCCGTTGCGGTCGTAGATCAGCCCGCGTTCGGGGGCGATGGGCAGTACGTGCACGCGGTTGTTTTCCGACACGGCGGTCTGCTGGTCGTGCTGCAGCACCTGCAATACGTACAGCCGGCCCACCAGAACGGCACACAGGCTGAACACCAGGGCGGCGCAGGCCAGAAGCCGGCGGTTGACCAGGTGCTTTTCCTTTTCGTGGTCCTTGAGGGGAATGGGCTGTGGCATCGGGGCTCTTCTTTCTACGGGTATCGCGTTGGCCATGCGGGCGCGCGAACGGGCGGGGGATGCTACGCAACACGCCCCGCAGCCTCAAGGTGAGTGGCGCCCGTCAGAAAGCGCGTATGGGCTGTGTGCCCCGTGATCAGGGCGCTGGCGCACATCATGAAGATTTGTTCATGGCTAACCCTTGGTGAAGGGGATTGGAGTCGATTCTGGTGTATTTATGGATCCATAAATAAAATTTGTGCGATAAACGAACAAGAAATCATTTTTAGGATAAATATCTAAGCTATTGAAAATAAATAATAAAAATTGATGTTTAGTGGTTTCGTTTCTTTGTTCACCGCGTTTAACCCCGAGCCTCCACGTTTGAAGTGATTGTTTGTGGATCCACTATCTGGTTGATTAGCGCCTGACAACGGCCGGAGCCCTCCAGCCGTATGCGACAACAATTACAAAAAGGGTCCAGTCATGAGTGGTTTTCCAGGGCTACGGAACCGTCAGGGTTCCTTGCGCTTTGCCTGCGTGTGCGTATCTGTTCTCCCACCTGTGAACCGGCAGGTGACCTTATGAATGCCGATCTCAAGCAACGCCTGGACAACGACCCGATGGGCCGCTTCCAGTGCCTGGCCATTGGTATTTGCATCATCCTCAACATGATCGATGGCTTCGACGTACTGGTGATGGCCTTCACGGCTGCCTCGGTGTCTGCCGAGTGGGGCCTGAACGGGGCGCAGGTAGGGCTGCTGCTCAGCGCCGGCCTGTTCGGCATGGCGGCTGGCTCGTTGTTCATTGCGCCGTGGGCCGACCGCTTTGGTCGCCGCCCGCTGATCCTGCTGTGCCTGGCGCTGTCTGGTGTCGGCATGCTGCTTTCGGCGATGAGCCAAACCCCGTTGCAACTGGCGTTGCTGCGTGGCCTGACCGGGCTGGGCATTGGCGGCATCCTGGCCAGCAGCAACGTGATTGCCAGTGAGTACGCCAGCAAACGCTGGCGCGGGCTGGCGGTGAGCCTGCAGTCCACCGGCTACGCCCTGGGCGCGACGTTGGGCGGCTTGCTGGCGGTGTGGCTGCTGGGGCAGTGGGGCTGGCGCTCGGTATTCCTGTTTGGCGGCATTGTCACCGTGCTGGTGATCCCGCTGGTGCTGCTGTGGTTGCCGGAATCACTGGACTTTCTGCTGGCGCGTCGCCCGGCCAATGCACTGGCACGGGTCAATCGCCTGGCCGTTCGCCTCGGCCAGCCGGCGCTGGCACAACTGCCAACACCCACTGCAAGGAAACAGGGCCCCGCCAGCGGCTTCCGGCAACTGCTGGCGCCTGCCATGCGCCGCACCACGCTGGTGATCTGGCTGCTGTTTTTCCTGGTCATGTTCGGCTTCTACTTCGTCATGAGCTGGACGCCGAAACTGCTGGTCGCCGCTGGCCTGTCGGCACAGCAGGGCATTACCTGCGGGGTGCTGCTGAGCGTCGGCGGCATCCTCGGTGCGGCGCTGATCGGCGGCCTGGCTTCGCGTTGGCCGCTCACGCGGGTGCTGGCGTTGTTCATGCTTATCACCGCAGCGCTGCTGGTGTTGTTCGTGGCCAATGGCGCGTCGGTCAGTGCGGCGCTGGCGCTGGGGCTGCTGATCGGGCTGTTTTCCAATGGCTGCGTGGCCGGGCTGTATGCATTGTCGCCGGTGGTCTATGACGCTTCGGTACGTGCGACAGGCGTGGGCTGGGGCATCGGCATCGGGCGCATGGGGGCGATCCTGTCGCCCACCGTGGCCGGTGTGTTGCTCGATGGTGGCTGGCAACCGCTGCACCTGTACGGGGTGTTCGCCAGCGTGTTCGTGCTGGCGGCAGGGTGCCTGCTGTTGCTGCGGCCGGCGGCCAGCCCGGCTCGGCCAGTGATGGCCGATGCCTAAGCCTGGCCGTCGATGATCGCTTCGGCGACCGTGGCGCAAAACCATTGCAGGGCGGCGGAGTTGTCGCTGTTGGGGTGCCAGTTCAACGAAACATTGAACGCGGGGACCTGGAACGGCAACTCAAGCATTTTCAGGCCACCGTCCTGCATGAACAGCCGGGCGATCTGTGCCGGCAGCACGGCGAGCAGGTCGGTGCCGGGAATGATCTTCGGCAACACCGAGAAGTGCGGCACCTGCAGGCTGGTACGCCGCTGCAGCTGCATGCTGTTGAGCACGTCTTCGACACTGCCATGGCCAGTGGTACGGGTAACGCTGATGTGACGTTCGGCAATGAACTGCTCAAGGCTCAGTTCAGTGCCGATGCGTGGGTGGTCGCAACTGAGCAGGCACACATAACGCTCGCGCAGCAGTACCTGGCTGCGAGTGCCCGGCACGGGCGGGCGGCAGATGGCCGCGTCGATCTTGCCGCTGGCCAGCCAGTCGCCCACCTGGTCGACCTGCAGCGGCAGCACCTCGACTTCGGCCTGCGGGGCGTCGCGGTTCAGACGCGCCAGGATCAGCGGCAAGAAGCCCATTTCGCCAAGGTCGGAGAGGGCGATGCGAAACCTGCGCTCGGTGGTGGCAGGGTCGAACTGGCGAGTGCTCTGCACGGCGCCTTCGATACGTGTCAGCGCATCACGCAGGGTGCTGTAAAGCTGGTCGGCGACAAAGGTTGGCTGAATGCCGTCCCGCGTGCGGCTGAACAGGGCGTCGTCGAACAGTTCGCGCAGGCGGGCCAGGCCGTAGCTTACCGACGGCTGGGTGACGAACAGGCGCTCGGCGGCCAAGGTGACGCTGCGGGCTTCGTAAAGCGTGACGAAGGTGCGGATCAGGTTCAGGTCGATGTGGCTCATGGGGCGGCGGCTTCACATAGATAGGTTTTATTTTTGGTAAAGATAGTATCGATTTGATCAATCTTGTGGTGGCTGCAAAAGTAACCCGAATTCCAAAAACAAGCTGCAAGGGGCTTTATGAAAACTGTTCACGGCGCCACCTACGACATCCTTCGCCAACATGGCCTGACCACTATCTTTGGTAACCCCGGCTCCAACGAGCTGCCATTTCTCAAGGGCTTCCCGGAGGATTTCCGCTACATCCTCGGCCTGCACGAAGGCGCCGTGGTCGGCATGGCCGATGGTTACGCACTGGCCAGCGGCCAGCCGACCTTCGTCAACCTGCACGCGGCTGCAGGCACCGGCAATGGCATGGGCGCCCTGACCAATGCCTGGTACTCGCACAGCCCGTTGGTGATCACCGCCGGCCAGCAAGTGCGTTCGATGATCGGGGTGGAAGCGATGCTGGCCAATGTCGATGCCGCACAGTTGCCCAAACCGCTGGTCAAGTGGAGCCACGAACCTGCTACAGCACAGGACGTGCCGCGCGCCCTGAGCCAGGCGATCCACACGGCCAGCCTGCCACCACGCGGGCCGGTGTATGTATCGATCCCGTATGACGACTGGGCTTGTGAGGCGCCAGGCGGGGTCGAGCACCTGGCGCGGCGCCAGGTGGGCAGTGCCGGGTTGCCGTCGCCGGCGCAGCTGCAGCACCTGTGCCAACGCCTGGCGGCAGCGCGCAACCCGGTGCTGGTGCTAGGCCCGGATGTCGATGGCAGCGGCGCCAATGGCCTGGCTGTGCAGTTGGCGGAAAAGCTGCGCATGCCGGCCTGGGTGGCGCCTTCTGCGTCGCGCTGCCCGTTCCCGACTCGGCATGCGTGCTTCCGTGGGGTATTGCCAGCAGCCATCGCCGGTATCAGCCATAACCTGGCCGGGCACGACCTGATCCTGGTGGTGGGAGCCCCGGTGTTTCGTTATCACCAGTTCGCCCCGGGCCATTACCTGCCGGCCGACTGCGAGCTGCTGCACCTGACCTGCGACCCGGGCGAAGCGGCCCGCGCACCAATGGGTGATGCCCTGGTCGGTGACATCGCGCTCACCCTCGAAGCCGTGCTCGGCGGTGTGCCACAAAGCGGCAGGCCGATGCCGGTCGCTTTGCCGGCTGCCGAAGCGGTGGCAGATGACGGTGGCCTGCTACGCCCGGAAACAGTGTTCGATCTGCTCAATACACTGGCCCCCAAAGATGCCATCTACGTCAAGGAGTCTACCAGCACCGTCGGTGCGTTCTGGCGCCGTGTGGAAATGCGTGAGCCGGGCAGTTATTTCTTCCCGGCTGCCGGTGGCTTGGGCTTTGGTCTGCCGGCAGCGGTTGGGGTGCAGTTGGCATCGCCCGGCCGGCGGGTGATTGGTGTGATCGGCGACGGCTCGGCCAACTACGGCATCATTGCCCTGTGGACCGCCGCGCAATACAACATCCCGGTGGTGTTCATCATCCTCAAGAACGGCACCTACGGCGCGTTGCGCTGGTTTGCCGATGTACTGGATGTCAATGACGCGCCCGGGCTGGACGTGCCAGGCCTGGACTTCTGTGCCATCGCCCGTGGCTATGGCGTGCAGGCGGTGCATGCGGCAACCGGCTGTGCGTTCACCGAGGCGCTGCGAGCGGCGCTGGAGAGTGACCGGCCAGTGCTGATCGAAGTGCCGACCCAGACCATCGAACCCTGAACCCGACGCACACCGCGCGACACCCAACAAAAACAAGAACCGAGGTGGCTATGAAGACGACTTCCGTAAGCGAAGTGATCGATGCTGCACCCTTCAATCGCACGCATCTGCTGATACTGTTGTGGGGCTGTTTCATCATGCTGTTCGACGGCTATGACATGGTGATCTATGGCTCGGTAGTGCCGCGCCTGATGCAGGAATGGCAACTCAGCGCCATCGAAGCCGGCACGCTTGGCAGTTGCGCACTGTTCGGCATGTTGTTTGGCGGTACCTTGCTGGCCCCGCTGGCCGACCGGTTCGGCCGGCGCAGACTGATCATCCTCACCACCTTGCTGGCCAGCCTGGCGGCGTTCATGACCGGCCATGCAAGGACGCCGCTGGAGCTCGGCGCGTGCCGCCTGGTGACCGGGCTGGCCCTTGGCGCGCTGGTCCCCAGCGCCGTCAACCTGATTAGCGAGTTCGCCCCGCAAGGTCGGCGTAGCACCCTGATTACCGTCATGTCCAGCTTCTACTCGGTGGGCGCAGTGCTGTCGGCGTTGCTGGCGATTGTGGTGATCCCGCAGTGGGGTTGGCAGGCGGTGTTCTATGTGGCGGTACTACCGGTGCTCGCTGTGCCGTTCATGCTGCGCTACCTGCCGGAATCGGCGGCGTTTCTTGAAATCAAGGGGCGCCGTGCGGAGCTTGAGCAACTGCTGGCCAAAGTCGATCCGGCGTTTCGCCCAGGCACCGAGTTGCGTTTGTCGGGGCGCGGCCAGCCGTTAGGCAAGGCGCGCCTGGCGCAGTTGTTTGGCCGTGGCCAGGCCCTGCCCACCTTGTTGCTGTGGGTGGCGTTCGCCATGTGCATGCTGATGAGTTACGGCCTCAACACCTGGTTGCCCAAGCTGATGGCGCAGGGTGGTTACCCGCTGGGATCGAGCCTGGCGTTTCTGGTCACGCTGAACATCGGCGCCACCGTCGGGGCGTTGTTTGGTGGCTGGCTCGCCGACCGCCTTGGTGTGCAGCGCACACTGGCGCTGTTCTTCGTGCTGGCTGCTGTGTCGTTGGCTGCACTGGGGCTAAACCCTGGCCCGCTGTTGCTGAACCTGCTGTTGCTGATTGCCGGCGCTACCACCATCGGCACGCTGGCGGTGATCCACGCCTATGCCTCTATTGCCTACCCGGCACACATCCGTTCTACCGGGGTGGGCTGGGCCGCCGGTATCGGCCGCCTCGGCGCAATCGCCGGCCCCATGCTGGGGGGTAGCCTGCTGTCGTTGCAGTTGCCTATCCAGCACAACTTCCTTGCCTTTGCCCTGCCTGGGGTGATCGGTGCGCTGGCCATTGCCTTTATCCAGGTGCGCGCGCCACAACAGGCCAGTGAGCCTGAAGCTGCCAACAAACCTACCTGCTGACCAAGGAGCCTTGCATGTCTGCCAATAGCCCCCGTTACCAAGACCTTCAGTTGCTGCCGATTGCCGGGCAGTGGCGCGCCGGCAGCGCCGGCAAGACCCTGAAGGTGCACAACCCCTACAACGACGACTTGTTGCTGCAAGTTCAACAGGCCAGCCGCGCCGACCTCGATGCCGCCTACCAGGAGGCGGCCCGGGCGCAGTTGCATTGGGCGGCCCTGGGGCCTGCCGCACGTGCGGCGGTGTTGTACGAAGTGGTGGCCATCTTCGACCGGCGCCGCGACGAAATCATCGACTGGATCATCCGCGAGTCTGGCAGTACCCGGCTCAAGGCCCAGCTGGAGTGGGGCGCGGCGCGGGCGATTGCGCTGGAGTCGGCATCGTTCCCGTCACGGGTGCACGGGCGCATTGTCGACTCCAACGTGCCGGGCAAGGAAAGCCGCGTGTACCGCAGTGCCCTGGGGGTGGTCGGGGTGATCAGCCCATGGAACTTCCCGCTGCACCTGACGCAACGCTCGATTGCCCCTGCGCTGGCGCTGGGCAATGCGGTGGTGGTCAAGCCCGCCAGCGACACACCGGTGTGCGGTGGCTTGCTGCTGGCGCGCATTTTCGAAGAGGCCGGCTTGCCGGCCGGGGTACTCAGCGTGGTGGTCGGTGCGGGCAGCGACATCGGTGATGCCTTCGTCGAGCACCCGGTACCGGCGCTGATCACCTTCACCGGCTCCACGCCGGTTGGGCGCGGCATCGGCCGTATCGCCAGCGGTGGCGAACACCTCAAGCACGTTGCGCTGGAACTGGGCGGCAACAGCCCGTTCGTGGTGCTGGACGATGCCGACCTCGAACAGGCCGTGAATGCTGCGGTGTTCGGCAAGTTCCTGCATCAGGGGCAGATCTGCATGGCCGTGAACCGGATCATCATTGACGACAGCCTTTACGACGCGTTCGCCGAGCGCTTCGTTGCGCGTGTCCGGGCGCTGGAGGTGGGCGACCCGGATGCGTCTGTCACGGTGATCGGGCCGGTAATCAATGCCCGGCAATTGCAAGGCTTGCAGGACAAGATCAGCCAGGCACGCCGCGAAGGTGCCGAGCCGCTGTACGAGGGCGGGGTCAGCGGCAACCTGCTGGCGCCGCATGTGTATGGCGAGGTCACTGCTGACATGGACCTTGCACGTAACGAAATTTTCGGCCCGTTGGTGGGCTTGCTGCGTGCACGCGACGAAGCCCATGCCCTGGCGTTGGCCAATGCCAGCGAATTCGGGCTTTCCAGTGCGGTGTTCAGCCGCAACCTGGAGCGCGCCGTACGCTTTGCCCGCCAGGTGCGGGCGGGCATGAGCC
Organism: Pseudomonas sp. RV120224-01b; assembly: GCF_003208145.1. Classification (NCBI taxonomy): domain Bacteria; kingdom Pseudomonadati; phylum Pseudomonadota; class Gammaproteobacteria; order Pseudomonadales; family Pseudomonadaceae; genus Pseudomonas; species Pseudomonas sp. RV120224-01b. The sequence goes on along the minus strand of NZ_QKMQ01000006.1, from coordinate 215,359 downwards.
ATATCAACGACATACCGGTGAACGACGAAGCCAACGCACCGTTCGGCGGTGAGAAGAACTCCGGGCTTGGCCGTTTCAACGGTGACTGGGCCATTGACGAGTTCACGCGTGATCACTGGGTCAGCGTGCAGCATGTGCCGCGCCAGTATCCGTTCTGACGCATTGAACCACTGAGTAGCGCCCGGCCCCGGCCGGGCATTCATGCAGCCTTTCGACCACGGGCTCCGGGCAGCCTGCGGGGGACGGCTGCGCCCAAGTAAAGCGGAGAACAATAATAATGATGCACACAACTTGCACGCTGGCCCGTTCGGTCCTGGCGGTATCGCTGGCGCTTGGCCTGGGTTTGCCGGCCTGGGCCGAGGAGGGGGGCTTCCTTGACGATGCCAAGGCCGGGCTGACCCTGCGCAACTACTACTTCAACCGCGATTTCCGCGACCCGGGGGCGGCCAAGGGCAAGGTCGAAGAGTGGGCCCAGGGCTTCATTTTCAAGTTCAGCTCTGGCTACACCCCGGGGTTGATCGGTGTTGGCCTGGACGGTATCGCCATGTTCGGTGTGAAGCTGGACAGCGGCGGTGGCACCAGCGGTTCCGAATTGCTGCCGGTGCACGATGACGGGCGTGCAGCCGACGACTATGGCCGGGCAGGGTTGGCGGCGAAGCTGCGTATTTCCGCGACCGAACTGAAGGTTGGTGAGCTGCTGCCCGACATCCCCCTGCTGCGCTACGACGATGGCCGCCTGCTGCCGCAGACATTCCGTGGGGCGATGCTTGATTCGCGAGAGATCGAAGGCTTGAGTCTGCAGGCCGGCCAGTACCGTGAAGTAAGCCTGCGCAACTCGTCCGACATGCAAGACCTTTCTGCCTGGGCCGCGCCCGGGGTCACCTCGGACGGCTTCAACTACGCCGGTGCCGAGTACCGCTTCAACCAGCAGCGCACACTGATCGGAGCCTGGCATTCGCAGCTGGAGGACATCTACCAGCAAAGCTACTTCAACCTGCTGCACAACCAACGGGTGGGGGAGTGGACGTTGGGGGCCAATCTTGGCTATTTCATCGACCGGGATGACGGCCAGGCGCGCATCGGCGACATTCAGAGCCGCACGGGTTACGCCTTGCTGTCGGCCTCGCACAGTGGTCATACACTGTACCTGGGGTTGCAGAAGGTCAGTGGCGACAGCCAGTGGATGTCGGTGTATGGCAGCAGTGGCCGTACCTTGGGCAACGACATGTTCAACGGCAACTTCAGCAACGCCGACGAGCGCTCGTGGCAAGTGCGTTACGACTATAACTTTGCCGCATTGGGGGTGCCTGGGCTGCTGGCCATGGTGCGTTACGGGCATGGCGAGAACGCGACCACGGCGGCCGGCAGCAATGGCAAGGAGTGGGAGCGCGATACCGAAGTGAACTACACCTTCCAGAGCGGGGCGTTGAAAAACCTTAACATCCGGCTGAACAACGCGACCAACCGGCGTAGCTTCAACAGTGATTTCGACCAGACCCGCCTGATTGTCAGCTATCCGCTGTCGCTATAAAGCTTTTACCGCGCCGCCTTTAAGGCACTGGGGCCGCTTTGCGGCCCATCGCCGGCAAGCCAGCTCCCACAGGTACTGCGCAGTACTGACGAACTGTGCGGTACCTGTGGGAGCTGGCTTGCCGGCGATGGGCTGCGCAGCAGCCCCAATGACACGCCTCACCGTCTCTCGTATTGCCCGAACAAGCCAACAGCACCTCCCCGCCTTACGCTAAGATGCCCGCTCATGTCCCTGGAAGTAGCCCGGATGAGCAAGCCTGGTCAAATGGTGCTGGTCGCGTTGCGCAAGATGATCGCCTCGGGCGAGCTTGCAGCTGGCGAGCGCTTGATGGAAGTCCCCACCGCCGAACTGTTCGGCGTGTCACGCATGCCGGTGCGCATGGCGTTTCGCACCCTTGAGCAGGAAGGCCTGCTGGTGCGTTTTGGCGGTCGGGGTTTTCAGGTGCGTTCGGTCAGTGCCGATGACATCGCCGGCGCCGTCGAGGTACGCGGCGTACTGGAAGGCCTGGCTGCCCGCCAGGCTGCGGAACGTGGCCTGTCAGCCCAGGCCCGCGAAGCGCTGCAACGCTGCCTGGTCGAAGGCGACCAGTTGTTCGACAAGGGCTTCGTCACCGAAGAAGACCTGCAGGCCTACCACGACCTCAACATGCGCTTTCACCAGGTTATCATCGAAGCCAGCCACAACCCGGCCATCGCCGATGCCCTGGCGCGTAACGACCACCTGCCGTTCGCCTCGGTCACCGCTCTGGCCGTGGACCGCCACGACCTGGCCCGCGAATACCGGCGCTTCAACTTCGCGCACATGCAACACCATGCGGCGTTCGATGCCTTGGTCAATCGCCAGGGCGCCCGCGCCGAGGCCATCATGCGCGAGCACGCCAACGCCACCTTGCGCTACGCCGAAACCTTCGGCGGGGCAACGGTGGAAGAGGGCATGAAGGTGATTCTGCCCTCGTCGTAGGCCGGTTCAGATATCCAGCACCAGCAGGGGTGTTTTCGAGCGCGAGCAGCAGGGCGTGAACTGATCGTTCAGCGCCTGCTCTTCGTCGGTCAGGAACATGTCGCGATGGTCTGGCGTGCCTTGCAGCACGCGCGTCAGGCAAGTGCCGCAAATGCCCTGTTCGCACGACATCGCAATCTCGATGCCGTGCTGCTCCAGCACCTGCACCACTGTCTGGTCGGCAGGCACCTCGAACACCTGGCCGGTGCTGCCGACCTGTACCGAGAAACTGCCGTCGTTGCTGGCATCCACCGGCGCTGCGGCAAAATATTCCCGATGCAGGCAAGCCTCCTGCCAGCCCAGGCCCCTGGCGCTGTCCAGCACATGCTGCATGAAACCACCCGGCCCACACACATACAGGTGGACATCCGGCTGCGGGTTATCCAGCACCCGTGCGATGTCCAGTGCCGTTTCTGGCTGCTCGTCAAAATGCACGAACAGGCGGTCGGCGAAAGGCGCTTTACGAATGCGTTCAACAAAGGCGGCACGCTCACTCGAGCGGGCGCAGTAGTGCAGTTCGAAATCCCCACCGCTTTGCGCCAGGTGCTCGGCCATGCACAGGATAGGGGTAATCCCGATACCCCCGGCAAACAGCACACTGCGCCGCGCCCCTTCCGCCAGCGGGAACAGGTTGCGGGGTTCGCTGATGCGCAGGCGTGCGCCGGCCTGTACCTGCTCGTGCAGGCAGCGTGAACCACCCCGCGAGGCCGGGTCGTTGAGCACACCGATCAGGTAGCGGTGGCGCTCTTCGGGGTGGTTGCACAAGGAATACTGGCGCACCAGCCCATCGGGCAAGTGCACATCTATATGCGATCCCGCGCTGAACGCGGGCAGCAGGCTGCCATCCGCTGCTGCCAGCTCGAAGCTGCAAATGCCCTGCGCTTCATCGTTGCGGGAAACCACTACGGCATCGATCATCTTGGCTTCTCCTCAGGCAGGGGTAGCGCTGGTGGCAATCAGTTGTGGCTGCGGCATGCGCTCTTTGGCAATCAGCCGCTCCAGGATCTTGCGCGACTGCACGCCACCGGCATCGATGTTCAGCTTCAGCAGGTTGCGTTCCGGGTAGGCCAACAGGTTCTGTTGCTGCCGCTCCAGCATCTCCAGGTCTTCGCTGAAGATCTTGCCCTGGCCTTCCCGGATGTTGTCGGTCAGCGCCTGGTCCTGCGCCGCAAAATTGCGCGCCATGCCCCAGAAGTACCAGATCGAGGTGTCGCTCTCTGGCGTGATGAAGTCCACCACGATGCTCGACGCCTTGTGCTGCGCCTCCGCGTGGTAGCCTCCTTTGCCGGCATGCGCCACGCCCACTTCGATCAGCACATGGCTGGGCGGGGTGAAGCGGCAGATCTGCCAGCGGTCCACCGGCACATCGTCTGCCAGCCCGTTGCCACGCAGGGCCATGCGCCAGAAGGGCGGGGCCATGATGTTTTCCATGTGCCGGGCGGTGACCACTTCGTCGCCGGTGACGGTGGTGACGGGCGGGGCCTCGTCGATTTCCTTCTGGCCGATGCTGGAGGCGTGCACGTAGGTTTCGTGGGTGAGGTCCATCAGGTTGTCGATCATCAGGCGGTAGTCACAACCGATATGGAACAGCCCACCGCCATAGGCCCACTCTTCATTGACGGCCCATTCCAGGTGCGGGATCAGCGCCGGGTCGGCCAGCGCCTGGTCGCCTGGCCAGACCCAGATGAAGCCATAGCGCTCGACGGCGGCGAAGGTTTTGTTGCAGGGAAAGCCCCGTACCCGCTGGCCCGGCATCGACACGGTCTTGCCATCGCAGCCCATCACCAGACCGTGGTAACCACACACCAGGTTGCCGTCTTCAACGTAACCCAGCGACAACGGCGCACCACGGTGCGGGCAGAAGTCCTCGACGGCGGCCACGCGGTTTTCCTGGGCGCGGTAGAACACGATCTTCTCGCCACAGATCTGCCGGCCCAAGGGTTTGGTGGCGATTTCGTCGGGGGTGCAGGCTACGTACCAGGTGTTTTTGGGGTACATGGGGGAGGCTCTCCGGGTTTTGTTTTTATTTAATGGATTCATTGGAGCCATTCTCTTCATGCGCGGTCAATGATTTGTGCTGTGATTTGCAAGGTTTTGGGCGATTATCGGATTTTTGTGGATCCACTAATAAAAATTTCGATCATGGCTCGGGATTGAGCAGGGTGGTTTAATGCCTGGGAAACGGCCTGAACCTGCTATTCCTAAACAAACCCCACAACCCACCAAGGCCCCTCGATGCTTGCCATCGAACAGCTCCACAAATCGTTCCCCACCCCCCAAGGCCCGCTGCCTGTGCTGCAGGGCGTCAACCTGAGCCTGGCACGCGGCAGCAGCCTGGCATTGATGGGCGAATCGGGCAGCGGCAAGAGCACCTTGCTGCACCTGGTTGCCGGCCTGGACCGCGCCGACTGTGGCCGGATCCTGATTGACGGCACGCCGCTCGACAGCCGTTCAGAGGCATCGTTGGCGCAGTGGCGGCGGCAGGGCATTGGCCTGGTGTTCCAGCAATACAATTTGATCAGCAGCCTGGACGTGGCGACGAACCTTGCATTCCAGGCAAGGCTTGCCGGCCGGCATGACCCGCAATGGGTGGCCTACCTGGCAGAACGCCTGGGCCTGGCAGGTTTGCTGGCGCGCTACCCGGAACAGTTGTCTGGCGGCCAGCAACAGCGGGTTGCCATTGGCCGTGCGCTGGCCGGGCGCCCGGCGTGGCTGCTGGCCGACGAGCCTACCGGCAGCCTTGACGAAGCCTGCAGCGACGAGGTGCTGAACCTGCTGCTGCAACTGGTCGCCGAGGCCGGCAGTGGTGTGCTGATGGTGACCCATAGCCCGCGGCTGGCGGCACGCTTGCAGCAGCGTTGCTACCTGCAGGCCGGCCGCGTTCAGCCAGAGCACGGGTGATGAGGCTTTTGTCGCTGGCCCTGTTGGCGTTGCTCAGCCATTGGCGGCGCCATCGGGTGCAGTTTGTCAGTATCTTCACCGGGCTGTGGCTGGCCACGGCCTTGTGGACGGGCGTACAGGCACTGAACAGCCAGGCCCGCAGCGACTATGCCCGGGCCAGTGCCGTGCTGGCCGGGCCGATGCAGGCGCAGTTTGTACCGCGCAAGGGTGAGCATTTCGACCAGGGGCTGTACGTGCAGTTGCGCAAGCAGGGGTGGCAGGTGACGCCCGTGCTGGAAGGGCGTTTGCGCTTGTCTGGTGAGCCTGTGCGCAGTGTGCGGCTGATTGGCATCGATCCATTGAGCCTGCCGCCGACCAGCAGCATTGCCGGCGTGCAGCCCCAGGCATTCGACCTGCAGGCATTCATCGGCACACCCGGGCAAGCCTGGGTAGGGCCAGATACGTTGCGCCAACTGGGCGCAGGTCCAAGGCACGACAGCGAAGGGCAACCGCTTCCCCCCGTGGTTCTGCAACCTGAGCTGGCGCCCGGGATAATGGTCGTCGACATCGGCCATGCCCAACGCCTGCTGCACGCACCCGGGCAGTTGTCGCGGTTGCTGGTGGCCGGCAAGCCAGGGCCGTTGCCTGCTGATATCGCGGCCCTGCTCGAACTGCAACCTCAGCAGGACGACGGCGGATTGCAGCGGCTGACCGACAGTTTTCACCTTAACCTGACCGCCCTTGGCCTGCTGGCGTTCGTTGTTGGCCTGTTCATCGCCCACGCCGCCATCGGCCTGGCGCTGGAGCAGCGGCGAGGCCTGATACGTAACCTGCGCGCCTGTGGGGTCAGCTTGAACACGTTGCTGTGTGCATTGGTATTGGAGCTGGGCCTGTTCGCACTGCTGGGCGGGCTGGCGGGTGTGGCCAGTGGGTATGCACTGGCCGCGTGGTTGTTGCCTGATGTGGCTGCCAGCTTGCGCGGCCTCTACGGCGCCCAGGTGGCCGGCACGCTGAGCCTGCCTGCAGGGTGGTGGCTGGCGGGTGTACTGGTGAGTGTGCTGGGGGCATTGCTGGCAGGGGTGAGCAGCGTGTTGCGTGCAGCCCGGCTGCCATTGCTGGCGCTGGTGCAGCCTCAGGCCTGGCGGCTGGCACAGGGGTTGTGGTCAAGGCGCCAGGCGTGCGCAGCAGGCTTGCTGTTGTTGCTGGCCTTGGGGTTTGGCGTGCTGGGTAACAGCCTGGCGTGCGCCTTTGCCATGCTGGCCGGGCTGTTGCTGGCGTCGGCACTCCTGTTGCCCGCCTTGCTCGACGACGGGCTTGGCGGGTTGACGCGGTTTTGTCGGCGGCCCCTGGCGCAATGGTTCGTGGCCGACAGCCGCCAGCAACTGCCGGCCCTGAGCCTGGCGCTTATGGCGTTGTTGCTGGCGCTGGCGGCCAGTGTCGGCGTGGGTAGCATGACCGAAGGCTTTCGCAAGACGTTCGTTGGCTGGCTGGACATGCGTCTGTCTGCCGATCTGTATGTCACCCCCCGGGATACCGAACAAGGGTTGCAAATGGCCGAATGGCTCGGCCAGCAATCTGCCGTCATCGCGGTGCTGCCTGGCTGGCGTGTTGAAACCCGGTTGCAGGGGTGGCCAGTGCAGGTCCAGGGTATCGTCGATCACCCCCTCTACCTCAAACGTTGGCCGTTGCTTGAACAGCAGCCGCGCGCCTGGGAGCAACTGTCCAGCGGGCAGGCCGTGATGCTCAGTGAACAATTGGCCAGGCGCTTGAAGCTGCACGTGGGGGACCGCCTTGCGCTGTCTTCGCAGGCCATGACGGTGGTCGGGGTCTATGCCGACTACGGCAACCCCAAGGGCCATGTGCTGGTGAATGCCGGCTGGTTGCGTTCGCATTGGCCAGAGGCGACGCTGACGGGGTTGAGTGTTGACCTGCACGCCGACCAAGTGCCCGTCACCAAGGCGGCGTTGCAACAGCACTTCGCCCTGGACGACAGCCGTGTGGTGGAGCAGGCACGCCTGAAAAGCTGGTCTACCGAGGTGTTCAACCGCACCTTCGCCGCCACCGCCGCACTCAACAGCCTCACCCTGGGTGTGGCCGGGGTGGCGTTGTTCATCAACCTGCTGACGTTGGGCCAAACCCGGCTCGGCCAGCTGGCACCGCTGTGGGCGCTGGGCGTGCAACGCAGGCAACTGGTGTGGTTGAGCCTGGGGCAAACGCTGATGCTAAGCAGTTTCACGGTACTGTTGGCCATTCCGCTGGGGGTGTTGCTGGCATGGTGCCTGGTGGCGGTCGTCAATGTGCAGGCGTTCGGCTGGCGTTTGCCGCTCTACGTGTTCCCTGCGCAACTGCTGCAACTGGCTGTGCTGGGCCTGTTGACCAGCCTGCTGGCCAGCGCCTGGCCGCTGTGGCAACTGGCGCGCCGCCAGCCCCGCGAACTGTTGAGGCCGTTTGCCGATGAAGCGTAGTGCGTGGTTGTTGCTGTGCGGCCTGCTGTGCGCTTGTGATCAACCGGCGCCACAAGGCTATGCCGGGCTTGGGCAGCAGGCGGTCGGGTTCAGCCAGGTAACCCGCGGGTATCACTTGGCGTTCCCCCGTGACCACGGCCCTCACGAAGGATTTCGCATCGAGTGGTGGTATGTCACTGCCAATCTCAAGGACGCCCAGGGGCGCGACTGGGGCGCGCAGTGGACGCTGTTCCGCTCGGCACTGCGCCCCGGCCCGGAAACCGCAGACTGGAACAGCCCGAACCTGTGGATGGGGCACGTGGCTTTGACCGGCCCGGGTGGGCATCAGTCTGGCGAAACCCTGGCACGCGGTGGTATCGGCCAGGCCGGTGTGCAGGCCCAGCCGTTTCGGGCGTGGATCAATGAATGGGCATTGCAGGGCAACGGTGGCATCGAAAGCCTGCGGATGAGCGGCGGTGGTGCAGCGTTCCGCTACGACTTGCGCTTGCACAGTGACCGGCCCTTGGTGCTGCACGGCGATCAGGGTTACAGCGAAAAATCCGGCAAGGGGCAGGCTTCCTATTATTACAGCCAGCCTTTTTACCGCGTGCAGGGGGAGGTGGAACGTGACGGCCTGTGCATTGCTGTTACTGGTCAGGCCTGGCTGGACCGGGAATGGAGCAGCCAGCCGCTGGCGGCCGGGCAGACTGGGTGGGACTGGTTTTCCCTGCATCTGGACAGCGGTGCCAAGCTGATGCTGTTCCAGGTGCGCGAGGCGCAGGGTGAGGCCTATCGCGCTGGTACTTGGGTTGGCCCAAAGGGTGAAGTGATTGCACTGCAAGGAGCGCAGGTTCAGCTGCAGCCCCTTGCCTGGGCCGAGCAGAAGAATGGCAAGCAGATACCGATACGCTGGCGGGTGCAGGTGCCGGAGCATGAGGTGGATATACAGGTTGATGCAGTGGAGCCGCAGGCCTGGATGGATACACGATTCCCGTATTGGGAAGGGCCGGTGCGGTTGACGGGGAGTGCGGGTGGGCGCGGGTATCTGGAGATGACCGGCTATTAGCGATCCTGCAATTGGGGCTGCTTTGCAGCCCATCGCCGGCAAGCCAGCTCCCACAGGTACTGCACATGGCTTGAAGGCGCTACGATCGAGGTGGGAGCTGGCTTGCCGGCGATGGGCCGCACCGCGGCCCCAGGCTTTTAATCCTTGATCAGCCCCCGTAAAACAGTCCGCGCTTCTTCAGTACGCAAACACTCGATAAACAACCGGCTCTCCCGCGCTACCGTCGCCTCCAGCTCGGCCCGCTGGCTGTCCTTGAGCAGCCGCTTGCTGATACGCAGCGCCGCCTGCGGGTAGCCTTGCAGCTGCCGCGCCAGCGTGCGTGCTGCGGCCAGGCATTGTTCGCCATCCTCATGCAGCTCGTTGGCCAACCCCCAGGCCACCAACTGTTCGCCATTCAGCAACTCGTTGCCCAGCAGCAAGCGGGCCGCACGGGCCTGGCCAAGCAAGCGAGGCAGCAGCAGGCTGGAGCCAAACTCCGGGCACACACCCAGTGGCGCGAACGGCATGCGCAGTTTGGTCGAACGGCTGACAAGCACCTGGTCGCAATGCAACAGCAAGGTGGCACCAATGCCGATGGCCGCGCCACTGACTGCCGCGATCAGCGGCTTGTCCAGGCCCATCACCACCCGCATCAGGCGAAATACCGGGCTGTCCAGATCACCGGGCGGGTTGTCGAGAAAGTCGCGCAGGTCGTTGCCCGCGGTGAAGCACTGCGGCCCACCGGTGATGATGATTGCCTCCACGCCCGGGTCTTCACTGGCCGCCAACAGCAGGTCGCCCAGCCGCTGGTACATGGCCGTGTTCAGTGCGTTGAGCTTGTCGGGGCGGTTGAAGGCCAGGGTCAGCAGGCCCTGGTCCAGGTCGCGTGTGATCAGGTCGTTCATGGCAGCCGCTTTTGTTGTTGTGGGCAGGAGAGCCAAGGGTTTATCACGCACGCCGGCTTGTTGTACAGTCGTTCAGTCCAGCCCCAGAACCGAGAGCCGCCCATGAACCAGGAAGCCCGCTACCACCGCATGCTGCCGGAATTGCGCAAAGCCAACCTGGTCGAAGCGACCCTGGTGTGCCTCAAGCGCCATGGCTTCCAGGGGGCTTCGATCCGCAAGATCTCGGCCGAGGCCGGGGTTTCGGTAGGGCTGATCAGCCACCACTACGCCGGCAAGGACGAACTGGTGGCCGAGGCCTACCTGGCGGTTACCGGGCGGGTGATGGGCCTGTTGCGTGAGGCCATGGCCCAGGCCGCGCCCAATGCCCGCGAGCGGTTGTCGGCGTTTTTCCGCGCTTCGTTCTGCGCAGAGTTGCTCGACCCGCAACTGCTTGACGCCTGGCTGGCGTTCTGGGGCGCGGTCAAGACAGCTGATGCAATCAACCAGGTGCACGACCATTCCTATGGCGAGTACCGTAAGGAGCTGAGCCAGCTGCTGGCCTCGCTCGCCGGGGACGAGGGCTGGCAGGGCTTCGATGCCGACCTCGCCGCCATCAGCCTCAGCGCCCTGCTGGACGGCCTGTGGCTGGAGTCGGGGCTCAACCCCGGCACCTTCACGCCCGAGCAGGGCGTGATTATCTGCGAAGCCTGGGTCGATGGCCTGCAAGCCGGTGGTCGGCGCCGTTTCAGCCTGCCCGAGGGCTGTTGATCGCCTGTTCAGTAACGAGTACGCTGCTGGCGCGAGTGTGTAGAACAACACCAATAAAAAGAGACGACACGCAATGACGCCTCGGGTATTGATCGTCGATGACGATCCGCTTATTCGTGACTTGCTGCAGGCCTATCTTTCCCAGGAAGGCTACGACGTACACTGCGCTGATACGGCAGAAAAAGCCGAAGCCCTGCTCGGCAGCCAGGATGTCGACCTGGTGCTGCTGGATATCCGCCTGCCCGGCAAGGACGGCCTCACCCTGACCCGCGAGCTGCGGGTGCGCTCGGAGGTGGGCATCATCCTCATCACAGGGCGCAACGACGACATCGACCGTATCGTCGGCCTGGAATGCGGCGCCGATGACTATGTGATCAAACCGCTCAACCCCCGTGAGCTGGTGTCGCGCGCCAAAAACCTGATCCGCCGCGTACGCCATGCTCGCGAAGTGCACCCCGTGCCTGCCTGTGCGCAGTCGCTGAAGCAGTTTGCCGACTGGGCGCTGGACACCGACCGGCGCCGCCTGATCGACGCCCGTGGCGGGCAAACCTTGCTGACTCATGGCGAGTTCCAACTGCTCAGTGTATTCCTGCGCAACAGCGGCCATACCCTCAGCCGTGATCAGTTGATGGACCAGATTCGCAACCGTGAGTGGGTGCCCAACGACCGCTCCATCGACGTGCTGGTCGGCCGCCTGCGGCGCAAGCTACACGACGATCCGGCCGAGCCGCAACTGATCATCACCATCCACGGCACCGGCTACCTGTTCACTGCCAGCGTGGCAGCATGACCCCTCGCGCCTTGGGGGTGGCGCTGGCGATGCTCGCCGCGCAGGCCGGTGCGGCCGAGACGGTGCGCTATTGCGACTACCCGGTGTACCCGCCGATCTCCTGGAGCGATGGCCACCAAGTGCGCGGCCTGGCGCCGACCGTGGTGCGCGAGCTGTTCACCCGCATGGGCTACGACGTGCAGACGGTGGTGCTGGGCAACTGGAAGCGCTGCCTGATGGACGCCGCCGCCGGGCGGGTGGACGTGGTACTGGCCTACAACAGCGACCAGCGTGACCAGCGCATGCGTTTTTCCACCGAGCCGGTGGTACGCGAAGAGGTGGCGGTGTTCTACAACCGCCTTCGGCCGGTTCGGTTCCAGCGCGTGGAGGACCTTGCAGGCTACCGTGGCGGCCTGCTGTACGGTGAAAGCTACGGCGCCGAATTCGACCGCTTCGTGGCCCGCCACCAGAACATCGAGCGGGTGTCTTCCAGCCAGCAGAACTTCGGCAAGTTGATCCGTGGGCGCATCGATTATGTGATCCAGGAGCGGCGCACCGGCCAACTGTTCATCGAGCACCTGCCCGGGGCGCAGGATATCCGCGTATTGCCCAGCGCCCTGAGCGTGGACTACCTGCGCGTTGCGGTGTCGCGGCGATCACCCCTGAGCCGGCACATGGACGAAATCGACGCGCAGTTGCAGCGTATGAACCAGGCCGGAGAGATCGCGCGCTGGCTGGAGCAGAGTGAAGTCACCTACAGGGACATGATCAACCTGCCGGTGGATGCGCGATGATCCCGCTACGTGCCGACGGCCTGCTGCGCCGCCTGCTGTTGTTCATCCTGTTGTTCAGCCTGTGCTTCACCGTGCTGGCCAGCGGGGTGCAGCTGTACTTCGAGTACCGCCGCGAGATGCGCGACATTGACGCGCGCATGGCGCTGATCCGTGCGGGCTACCTGGCCAGCCTGGAGCGCAGCTTGTGGGACCTGGACGAGGCGCAGCTGGACACCCAACTGCGCGGCCTGGTGGACTTTTCCGATGTGGCCCGGGTGCGCCTGGTCAGCGACGACTTCCAACTGCTACGAGGGGCGGCCGAGCCCAAAGGGCCGCTGCGCGTCGAACGCTTCCCGCTCGACTTTCAGCCCCCTTCGGGGCCTGCCAGGCACCTGGGTGAGCTGGAAGTGACCATTGACCTGGGGGCCGTGCATCAGCGGCTGTATGCCACCGGCTTGACCAGCCTGCTGTGGATGGGCGTGTTTTTGTGCGGATTGGCGGTGGCGCTGTCGGGGCTTTTCTACCGACTGGTCACCCGCCACCTGCAAGTGATGGCCGAGTTCGCTCGCCGTATTGGCGCCGGCCAGTGGCAGGAGCCGTTGCGCCTGGGCCGTCGTCCTTCATCGCGCCCGGATGAAATCGACACGGTGGCCAATGCCTTGGACGATATGCGCCGCGCCATACTCAGCGACATCGAGCGCCGCGAGCGTGATCGGCTTGAACTGCAGGACAAGCGCGACGAACTGCAGGCCATGGTCGAGCGGCGTACAGCCAGCCTGGCTCGGGCCAAGGACGAGGCCGAGGCTGCCAACCTGGCCAAGTCGCGCTTTCTGGCGACCATGAGCCATGAGCTGCGTACGCCGCTTAACGGCATTCTGGGCATGGCCGAATTGTTGCGTGGCGGGCGGCTGGAGTTGCCTGACCGTCAGCGCGTCGAGGCCTTGTACAAGGCCGGCGAGGGGCTGCTGGCGATTCTCAACGAAGTGCTGTATTTCGCCCGGCTCGAAGAAGGCGAGAGCCGGGCCGAGCTGGTGGGTTTTTCCTTGCGCCAATTGTGCCAGGAAGTGTTGACGCTGCTTGAGCCCATGGCCAAGGACAACGGCGACACGTTGCACCTGCATATCGATGAGCCGTTGGGCGAGTACCAGCACGGTGCCGAGCAGTACCTGCGCCAGGTGCTCAGCAACCTGCTGGCCAATGCCATCAAGTTCACCGAGCACGGCCAGGTGCAGCTTGGGGTGCGGGTGCTTGCCAGTAGCGAACACGCGCAGCGCTTGCGGCTGTCGGTCAGTGACAATGGCATCGGCATCGAGCCCGCCGTGCAGGCGAAAATCTTCGACCGCTTCGTCCAGGCCAGCGAGGCCGTGGCCCGTCGCTATGGCGGCACCGGCCTGGGCCTGGCGATCTGCAAGCACCTGGTGGAAAAACTGGGCGGCAGCATCGGCCTGGACAGCGTGCCGGGGCAGGGCAGTTGCTTCTGGTTCGAGCTCGAAATGGCCCACGGGCACCCCGTGCCGGGCCGGTCACCCGCCACGCCGCCCATGCCCAGCCTGGATATCCTGGTGGTCGAAGACGTGGCACTGAACCGCGAGGTGGCGAGTGGGTTGCTACTGCGCGATGGCCATCGGGTGAGCTTTGCCGAAGACGCCGGGCAGGCCCTGCAGGTTTGCGCGCAACGGCGCTTCGACCTGATCCTGCTGGACGTACACTTGCCGGGCATGAGTGGGGTGGAACTGTGCCAGAGGCTGCGTGCCTCGCCCGGACCGAACCGCGCCAGCCGGATTCTGGCGCTGACGGCCGGGGTGCAACCGGGGCAGGTATCGGGTTATCTGGCGGCCGGCATGCAGGGGGTACTGGCCAAGCCGTTGCGGTTGGAGACCCTGCGCAAGGCGTTGGCCGAAGTGGCGCCCAGCGAAGGGGTTGGCACTGACGCAGACATGGACTGGTCGCTGCTGGACACCCACCGTTCGCTGCTGGGTGAGCAGAAGCTGCAGGGCTTGCTGAAGGTGCTGCGCCAGTCACTGGAGCAGCACGCCACGGCACTGGCCGAGGCGCTGCTGGCCCAGGACAATACCGAGGTGCTGCACCTGGCCCATCGTTTGGCCGGCAGTTGCGACTCCCTGGGCTTTTCTGGCCTGGCGGCGCTATTGCGCTGCCTTGAAGAGGCGGCCCGGCAGCACGACGAACAGGCGTTGAAGGCGCTTGGCGAGCCATTGGCCAGCCAGCTCGGTCAGGCCCGCGCCACCCTGGAACAGCTGATCCAGGGCTGACGTACAAAAAACTTACGACTTTTTACATCTTCGATCCGTTCGTACAACGGCGCCTTACATCTGTTTCCAATAATCCATGGCAACCGTGCTGTACGCGGTCCATGAGGCTTACTGGAGACAAGAACAATGACATGCCCTAGTGCTCAGCCCTTCCTTCGCACCACACCGCGCACCGGCCGCAATGGCGAGGTGCACCATGACTGAGACCCACGAGAAGATCCAGCTCACCCGCGCACTGAAAAGCCGCCACATCTTCATGTTGTCGCTGGGTGGGGTGATCGGCACCGGCCTGTTCATGGGCTCGGGCGTGACCATCAACCAGGGCGGCCCGGTGGGCGCGATCCTGGCCTACCTGGTGGCAGGCTTGCTGATGTACCTGGTGATGGTCTGCCTGGGCGAGCTGTCGGTGCAGATGCCGGTGTCCGGCTCGTTCCAGGCCCACGCCACCAAGTTCATCGGCCCTGCCACCGGCTTCATGATCGGCTGGGTGTACTGGATGAGCTGGGCCACTACGGTGGGCCTGGAGTTCACCGCCGCCGGCATGCTGATGACCCGCTGGTTCCCCGAGGTGCCGATCTGGTACTGGTCAGCGCTGTTCGTGGTCGTGCTGTTCGGCCTCAACGCCTTGGCCACCCGCGCTTTTGGCGAGGCGGAGTACTGGTTCTCGGGCATCAAGGTGGCGACCATCCTCGGTTTCATTGTCATTGGCCTGTTGGTGATTTTTGGCGCCATCCCGCTGAGCAGCGGGGCACCGGCACCGATGCTGGACAACCTGGTGGGCGAGTCGCTGTTCCCACACGGCCTGTCGGCAGTCTTCGCCGTGATGATGACCGTGGTCTATGCCTTCCAGGGGTGTGAAATCATGGGCGTGGCAGCCGGTGAGACCGAGCACCCGGAAAAGAGCATCCCGCGGGCCGTGCGCAACGTGGTGTTCCGTGTGCTGATCTTCTATGTGCTGGCGATTGCCGTGCTGTCGGCCATCGTGCCGTACGAGCAGGCCGGCTTGATGGAAAGCCCGTTCGTGCAGGTGTTCGACATGGTCGGTATCCCTTACGCCGCCGACCTGATGAACTTCGTCATCCTTACCGCCATCCTGTCGGTGGGCAACTCCGGGCTGTATGCGTCCACGCGCATTCTGTGGGCCATGTCCAAGAGCGGCATGGCGCCGAAAAGCCTGTCGCCGCTGAGCAAGCGTGGTGTACCGCTGCGGGCGCTGAGCATCACCCTGTGCTTTGCGTTGATCTCGTTGATGACCAGCTTCATTGCCGCCGACACCCTGTTCATGGTGCTGATGGCGGTGAGCGGCATGTCCGGCACCGTGACCTGGATCGTCATTGCCCTGGCGCAATACCGCTTCCGCAAAGCCTACCTGCGTGAAGGTGGGCAACTGCAAGGCCTGAAGTACAGGGCGCCGCTGTACCCGTTGGTGCCGCTGCTGTGCATCACCCTGTGCAGTTCGCTGTTCGTGTTCCTGGCGCTGGATGAAACCCAGCGGCCGTCGCTGTACTGGGGCTTTGGCTTCATTGCCCTGTGCTACGCGGCGTATTTCTTCGTCAATCGCCGTCGGCAGGGTGCCCTGGCACCCAGCGCGCCCGGCGTCTGAACCGACAGCCCATACCGCACCCCCCCCTGCAATCACAGGGGGGGGTGTAACGTCGAAGACCAAGTTGTGCGAAGTTGTAACAGCCCATCCCGCCTTGTTGAACACTCGTTTAGTATCTCCCTCGTCAGCCCCTCAAATAGACACAACAATACCGAGGCCCACATGACCACCCCGTCGTCGTCTCTGTTGAGCAAGGTCGAAGCCGGCGTTGCCTGGATCACCCTCAACCGCCCCGAGCAGCGCAACGCGCTGGATATCCCCACCCTCAAGCAGCTGCACGCCTTGCTCGACAGCCACAACGGCGACCCGGCCGTACGCGTGGTGGTATTGACCGGCAGCGGCCGCAGCTTCTGCGCCGGTGCCGACCTGGCCGAGTGGGCCGCCGCCGAGGCCGCAGGCACCCTGGAAACCTATGGCTGGACCGAAACCGCCCACGCCCTGATGTTGCGCTTGCACAGCCTCGACAAACCCACCCTCGCGGCCATCAACGGCACCGCTGTGGGTGGGGGCATGGACCTCAGCCTGTGCTGCGACCTGCGCATCGCCGCCGCCTCGGCGCGCTTCAAGGCCGGCTACACCAGCATGGGCTACAGCCCCGATGCCGGCGCCAGCTGGCACCTGCCTCGGCTGATCGGCAGCGAACAGGCCAAGCGCCTGTTGTTCCTCGATGAACTGTGGGGCGCCGAACGCGCCCTGGCAGCCGGGCTGGTCAGCGAAGTGTGCCCTGACGAACAACTGCCCGCCGTAGCCGCCGAACTGGCCGGGCGCCTGGCCAACGGCCCGACCTTCGCCTACGCGCAAACCAAGCGGCTGATCCGCGACGGCGCCCGGTGCACCCTGGCCGAACAGCTGGAAGCCGAGCGCCACGCCGGCCTGCTGTGTGGCCGTAGCCAGGACGGCGCCGAGGCGCTGCAAGCCTCGGTTGAACGTCGCGCCCCCCGTTTCACCGGCCAGTAACCCGATACCGACCCTGACCAGGACCTTCGCAGATGAATTTCCAACTGACCCAAGAACAAGAAATGTTGGTGGAAGCGGTACGCAGCTTTGTTGCCAAAGAGCTGCTGCCCCATGAGGAAGCGGTGGACCGTGCCGATGCCGTGTCCCCGGAACTGGCCGCGCAGATCCGTGGCAAAGCCCTCGCTGCCGGGTTCTACGCCTTCAACATGCCCGAGGAAGTCGGCGGCGGTGGCCTGGACTACCTGTCCCAGGCGCTGATCGAACGCGAGCTGTCCAAGGTGTCCTGGGCGCTGCATGTGTTCGTTGCCCGGCCTTCGAAAATCCTCATGGCCTGCAAGGACGAGCAGATCAACGACTACCTGCTGCCCTGCGTGCAAGGCGAGAAAACCGACTGCTTCGCCCTCACCGAGCCGGGGGCCGGCTCTGATGCCAACGCCATCAAGACCCGCGCCGTGCGCCAGGGCGATGACTTTGTCATCAATGGCAGCAAGCACTTCATCAGCCACGCGGGCCATGCCGACTTCGCCATTGTCTTTGCCGTCACCGACACCTACGAGCACAACGGGCGCAAGCGCAACGCGGTCACGGCCTTCCTGGTGGACCGGGGTACGCCGGGCATGACCATCCGCCGTGGCCCCAAGTGCGTGAGCAACCGCGGCTATCACACTTATGAGCTGTTCTTCGACGATTGCCGGGTACCGGCCAGCAAGGTGTTGGGTGAAGTCGACAAAGGCTGGGAAGTGGCCAACGCCTGGCTCACCGCCGGCCGGGTGATGGTGGCCGCCAACTGCGTAGGCCAGGCCCAGCGCGCCCTCGACCTGTCGCTGCAATGGGCCGCCGACCGCAAGCAGTTCGGCCAGGCCATTGGCAGCTATCAAGGTGTGTCGTTCAAGCTGGCCGACATGGCGACGCAGATCCGCGCTGCCGAAATGCTCACCCTGCACACTGCCTGGAAGATGGACCAGGGCAGCATGACCGATGGCGAGGCCGGCATGGCCAAATTGTTTGCCAGTGAAGTGCTGGGCAAGGTGGCCGACGAAGCCGTGCAGATCTTCGGTGGCATGGGCCTGATGGATGAAGGGCCGGTCGAGCGCATCTGGCGCAATGCGCGTATCGAGCGCATCTGGGAGGGCACCTCGGAAATCCAGCGGCACATCATCGCCCGTGAACTGCTGCGCCCGCTGCTGCGCTGACCGGCCTGGAGAACGCACATGTCGCAATCGATTCGTGACAACCTCAAGCGCCTGCTGGCGCCCCGGCACCTGGCCTTCGTGGGCGGGCGCAGCATGGCGCGGGCGCTCAAGCGTTGCGCCGAAGGGGGCTTTGGTGGCGAGCTGTGGCTGGTCAACCCGCAGCACGAAAGCCTGGAGGGCATCCCTTGCGTAGCGCGGGTGGCCGACTTGCCCTATGCCCCGGACGCGGTGTTCATCGCCACCAACCGCGAGCTGACCTTGCAGTGTGTGGCCGAGTTGGCTGCACGCGGGGCCGGTGGCGCCATCTGCTACGCCTCGGGCTTTGCCGAGTGTGGCGAGGAGGGCCGCCAGTTGCAGCGGTGCCTGCTTGACGCTGCTGGCGACATGGCTTTGCTCGGCCCCAACTGCTACGGCCTGCTCGACTACCTGCACGGGGCCGCCCTGTGGCCGGTGGCCCATGGCGGCAAACAGGTGGAGAAGGGCGTGGCGATTCTCACCCAGAGCGGTAACTTCGCCTACAACCTGTCCATGAGCGACCGCTCGCTGCCGGTGGCCTACATGGCTTCGGTCGGTAACCAGGCGCAACTGGGTGTGGCCGAGTTGATGGACGTGCTGCTTGACGATCCACGGGTAACGGCGATCGGCCTGCATCTGGAAGGCCTGAAAAACGTGCCGGGCTTCGCGCGTGCCGCTCACAAAGCGCTGCAACAGGGCACGCCAATCATTGCCCTGAAAACGGGCGTGTCGCAGATCGGTGCTGAACTGGCGCTCAGCCACACCAGCTCGTTGTCCGGCTCCGATGCTTTGTACGACAGCCTGTTCCAGCGCTTGGGCGTGATCCGTGTCAGTGGCCCGGTCAGCTTTGTCGAAACGCTAAAGGCCGCCGCTTGCGGACGCTTGCCGGTCGACGGCGAGCTGATCGCGCTGGCCTGCTCAGGCGGCGATGCCGGCCTGATTGCCGACTATGCCGAACGCAACCAGTTGAACCTGCCCAAGCTGGAACAAGGGCAGGTGGCGCAATTGGCCGACGTGTTGCCGGCCTATGCCAACCTGGTCAACCCGCTGGATTTCACCACGGCCATCTGGGGCGATGAAGCCGCCCTGCAACGCATGCTCGACAGCACGCTGAGCGGCGCAGCCGATGCGGCCATGCTGGTGCTGGATTACCCGGCGGCATTTACCGGCGAACGCAAGGAGTGCGACCTGTTGCTGGGGCTGTACTGCGATGCGCTGGAACGCCACGGCAAGATTGGCTTCGTTACCTCGGCCTTCCCGGAGCTGCTACCCGCCAGCGCACGTGAGCGCCTCCATTCACATGGCATTGCTGCCTTGCAGGGTGTCGAGGACGGCTTGGCGGCCTGGGGCCGCATTGTCGCCTACCAGCGTAACCGCCAGCGGCTGCTGGAGCAGGGCGAGGCCGCACGCGTACCGTTGTGCCCACAGGCGCTCACGGGCGAAAACCGGTTGTTGGATGAATGGCAATCCAAGCAAGCGCTGCGCGCCTTTGGCTTGCCGGTGCCCGCGGGCGTACTCAGCACGCCCGAGCGTGCCGTGGCAGACGCCGCACGCGTGGGTTACCCGCTGGTGCTGAAGGCCGTCAGCGCGCAGTTGCCACACAAGACCGAAGCCGGTGCGGTGGCGCTGAACCTGCGCGATGCTGCTGCGCTGGAAGCCGCACTGGTGCAGATGCGCCAGCGCATCGCCGCCTACGCCCCGCACGTAGCATTCGACCAGGTACTGCTCGAACCCATGGCCGAGCCGCCGCTGGCCGAGCTGATCGTTGGCATCAAGCGTGAGCACGACTTCGCCCTGGCTCTGGTGATGGGTGCCGGAGGCGTGTTGGTCGAGCTGCTCAAAGACAGTGTCAGCCTGTTGTTGCCCACCACCGACAGCGCCATCCGTGCCGCACTGCTGAACCTGCGCAGCGCCAGCCTGCTGCAAGGCTTCCGTGGTCGCCCGGCTGCGGACCTCGACGCCCTGGTTGCAGCCATCCGCGCGGTGGCCGACTACGCCTGCGAAAACGCCGGGCACCTGCTGGAACTGGATGTGAACCCATTGATGGTGGGGGCCCGTGGCACCACTGCGGTCGACGCGTTGATCCGTCTCGGCCAGGCGCAAGGAGAACGACATGAGTAACCACAGCATGACTGCCGGTCAGGCGCTGGTACGGCTGTTGGCCAATTACGGCGTGGAGACCGTGTTCGGCATCCCCGGCGTGCATACCCTGGAGCTGTACCGTGGCCTGCCGGGCAGTGGCATCCGCCATGTGCTGACCCGCCACGAGCAGGGAGCCGGTTTCATGGCCGACGGCTACGCGCGGGTCAGTGGCAAGCCTGGAGTGTGCTTTGTCATCACCGGCCCGGGCGTGACCAACGCCGCCACCGCCATCGGCCAGGCCTATGCCGACTCCATCCCGATGCTGGTGATTTCCAGCGTCAACCACACCGCCAGCCTGGGCAAGGGTTGGGGCTGCCTGCACGAAACCCAGGACCAGCGCGCCATGACAGCGCCGATCACCGCGTTTTCCGCTGTGGCCCTGCGCGGCGAAGACCTGCCCGAGCTGATCGCCCGCGCCTGGGCCGTGTTCGACAGCGAACGGCCGCGCCCGGTACACATTTCGGTGCCGCTGGACGTGCTGGCCGCACCGGTAAGCCGCGACTGGAGCAACGAGGTGGTGCGCCGCCCCGGCCGTGGCCAGCCGTGCCGGGAAACCCTCGACCGGGCGGCCCTGAAGCTGGCGGCGGCCAAGCGGCCGATGATCATCGCCGGCGGGGGGGCGCTGCACGCTGCCGAGCCACTGGAGCAGTTGAGCACTCGCCTGGCGGCACCGGTGTTCACCAGCGTGGCCGGCAAGGGCCTGCTGCCACCGGACGCGCCTCTCAATGCCGGCTCTAGCCTGTGCCTGGAGCCCGGTTGGCAACTCATCAGCGAGGCCGATGTGGTGCTGGCCGTGGGCACCGAAATGGCCGACACCGATTTCTGGCGCGAGCGCCTGCCGATCACGGGTGAACTGCTGCGCGTGGACATCGACCCGCGCAAGTTCAACGACTTCTACCCCTGTGCCATGGCCCTGCACGGCGATGCCCGGCAAACCCTGTGCGGTTTGCTCGACCACCTGCCGGAGCTCGCCCGCGAACCGGCTCAGGCCCACGACGCCGTGGCCAACCTGCGCCAGGCCATCCGCAACGGGCATGCGCCATTGCAGGCCACGCACCAGGCCATTCTGGACCGCATTGCCGCCGTGCTGCCCGACGACGCGTTCATCAGCAGCGACATGACCCAGCTGGCCTACACTGGCAACTACGCTTTCGCCAGCCGGGCGCCACGCAGCTGGCTGCACCCCACCGGCTACGGCACCCTCGGCTACGGCCTGCCGGCCGGCATCGGCGGCATGCTCGCCACCGATCACCGCCCAGGCCTGGTGCTGGTGGGCGACGGCGGTTTTCTTTACACCGCCCAGGAACTGGCCACTGCGGTCGAAGAACTGGACCGCCCGTTGGTCGTGCTGCTGTGGAACAATGACGCCCTCGGTCAGATCCGTGACGACATGCTCGGCCTGGACATCGAACCGGTCGGCGTACTGCCACGCAACCCGGACTTCATCGGCCTGGCCCGCGCCTTTGGTTGCGCAGTGCGCCAGCCGCGAGACCTGGACGCGCTGCAGGCCGACCTGGCCATTGGCTTCGCCACACCTGGTGTGACCTTTATCGAACTCAAACATACCTGTGTGCGCTAAACCGCGCACAACACCCATAACAAGAGAAACCACCATGCCATTTCGCCGTACCCTTCTGGCCGCTTCCCTGGCCCTGCTGATCACTGGCCAGGCTCCGCTGTACGCTGCGCCGCCGCTGTCGATGGACAACGGCACCACCGCTTTGACCGTGCAAAACAGCAACGCCTGGGTCGAAATCAGCGCCAGCGCCCTGCAACACAACATCCGCACCTTGCAGGCCGAACTGGCCGGCAAGTCCAAGCTGTGTGCCGTGCTCAAGGCCGATGCCTATGGCCACGGTGTCGGCCTGGTGATGCCGTCGATCATTGCCCAGGGCGTGCCCTGTGTGGCGGTGGCCAGCAACGAGGAAGCCCGCGTGGTCCGCGCCAGTGGCTTTACCGGGCAACTGGTACGGGTGCGCCTGGCCAGCCTCAGCGAAGTGGAAGACGCCTTGCAGTACGACATGGAAGAACTGGTGGGCAGTGCCGAATTCGCCCGCCAGCTCGATGCCATCGCCGAGCGCCATGGCAAGCCGTTGCGCATCCACCTGGCGCTCAATTCCAGCGGCATGAGCCGCAACGGGGTGGAGATGAGCACCTGGTCCGGCCGTGGCGAAGCGCTGCAGATCACCGACCAGAAGCACCTCAAGCTGGTCGCGCTGATGACCCACTTTGCGGTGGAAGACAAGGACGATGTGCGCAAGGGCCTGGCAGCGTTCAACGAGCAGACCGACTGGCTGATCAAGCACGCCAAGCTCGACCGCAGCAAGCTTACCCTGCACGCCGCCAACTCGTTCGCTACGCTGGAGGTGCCGGAAGCGCGCCTGGACATGGTGCGCACCGGTGGCGCGCTGTTCGGTGACACCGTGCCGAGCCACACCGAGTACCAGCGTGCCATGCAGTTCAAGTCGCGTGTGGCTGCCGTGCACAGCTACCCGGCCGGCAACACCGTCGGCTACGACCGCACCTTTACCTTGGCTCGTGACTCTCGGCTGGCCAACATCACCGTCGGTTACTCCGACGGTTACCGCCGGGCGTTCACCAACAAGGGCCATGTGCTGATCAACGGCCACCGTGTGCCGGTAGTGGGCAAGGTGTCGATGAACACGCTGATGGTCGATGTCACCGACTTCCCGGATGTGAAAGGGGGCAACGAAGTGGTGCTGTTCGGCAAGCAGGCCGGGGGCGAGATCACCCAGGCCGAAATGGAAGACATCAACGGCGCGTTGCTCGCCGACCTGTACACCGTGTGGGGCAGTTCCAACCCGAAGATCCTCGTCGACTGAACCCGCCATTGAAGGGAGATTGCCATGCGCTACGCCACGCTCACCCAACGCATCGCCGGCGACGGGGCTGCGGCCTGGGACATCCACTACCGCGCCCTGGCGCTGCAGGCCGAGGGCAAGGACATCCTGTTGCTGTCGGTGGGGGACCCGGACTTCGACACCCCTGCGCCGATTGTCCAGGCGGCCATCGACAGCCTGCGAGCGGGCCACACCCATTACGCCGATGTGCGCGGCAAGCTGGCCTTGCGCCAGGCCATCGCCAACCGCCACCGGCAGCGCAGCGGCCAAGCCGTCAGTGCGGACCAGGTGACCGTGTTGGCGGGGGCTCAGTGCGCGCTGTACTGCGTGGCCCAGTGCGTGCTGGACCCGGGCGACGAGGTGATCGTTGCCGAGCCCATGTATGTCACGTACGAGGCCGTGTTCGGTGCTTGTGGTGCCAAGGTGATACCGGTGCCGGTCAAGCCGGAGAACGGTTTTCGCGTCTGCCCGCGAGACGTGGCCGAGCGCATCACGCCGCGCACCCGCGCGCTGGCCCTGAACAGCCCGCACAATCCCTCGGGTGCAAGCCTGCCCCGTGCGACCTGGGAAGCACTCGCCGAATTGTGCATCGCCCATGACCTGTGGCTGATCTCCGACGAGGTGTACAGCGAGTTGCTGTACGAAGGCGAACATGTCAGCCCAGCCAGCCTGCCGGGCATGGCTGAACGTACCGCCACCCTCAACAGCCTGTCGAAATCGCATGCCATGACCGGCTGGCGGATGGGCTGGGTGGTCGGCTCGAAGGAACTGGCCACGCACCTGGAAAACCTCGCCCTGTGCATGCTGTACGGTTCGCCGGACTTCATCCAGGACGCTGCGGTGGTGGCGCTGGAGCAGCAGCTACCAGAACTGGACGCCATGCGCGAGGCCTATCGCCAGCGCCGTGACCTGGTGTGCGAGCAACTGGCTGGCTGCCCGGGCCTCAAGGCGTTGAAGCCCGATGGAGGCATGTTCGTGATGGTCGATATCCGCGAAACCGGCCTCAGTGCCCAGGCCTTTGCCAACCGCCTGCTGGACAGCCAGGGCGTGTCGGTACTGGCCGGCGAAGCCTTTGGCCCCAGCGCCGCCGGGCATATTCGCCTGGGGCTGGTGCTGGACAACGAGGCGCTGGTCGATGCCTGCCAGCGCATCGCCCGCTGTGCCGGCGAGCTGATGCAAGGCTAAGCGACGGCGGCCAGACAACCTGTTTTGTGCAAGGAGAACACGAGTGAATGTACTGATCGTCCACGCTCACCCCGAGCCACAATCGTTTACCGCCGCACTGCGCGACCAGGCCGTGGAAACCTTCCGTGCCCAGGGCCACCAGGTGCAGGTCAGCGACTTGTACGCCATGGGCTGGAACCCGGTGGCCAGTGCCGAAGACTTTACCCAGCGTGAGAACCCGGAGTATCTGGTGTATGCCCTGGAGCAACGCCAGGGGGTCAAGCGCGGTGCCATTGCCGAGGACATCCAGCAGGAGCTGGACAAGCTGCTGTGGGCTGACCTGCTGGTGCTTAACTTCCCGATCTTCTGGTTCTCGGCGCCGGCCATGCTCAAGGGCTGGATCGACCGGGTGCTGGTGTCGGGGGTGTGCTATGGCGGCAAGCGCTTCTACGACCAGGGTGGTTTGGCGGGCAAGAAGGCGCTGGTGACCGTGACCCTGGGCGGGCGCGAGCACATGTTTGGCGAAGGGGCGATTCATGGGCCGCTGGAAGACATGTTGCGGCCGATTCTGCGGGGTACGCTGGCCTACGTGGGGTTCGAGGTGTTGCCGCCGTTCGTGGCCTGGCATGTGCCGTATATCAGCGATGAGGCGCGCCAGGGCTTCTTGCAGCAATACCGACAGCGGCTGGAGCAGCTCTCGGATGATCAGCCGCTGGTGTTCCCGCGGTTGGCGCAGTTCGATGAGGCTTTGTACCCGCTGACCTGACCTTTCTCCTGTACTGACCATAGGGGCCGCGTTGCGGCCCTTTCGCGACACAAGGCCGCTCCCACAAGGACAGCTCAGGCATCGAAGCTGACGGTAATCCTGTGGGAGCGGCCTTGTGTCGCGAAAGGGCTGCAAAGCAGCCCCAAAGATTCGGCAGGCTGTTGAGATCCACCTGCTAAAAAACGACCACCCACACATTCGGGGTATGTTCCCCCTCGGCAAATCCCCCGATAGTGAACCCATCGGCTCGATCCGGAGCATTCACACGATGGAGTTGCCATGCGCAAGGTACTGAAGGTGATGGGTGGTCTGCTGCTGGTGTCTGGCGCCAGCCTCGCCCTGGCGGCAGAGGTGGACAGCGGCAACACGCTACGGTTGTACAACTGGACCGACTACATCGGCGAAACCACCCTGGCCGACTTTGAGAAGGCCACCGGCATCAAGGTCATCTACGACACCTTCGACGGCTACGAAACGGTACAGACCAAACTGCTCACCGGCCGTTCCGGTTACGACCTGGTCATGCTCAACGCCTCCCTGGTACCCCCGCTGATCAGCGCCGGCGTGTTCCAGGCGCTGGACAAGCAGCAACTGCCCAGCTGGCACAACCTCGACCAGCAAGTCGTCAACAACCTGCAAGGCTATGACCCAGGCCTGAAGTACTCGGCACCCTACACCTGGGGCAGCTCGGGGGTCACCTACAACGTCGACAAGATCACCGCACGCATGCCCGATGCCCCCATCGGCTCGCTGGCCATGCTGTTCGACCCCAAGATCGTCTCGCGCTTCGCCGACTGTGGCGTCACCCTGATGGACGCGCCCACCGAGGTCATCCCGCTGGCCCTGCAATACCTGGGCAAGGACCCGCGCAGCGCATCTGCGGCCGACCTCAAGGCTGCCGAACAACTGCTGCTGAGCATCCGCCCCTACATTCGCAAGTTCGACTCGGTCAACTACCTCACCAGCCTGCCCAATGGCGATGTCTGCCTGGCACTGACCTGGTCTGGCGACTACGCCACCGCCCAGGCCCGTGCGGTGGAGGCGAAGAAGGACATCAAGCTGTCGTTCTTCATCCCCCAGGAAGGCTCGTTGATCTGGTTCGACAACCTGTACATCCCCAAGGATGCGCCGCACACGGCCAACGCCCACCGCTTCATCGAGTTTTTGCTGCAGCCGCAGACCATGGCCAAGGTCACCGACTACATCCACTACGCCAACAGCAACGCCGCCGCCACTGCGCTGGTGCGTGACGACATCCGCCAGGACCCGGCCATCTACCCCGATTCATCCACCCGCGAACGCCTGTTCGCGCAGAAAACCCAGAGCCCCAAGGACATGCGTGCCATTACCCGGGTCTGGAGCACGGTCAAGACCGGTTTCTGAACACTGCCCAACGATTCCCGCCAAGGAGCTGCCCATGGCCACCCCAAGCAAAGCATTCGCCATCGCCCACGACCCGCTGGTGGAAGCCGACAAGGCCCACTACATGCACGGCTACCATGTGTTCGACGAGCACCGCGAGCAAGGCGCACTGAACATCGTCGCCGGCGAGGGCGCGTACATTCGCGACACCCACGGCAACCGCTTCCTTGATGCTGTTGGCGGCATGTGGTGCACCAACATCGGCCTGGGCCGTGAGGAAATGGCCTTGGCCATCGCCGACCAGGTGCGCCAACTGGCCTATTCCAACCCGTTCTCCGACATGGCCAACGATGTGGCCATCGAGCTGTGCCAGAAACTTGCGCAGCTGGCCCCCGGCGACCTGAACCATGTGTTCCTCACCACCGGCGGCTCGACCGCTGTCGACACCGCCTACCGGCTGATCCAGTACTACCAGAACTGCCGCGGCAAGCTACACAAGAAGCACATCATTGCTCGCTACAACGCCTACCACGGCTCCACCACCCTGACCATGTCGATCGGCAACAAGGCCGCCGACCGGGTGCCGGAGTTCGATTATCACCATGACCTGATCCACCACGTCTCCAACCCCAACCCGTACCGTGCGCCGGACGACATGGACGAGGCCGAGTTCCTCGACTTCCTGGTGGCCGAGTTCGAGGACAAGATCCTCTCGCTGGGCGCCGACAACGTGGCGGCGTTCTTCGCCGAGCCAATCATGGGGTCGGGCGGGGTGATCATTCCGCCCCAAGGCTATTTCCAGCGCATGTGGCAGCTGTGCCAGACCTACGACATCTTGTTCGTCGCCGACGAGGTGGTGACCTCGTTCGGGCGCCTGGGTACCTTCTTCGCCAGCGAGGAACTGTTTGGCGTTACCCCCGACATCATCACCACCGCCAAGGGCCTGACCTCGGCCTACCTGCCGCTGGGCGCGTGCATTTTCTCCGAGCGCATCTGGCAGGTTATCGCCGAGCCGGGCAAGGGCCGTTGCTTCACCCATGGTTTCACGTACAGCGGTCACCCGGTGTGCTGCACGGCGGCGCTGAAGAACATCGAGATCATCGAGCGCGAGCAGTTGCTGGAGCACGTCAAGGACGTTGGCAGCTATCTGGAGCAACGCCTGCAAAGCCTGCGCGAGTTGCCGCTGGTGGGCGATGTGCGTTGCATGAAGCTGATGGCCTGCGTCGAGTTCGTGGCCGACAAGGCCAGCAAGGCGCTGTTCCCGGATGAGGTGAACATCGGCGAGCGTATCCACAGCAAGGCCCAGGCCAAGGGGCTGCTGGTACGCCCGATCATGCACCTGAACGTGATGTCGCCGCCGTTGATCATCACCCATGCGCAGGTGGATGAAATCGTCGAGACCCTGCGCCAGTGCATCATCGAAACCGCGCGCGAACTCACCGCGCTTGGCCTGTACCGGGGCCGATGAGCCTGGCGCAAAGGGCTGTGCGGGGGCGTGCCTGGCAGGCTAGACTGCCGGGCATGACCCAGGCCACCCCCGACACCCCGCTTACCCTCACCATGGGCGCGCTGCAGCAATGGCATGCGGCGTTGCAGCGCGCGCTGGCCAATAGCGAAACGCCTGAGGCGCTGGAGTATGTGGCCGCTGCCATCGGCCAGCTGGTGCAGGTGGAATCGATGATGATCAGCCTGGAGTGCCAGGGGCGGGCGCCGCAGCTGTTGTACCAGCAAGGCATCCCCGAACTGCACCGTGCCGCTGTGCTGGAACGCTACTTCAGCGCCGGCTACCTGCTTGACCCGTTCTGCCTGGCCGTGCAAGGCGGCCTGGCAGAAGGCTTTTACCACCTACAGGAAATCGCCCCCGACAACTTCCTCGACAGCGACTACTACAAGGCTTATTACCTGGCCACCGGTTGCAGCGAAGACAGCTACTACATCGTCGACCTCAGCGCGGGTCGCAAGCTGTCATTGAGCCTGTTCCAAGGTTGCAGCGGTACGCCCCTGAGTGCCGGGCAGGTCGACCTGCTGCGGGCGCTGGAGCCGATGGTGCGCGAACTGCTGGGGCGCTATGCCCGGCATAACCTGGAGCCTGGCACCGCATCGGTTGAGCGCGGCGGCTTGCAGGCGGCGTTCGACAGCTTTGGCTGCCAGGTGCTGACCGACCGCGAGCGCGAGGTGGCACACATGATTCTGCGCGGACACTCGGTAAAATCCACCGCGCTGGAGCTGGGTATCTCGCCTGAGACGGTGCGCATGCACCGCAAGAACCTGTACCTGAAGCTGGAGATCAACTCCCAGTCCGAGTTGTTTGCACGGTTTATCGACTGGTTGCGTCAGGGGAGTGCGGTGGTGGTCGCTTGATGCTTTTCTGTTAGCTTTTTTCGTCAGAAACTGCCTTTTGTTAAAGTTTTCGCAACGCCGTTAGTCAATTCGTGCGTACCCGGTTAGCGTTTTCGCGTAAATTCTTTTAATTGGTAGTGTTTTCGTACCGAAGGTAAAGGATTCAGCAATGCAGGTAGGCTTCAAGGCGTTGGCCGATCGGTATGGCATCACGATGGTGCAGCCGCTTCGCGTCGAATCGATGATCGGGACGACCCGGGTGAGCCGTGACAGCGACGGGCTCATTGTGAATCAGTACCCGCCAAGCTATCGGCCATCCGACAGCTTTGCAGGCCATTTCGAATTCGGTCTTAAGTACGAGGAAATTCACCTCGAATTCTTTGCGCGCTTGTTCGCAGCCGTGGGGCCTGAGCCGATCGAGGCCTGGTGCAGGCAATCCCCCTTTGGCCAGTTTGCCCGGCGTACCGGTTTTTTCTACGAATGGCTCACCGCAACCCGTCTGGATATACCGGATATTGGCAATGGTGCTTACTGCGATGCTGTTGCCAGCCAAAAGTACTTGGTACGTACCCTGCCATTGCGTGTGCGTCGCTGGCGGGTAAATGACAACCTGCCTGGCACGCCTGGCTTTTGCCCGATGTTGCGCCGTACTGAGGAGATTCAAAACGCGTTGGCATTCGACCTGACGGCTGCGCTGGGTGAACTCGACCAGGCATTTGGTGCCGACATTCTGATGCGCAGTGCGAGTTGGTTGACCTTCAAGGAGTCGCGCGCCAGCTTTCTGATCGAAAAAGAAGCCGACCAAGCTGACAGAATCCAACGGTTTGCACATGTCATTGCCAGGTACTGTGGCATTGTCGAAGAGCCGTTGAGCGAGCGAACACTGCACAAATTACAGGCCGGGATATTGGGGCACGAAGCGCTTGGCCTAGGGTTGCGGCAGTCCCCTGTTTTTGTTGGGCAAGCGACCATGCGCGAAGATATCGTGCACTACATTGCGCCCCATTACACGCAGGTCGCGGAGCTGATTGAGGGGCTCAAGGCCTTCGAAGCTGCTACACGGGGTGCTGAATCATTAGCCAGAGCTGCAGTTTTGGCATTCGGCTTCGTGTACATCCACCCAATGCGTGATGGCAACGGTCGGATTCATCGGTTTCTCATCAACGACACCTTGATTCGTGACAAGGCCATGCCGGCTGGGGTCATCCTGCCGGTGTCTGCCACGATCACCAGCTCAATCGCATTTCGTGTGGGCTACGACCAAGTGCTGGATGTTTTTTCCAGGCCGTTCATGCAGCGCTATGGGGCGTCGTACCGTTTCGGCAAAACCACTACATACGCTGACGGCACGTCGAGCAACTTCATGTTCGATGAGTACGATGATGCAGCCGTAGCCTGGCGATACCCGGACTTGACCGCACACGTGCTGTATACCGCTCAGGTCGTTGCGCAAACCGTGCGCAAGGAAATGGCCGATGAAGCGCGGGTGCTGGTGGTATTCCGGCGTGCACAGGAGCGCCTGAAGGACGTGCTGGAAATGCCCGATCAGGATGCCAATCGCATCATCCGCTCGCTCAAGGAAAACGGCTGGCACGTGTCCGGTAAATTGAAAAAAGCTTATCCACAACTGGAGGATGCTGCGCGGGCCGAGCGCGTTGTGCAGGCTGTGCGCTCGGCTTTCGAAGGCGACCTATAGGGTGCTTAGCGGGAGGCCAGTCGAGCCTCCAGCGCGGCGATGTGCGCCTGCAGCCGTTCATGTTCCAGGCGCTCGGCGCTGATGTCTTCGAACACGCTGATCAGGTGCTCCGGCTCGCCATTGGCATGGCGCTGCAACGAGGTGCGGGCGCGCACCCAGATGTACGCGCCGTTCTTGTGGCGCACGCGTTTTTCTACCTCGTAACGCTCGGTTTCACCGGCCAGCATGCGTTGTAACAGCTGCAGGTTCTGCCCCAGGTCGTCAGCGTGGGTGATTTGCTGGAAGGTCATGCCGTAAAGCTCTTCGGCGCGGTAGCCCAGCAGCTCGCACAGGCTGTTGTTGACCCGCTGCCAGGTGCCGTCCGGGTCGATGTAGGCGAGGGCGCCCCAGGCCAGTTCGAAGATCGCCCGGAAGCGTTCCTCGCTTTGGCTCAGCGCCTGTTGGGCCACCTGGCGTTCGGTGTTGTCCATGCTGATGCCGACCATTTTCACCGAGCGCCCGGCGCTGTCGCGTACCACCGTGGCGCGGGAGGAAATCCAGCGTATTTCGCCATCGGGGCGGGTGATGCGGAAGTCGCACTCACAACCCGTGCCTTCGGCTACCGCCTCGGCGTACATCGCCTGCATGCGCTGCACGTCTTCGTCGGGCAGGTGCTTCCAGAAGTCTTCGTTGTGGTGCACCGGCCAGCCGTACACCTGCTCGACGTTAGGCGAGTAGGTGACTTCGTCGCTGATCAGGTTCCACTCCCAGGTGACGATGCGCGCGCCTTCCTGGGCCAGCTTCATGCGCGTTTCGCTTTCCATGATCTCGGCGGTCAGGCGCCGGCGCAGGTCGGTCATCGGCAGTTCGACCACCTGCGGTTGCTGGATGTTCTGCAGGGCTTCGTCGCCATAGCGTAGCCAGATCCAGTTGACCTTGAGAAAGTCGGCCAGCTTGCGCAGGTTGTCGTAGTCGATCTCGCCGCCACGGGTCCACTTGTGCACTGCGGTGCGCGAGATGCCCAAGGCCGTGCCCACGGCTTGCAGGGTCAGCTTGTGATGCTCAAGCAGTTCCTTGAGGCGGAAGGCAAAGCTGTTTTCCAACATCGGCAGGGTGTCCTGATCTGGGCCAAGAGCCTGCCAGTATACGCAAGCCGTCAACTTTTGGTTGACGGCCTTTGCAACGCTAACTTACAGATCCAGCACCAGCCGCGCCGTACGGGCGCGCGAGACGCACAGCATGATGCTCTGCTGGGCAGCCTTCTCCTCGTCGCTCAGGTACTGGTCATAATGCTCGGCCTCGCCCTCCAGAATGGCGGTCTCGCACGTACCGCACACGCCTTCGCGGCACAGGCACTCGACCTTGGCGGCCTTGGACTTTTCAATGGCCTGCAGAATGGTCATGCCTTCTTCCACCTGCAACTCCACGCCCGACTGCGCCAGCACCACGGTAAAGGCGCTGCCGGTGACGGGGGTGGCGGCAAACTGTTCCCAATGCACGCGGTGCTCGGCAATGCCGGCCTGGGCCGCGCAGGCGATGACCGCGTCGATCAGTGGTTTGGGGCCGCACACGTACAGGTGCGCTTGCTCGTCCAGCCCGGCGCACAAGGCGGCCAGGTCGAGCTTGCGGTCGAGGCTGTCGATGTAGAAACGGGTATTGGCCGCGTGCGGGCCACTGGCCAGTTGCTCCTGAAACGCGCCGTGTTCCGGTGCGCGGAAGGCATAGTGCAGCTCGTAGTCGGTGCTGCCGCCTTCCAGCTCATGCAGTTGCGCGAGGAACGGGGTAATGCCGATACCACCGGCAATCAGCACATGGCGGCCAGCTGAAGGGTCCAGGGCAAACAGGTTGTTGGGCGAAGAAATGGTCAGGCGGGTGCCGACTTCCACCTGCTGGTGCATGAACGCCGAGCCGCCCTTGGACTGCTCTTCCAGGCGCACGCCAATCTGGTAGCTGCGGGTGTCGCGCGGGTCGCTCATCAGCGAGTAGGCGTTGCTGAACTGGCTGCCGTCGGCGCCTTGCATCTGCACGATGACGTGGCTGCCACCGGTGAAGGCGGGCATCGCCGCGCCGTCTTCGCGGGCCAGGGTAAAGCGCTTGATCAGCGGCGTGGCGTGTTCCACGTCAGTTACGCGGACGCTGAACATTTCATAAGTGTTGGCCATGGTTCACCTCGACTGCCGGGGTGTGCGGCAGGCCCTGCCGCGCACCTTTACATGCACATTAACGTGGAGCGGTTGCCATCAATCGTCGAGGTGGGCCACGGCGATCAGGTTGTGGAAGTGGGCGATGCCGTGCTCGCTCATGCCGCTGCGCTCGCGGTCGGCCATGATGCGGCCCTGGCCACGGTAGCCACGCGATTTCAGGCCCTTTTGCACGCTTTCGACCAGGCGCAGGTCTTCTGGGCGGAACACTTCGCGGTACCAGTCGATCAGCTTCTGCTGCTCTTCAGTGATGTCCTTGTTGAGGAAGTAGATGTCGTAGTGCTGCAGGGTGGTTTCGGCATCGACCGGGAACTCGTAGATCACGGTCATGAAGTTGGCCCCTGGCGGCACGTTGAACATGGTGCATGGCCAGGCCCAGAAGCCGGCGAACGACGGGTCCTTCACATTTTCGTCGAACTTGAACGACTGCTCCGAAGGCTTGGCCAGGCCGTACTGCAGGGTCCAGTTGCCGTGCAGGCTGTGGCTGTACTGGCCAACGTCCACCGAGTCGGAGAAGCCTGGGTGCGCCGGGGCGCAGTGGTAGCATTCCAGGTAGTTGTCGACGATCGACTTCCAGTTGGCCGGGGTGTCGCTGACGAAACGCGCCGCCAGGTGCAGGTCGTCGATTACCGCGCAGGCCTCACGCATACGGGCTTGCATACCTGGCAGCTGGTCTTCGACGGAGCCGGCGTCCATGTCCATGTTGATGAAGATGAACCCGGCGTATTCTTCTACGCGCAGCTGCACCAGGGTGGAATTTTCCTTGTCGAAGTTGACCACGTTGTCGCAGTTGCGGGCGTGGGCCAGCTCGCCGTCGAGCTTGAAGGTCCAGGCGTGGTACGGGCAGGTGATGACGTTCTTGGCCTTGCCGCTGCCGCTGAGCAGCTGGTGGCCACGGTGCGGGCAGACGTTGTAGAACGCACGCAGCACGCTGTCACGGCCGCGCACGACAATGATGCTTTCGCCAATCACTTCGCGGGTGATGTAGGCATTGTTGTCTGCCACTTCGCTGCGGTGGCCCACGCAGATCCAGCTGCGGGCGAAGATGGCTTCTTTCTCGTGCTCGAACACGGCGGCCTGGGTGTAGAAGTTGGCCGGGATGGTGAAGGCCTCGTCGGCATTCGCGCAGAAATCGGCGGGCAGGCGTTTGAAGTCGTTCATGACAGGTATCTCACAAGCTCGGTTTATAGTTGTTGGTTAACGCGTATCTGTTGGTTAACAGATCAGGCAAAAAAATTTGCAGTCTTGCAAAGGGGCTGTGGTGCAGCCCCGATGATTCAATCAATGCACGGCAGCGGCGCTGCGTGGGGCATGCTCGGCGGGTTCCTCTCCGGCCATGCGTGCAGCTTCTTCCTCGATGACGTGGGCCGATACCTGGCCGTAGTCAGCGATCATCCACTTGAAGAAGCCGTAGATCTTCACCAGCAGAATCACCATGAACGGGATCGCGGTCAGCACCACGGCCGTCTTCATGGTCGACAGCGAGGCCTTGGCGAACAGCATGGCCAGCGGCACCAGGGTCAGCACCACGCACCAGAACAGGCGGTGGGTTGGCGTCGGGTCATCGCCTTCACGCAGGTTGCGGGTGCTGGTGGCGGCCACCGCGTAGGCTGCGGCATCCATGTGCGAAGCACAGAAGATGGCCATGATGAACAGGTACACACCGAGGAACACCTGGCCCCACGGCAACGCCAGCAACAAGTGCGTCACGGCCGATTCGCCGCCTTGTTCAGCGAGCATCTTCGGTACATCCACCGCGCCGGTGATGAACTGGTGCATGCTGTAGCTTTCCAGCGCGCCGAAGAAGAACCAGCAACCGAAGCTGCCACCCAGCAGCAGGGCCAGCACCACTTCCTTGATTTGCCGGCCACGCGAAACGCGGGTCACGAACATGGCCACGCCTGGTGCGTACGACACCCACCACAGCCAGTAGAACACCGTCCAGTTGCGGGTGAAGGCGCCGTCGCCGGCCGGGTCGGTGAACAGGCTCATGTGCACGTAGTTCTGGATCATCAGGCCAATCGAGTTGGCGGTGTTGTTGATGGTGAACTGGGTCGGGCCGACCAGCAGGATCACGGCAGCAAATACCAGGGCGCCGATGCACACCATCTTGCTCAGGCGCTGCAGGCCGCCATCGATACCGATGTACGAGCTGAGCGAGAACATCACCGCCACGCCACCGATCACCATCAGTTGCACGGTGAAGGTGTCCGGGGTGCCGGTCAGGTCATGCAGGCCACGGGTGAGGGTGGAAGCGGTCAGGGCCAGCGACACGGTCAGTGCGCCCATCATGGTCAGCAGGAAGATCAGGTCGACGCTGCGGCCCACCGGGCCGGTGGCCTTGAAGCCGGTCACCGCTTCGACGATCGAGGCCAGGTTCAGGCCGCTCTTCTTGCGAACATGGAAGTGATAAGCCATGGCCAGCGAAGCCAGGGCGTAGATCGACCAGGCGCTGATACCCCAGTGGAAGAACGAGTAGCCGACGCTGTATTCCAGCGCCTTCGGGGTGGCGGCGGCGATGTTCAGGCCCGGGGTCTGGTAGTAGTAGGCCCACTCCATCACACCCCAGTAGAGGGTCGACGACCCCATGCCGGCGCAGATGAACATGAACACCCAGGTGGCGGTGGCATATTCCGGCTTGCCACTGCCCAGGCGGATGTTGCCGTACTTGCTGAAGGCCAGGTACAGCACGGCCAGGGTACTGGCGAACACCAGCACCTGCACGCTGGTACCGAAGGTGCGGGTGGACAGTTCGAACAACTGGTTGGCGGCGCTTTCAGCCTGGGCGGGGAAGGCTGCAAGGCCAATCACGGTGAGCAGTACGGCAATCAGGCTCACGGTAATCAGGAACACATCAATCTTTTTATTCTTGTGCGACATCATCGTCTCCTGGACGTTGGCGTACTTGTTATACCCGGCAGGCATCCGGGGTGTTGCGGTGCTGCTCCTTCCTTGGTTGTTAACCTTTAGTTGACTAGAATCTAACGGTTAACAGATTTTGCATACAATCCACGCCGCTCGCAAGAGGCAAGGGGCCGATTGTCAGACAGTTCTGACAATCGGCCCCTGTGCATCAGGCTTCGACCAGTGCAGTGATGGCCTGGCCCACCTGCTGGGTGGTCTGCTGCCCGCCCATGTCGCGGGTCACCTCGCCGGCGGCGATGACCTGCTCGATGGCCTTGAGGATGTCGTCGTGGGCGGCGCGGTAACGTGGATCGGCGCCGTCGTTGCCGAGGAAGTCCAGCATCAGTGCGCCCGACCAGATCATCGCGATCGGGTTGGCGATGTTCTTGCCGTAGATGTCTGGTGCCGAGCCGTGTACCGGTTCGAACAGCGACGGGAACTTGCGCTCGGGGTTGAGGTTGGCGGACGGTGCGATGCCGATGGTGCCAGCGCAGGCCGGGCCGAGGTCGGACAGGATGTCGCCAAACAGGTTCGAGGCTACAACCACGTCGAAGCGGTCGGGCTGCAGCACGAAGCGGGCGCAGAGGATATCAATGTGCTGCTTGTCCCAGCTGATTTCCGGATAATTGGCAGCCATGGCTGCGGTGCGCTCGTCCCAGTACGGCATGCTCACGGCCATGCCGTTGGACTTGGTGGCCGAGGTGACGTGCTTGCGTTCGCGGGTCTGGGCCACGTCGAAGGCATACTTGAGGATGCGGTCGACACCGCGGCGGGTGAACACCGACTCCTGCAGCACGAACTCGTTCTCGGTGCCTTCGAACATGCGGCCACCCAGGGAGGAGTATTCGCCTTCGGTGTTTTCGCGGATGACCACGAAGTCGATGTCACCTGGCTCACGGCCAGCCAGCGGGCACGGCACGCCCGGGAACAGGCGCACCGGGCGAATGTTCACGTACTGGTCGAAATCGCGGCGGAACTTGAGCAGCGAACCCCACAGCGAGATGTGGTCCGGCACCTTGTCTGGCCAGCCCACGGCACCGAAGTACAGGGCGTCGAAGTCCTTGAGCTGTTCGAACCAGTCGTCCGGCATCATCTTGCCGTGGGCCAGGTAGTAATCGCAGCTGGCCCACTCGAAGAACTCGAAGCTGATATCCAGGCCGTGCTTGCGCGCAGCGGCCTCGACCACGCGAATGCCTTCTGGCAGTACTTCGTTGCCGATGCCGTCGCCAGGGATTGCCGCGATTCTGAAGGTCTTGCTCATGGGGTGCACTCGTTGTCTAGGGAACAGGTGCTGGCCATGCTATAAGGGCTTGCTTCGGAGATAATCTGGCCAATCATGGATTCTTGGAACACACTACGTGAATAATCTGCCCAGCCTCGACGACCTCAACATTTTCCTGCAGGTGGCCAAACGTGCCAGCTTCGCGGCCGTGGCCGACGAGTTGGGTATGTCGGCGGCGTACATCAGCAAACGCATTCGCATGCTCGAACAAACCCTGGAGGTGCGGCTGCTACACCGCACCACACGGCGGGTGACGGTGAGCGAGGAGGGCGAGCGGGTGTATCAGTGGGCGTTGCAGATTTTCGATGCCGTGCAGCGCATGGGCGATGACATCAGCGCCCAGCACCGCGAGCCGGCCGGCCAGCTGCGCATTGCCAGCAGCCTGGGGCTGGGCCGGCGCTTCGTGGCGCCGGCCTTGTCGGAGCTGGCCGAACGCTACCCGCGACTGGACATTCGCCTGGACGTGCACGACCGCCTGGTGGACCTGATTGCGGAGGGCGTGGACCTGGACATCCGCGTGGGTAATGCCATTGCCCCCAACCTGATTGCCAAGCCGCTGGCGCGTAACCGCCGGGTGCTGTGCGCCGCGCCGGCCTACCTGGCGCGGCGCGGTACGCCCAAGGTGCTGGGCGACCTGGCCAGCCATGATTGCCTGGTAATCAAGGAGCGTGATCACCCGTTTGGTGTGTGGCAACTGATGGGGCCTAACGGCGAAGAAAGCGTGCGGGTGACCGGCGGCCTGTCGACCAACCATGGCGAAGTGGCGCACCAGTGGTGCCTGGATGGGCGCGGGATATTGCTGCGTTCGTGGTGGGATGTGCACGACAGCCTGCAGGACGGGCGCCTGGTGCAGGTGCTGGAGGACTATCACCAGCCGGCGGATATCTGGGCGGTGTATACCTCGCCGCTGGCCAGTTCGGCCAAGGTGCGGGTGGCGGTGGACTTTTTTCGGCAGTACTTTGCCGAGCGTTACAGCTTGCCGGGGTAGGCCGCTGCCTTTGATTTTTTGTGGGAGCGGCCTTGTGTCGCGAAAGGGCTGCGCAGCAGCCCCGGGATTTCAGCAGAGGTGCAGAGTTTGCTGGGGCTGCTTTGCAGCCCTTTCGCGACACAAGGCCGCTCCCACAAAAGTCAAAAGCATATCGTGTAAGCCTTCATGCCACCGGTATCCGGGAAACCGCCTTCACTTCCCTTAACGCCAAACTCGACTGGATCGAGGCAATCCCCGGCTGCCTGCGCAACACCTCTTCCACAAACCGCCCATAACTCTCTAGATCAGTCGCCAAAACCGTCAGCACATAATCGGCTTCACCCGTCACCTTGTGGCACGACAACACCTGCGGCAGCTTCAGAATCACCTGCTCGAACTCATCCGGCGCTTCGGCCGAGTGGTTACCAAAACGCACCTGGGCAAACGCCATCACGTCGTAGCCCAGCTTCCGGCGGTCAAGGTTGGCCTGGTAGTCCTTGATGATGCCCAGCTCTTCCAGGCGTTTGCGTCGGCGCCAGCAAGGCGTCACGGTCATCGACAGGCGCTCGCCCAGCGCAGCACTCGACAGGGTGCCGTCTTCCTGTAAAAGACGCAGCAGCTCGCGGTCGGTGTCGTCCAGTTGTTCAATGGCAAAAGCTTTGCTCATAACAGGCTGACTCTGTGAATACTTTGCTCAATCATCGGGTGCGAATGAGCATAAAGCAAAGCATTTTCAGCGTGCTCTCGCGAAAATTGGTTATCCGGTAACCCCTTGAAAAAGGACATTCGCGTGCTGACAGTCTTTAGCAACAACCACCGCTTGCACCACGGCTCGGAACTCAAGGACGGCGCCATCACGCCCTCGTTCGAAAACCCCCGGCGCGCCGACACCGTGCTGGCCCGGGTGCACAGCACCGGCCTGGGCGATGTGATTGCCGAGCAATCCTTCGACCGCGCCTGCTATGTGGCGGCGCACAGCGAGCGCTACGTCACCTTCCTGGAAACCGCCTGGTCGGAATGGGCCGCCACCGGCAAGCGCCACGATGCCCTGCCGCTGGTATGGCCGGTGCGTGACCTGGCCATCGACCGCGAACCCGGCTTCATCGACGGCAAGCTGGGTTTCTATGCCATGGACGCGGGTGCGCCGATCACGGCCGGCACCTGGGAGGCCGTGCGCAGCAGCGCCAACGTTGCCCTCACCGGCATGCAGCGCATCATCGACGGCGCCAACAGTGCCTTCGCCCTGTGCCGTCCACCGGGGCACCATGCGGCTCGCGAATACATGGGTGGCTATTGCTACCTGAACAACGCCGCCATCGCTGCAGAGCGCTGCCTCAGCCAGGGCGCCAGGCGTGTGGCGGTGCTGGACGTGGACTTCCACCATGGCAACGGCACACAGAACATCTTCTACGACCGCCCTGACGTGTTCTTCGCCTCCCTGCATGGCGACCCGCATGTGTCCTACCCGTACTTCTCCGGCTACGCCCATGAGCAGGGCGCAGGTGCGGGCGAGGGATTCAACGCCAACTACCCGATGGGTAAAGGCACGCGTTGGGCGCAGTACCAGCCAGCCCTGCAGGACGCGCTCAAGCGCATCGTCGCGCACAAGCCCGAATTCCTGGTGGTGTCGCTTGGTGTGGACACGTTCGAGGATGACCCGATCAGCCACTTCAAGCTCACCAGCGAAGACTTCCTGCGCATGGGCGCCGAGATCGCCAGTGCCGGCATCCCGACCCTGTTCGTGATGGAAGGCGGCTACATGGTCGACGAAATCGGCATCAATGCGGTGAACACCCTGCAAGGGTTCGAAAGCGCGCGCTGACCGACACAACACCCCGTGGCCAGGCCCCGTGCAGGCCTGGCACGGCGTAGCACAACCTGCAGACCAACAATAACAAGAGGTCGCCATGCAAGACATGCCCGCAAGCCTTGAGCAAAGCAAACCGGTAACGCCCGACCGTGACGGGCACCTGCAACGCACACTGGAAAACCGCCACATCCAGCTGATTTCCATCGGCGGCGCCATCGGCACGGGCCTGTTCATGGGCTCGGGCAAGGTGATTGCGCTGTCCGGTACCTCTATCCTGCTGGTGTACGCCATTCTCGGGTTCTTCGTGTTCCTCGTCATGCGCGCCATGGGCGAACTGCTGTTGTCCGACCTGCGCTTCAAGTCGTTTGCCGATATCGTCGCCCATTACCTGGGCCCGCGCGCCGGCTTCGTGCTGAGCTGGTCGTACTGGCTGAGCTGGAGTGTGGCGGTGGTGGGGGACGTGGTCGTGGTGGCCGGGTTCTTCCAGTACTGGTACCCGGACACGCCAGCCTGGGTGCCGGCGTTCTTCACCTTGTTCGTGCTGCTGGGGCTGAACATGCTGGCGGTCCGTATATTTGGTGAGGTGGAGTTCTGGTTCGGCATCATCAAGATCGTCGCCATCGTGCTACTCATCATCACGGCGGCGGTGATGATCGCCACGTCCTATACCTCGCCCAATGGCGTGGTGGCCTCGCTGTCCAACGTGGTCGCGCCGGGCGCCGTGTTGCCCCATGGCATCAGCGGTTTCTTCGCCGGGTTCCAGATTGCCGTGTTCTCGTTTGCCGGTACCGAGCTGATCGGCACCACCGCGGCAGAAGCGAAAAACCCGCAGCGCTCGCTGCCCAAGGCGATCAACACCATCCCGCTGCGCATCCTGCTGTTCTACATCCTGGCGCTGGTGTGCATCATCAGCGTGGTGTCGTGGGCAGAAGTGCCGGCCAACCGCAGCCCCTTTGTCGAACTGTTCCTGCTGGCGGGCTTCCCGGCGGCGGCAGGCATGATCAACTTCGTGGTGCTGACGTCGGCAGCGTCCTCGGCAAACAGTGGGGTCTATTCGGGGTGCCGGATGCTGTTCGGCCTGGCCGAGCGGCGTAACGCGCCGGCCGTGTTCGCCAGGCTTTCGGCACTCAGTGTGCCGGTATACAGCCTGGTGTTTTCCGGGGTGTGCATGGTGATCGGGCTGAGCCTGCTGTTCATCATTCCCGAGGTGATGACGGTGTTTACACTGATCTCGACGGTGTCGGCGATTCTGGTGATTTTCACCTGGTCGATGATCCTTGCGGCGTACCTTGCCTACCGCAAGCGCAACCCGGCCGCGCACCAGGCTTCGCAGTTCAAGCTGCCGGGCGGGGTGCCGATGGCGGTCACCAGCATGGTTTTTCTCGCCTTTGTGTTGGTGCTGTTGGCGTTGCAACCGGATACCCGGTTGGCGCTGTGCGTGATGCCGTTGTGGTTCGTGTTCCTGTTGGTGGCTTACCACCGTCGCACTCAACCACATATCTGAGCCGATCACATACCCTGTGGGAGCGGGCGAGCCCGCGAACACCGGCGTAGCCGGTGCCATGTACCGAGTCGCCTGCTTCGCGGGCATGCCCGCTCCCACAGGACCTGTGTCAGGCGAACAACTGCATATACCTCCCGGTATATGGACAGCCCATCACCTTGCCGCATAGCTTAACCCCTCGACGGGGCGCACCTTGCACACGCCATAACAACAACGATGCCCCGTGACCTTTCAGTCCTGCCAACCCGACAACTCTAAAAATGAGGCGGCAAATGGAAAGCATCGGCACCTATGTCATCTACGTCATCATGGTGTGCGCGGTATTGGGTGCGGTGGCATCCATTTATAATCCCGAGGGCGAGCTGGGCCAGGAGTTCATCGCCGGCCTGCACAGCATCGGCCCCATCTTCATCCCGGTAGCGGGCATCATGGCGGCGATCCCTTACATTTCGGCGGGCATCAGCCATGTGATCGCGCCGCTGTTCCTGGCCATCGGTGCCGACCCCGGCATTGCCGGCCCCATCTTCATCGCCTCGGACATGGGCGGCTACCAGCTGGCCAAGGCCTTGGCGCAAAGCCCCGAAGGCTGGATCCTGGGCCTGATTACCGGCTTTCAGTGCGGCGCCACGATCATCTTCGTCATCCCGGTGGGGCTGGCCATGTTGCGCAAGGTCGACCACAAGTATATGGCCCTGGGGATCATGGCCGGGCTGCTGACCATCCCGCTGAGCATCATGATCATCGCCATGGCCATGCAGGCCCTGGGCCTGAGCGTGCGCCCCGACATCGCCACCACTGGCGCCGCCACCCAGGCGCTGCACTTCACCTGGGCGATGCTGCTGCGCAACCTGATGCCGCTGATCCTGTTCTGTATCGCCCTGGCGGCGGCATTGCGCTATTTCCCGACGCTGATGGTGTACCTGTTCCTCAAGCTCGGCCAGTTCATGTACATCGCCGTGGTGCTGGTGCTGGTGGCGTCCATCGTGCAGTACTTCACCGGCCTGTTCAGCCACCTGTTCGGCAGTTGGGGGTTCGCGCCAATCATTGCCGACGCCGACGACCAGTTCCGTGCCCTGGAAATAGCCGGCTACATCGGCCTGATGCTGTGCGGTGCGTTCCCCATGGTGCACCTGCTCAAGCGCTTCCTGGCGCGGCCGATCGAGCGGGTGGCCTCGCGCTTTGGCATGTCCGGTGTCGGTGCGGCCGGGGTGCTGGCGGCCTCGGCCAATATCCTGGCCATGTTCCGGCTGGTCAGCGAAATGCCGCCCAAGGACAAGGTGCTGGTGATCGCCTTTTCGGTGTGCGCCGCCTTTACCTTTGGCGACCACATGGCCTTCTCGGCCAACTTCCAACCCTCGCTGATACTGCCGCTGATGATCGGCAAGCTCAGTGGTGGCCTGATCGCCATGCTGCTGGCCAGTTGGCTGGCGGTGCCCAAGGCGCAGGAGATGGGGCGCCAGGATGATGCCGCCGGTGCGTTCAAGGTAGCGGCCGAACCGTCCTGAGCCAAAAACGTCATGCACATGATCCGGAGCGTCCAGGGCGCCCCGGATTTTGTGCTTTTTGCCAATCAAGCCGGTAAGGTCGCACAGGCCTTCCGTGCACGAGAGCGTGGTGAACAATGACAAAAGATGAGGCGAAGGGGCTGGCGGCGGTAATCGAGGCGATCGGCAGTGAGCAACTGGGGCCGGCGCTGGATGTCTGGCTGCGGGGCACGCTGGCGTTCGACATGAGTTGCGCTTACCTGTTCCAGTTCAACCAGCCTGCGCTGCTGGTGCATAACGGCTACAACCATTCGGTAACCGAGCGCACCCTGAATGCCTACGTGCGAGGCGG
This sequence comes from Pseudomonas sp. RV120224-01b, assembly GCF_003208145.1. Taxonomy (NCBI): domain Bacteria; kingdom Pseudomonadati; phylum Pseudomonadota; class Gammaproteobacteria; order Pseudomonadales; family Pseudomonadaceae; genus Pseudomonas; species Pseudomonas sp. RV120224-01b. The sequence continues at coordinate 172,414 of NZ_QKMQ01000006.1, read as the reverse complement.
TTACCTGCTCGATCCTTTCTACGTTGCCTGCGTCAACGAGCATCCGGCCGGGGTGTGGCGCATGAGCGAGCTGGCGCCTGACTGCTTCTTCTCTTCGGGCTTTGCCATCTCCAAGGATATCCACCCTTGTGTGTCGTCCGACTACGGCACGGCGGTAGAAGAGGTGGGCTTCATCATGCCGTTGCGGCCCCAGGTGGCGATGGTCTATTCGCTGATGCGCAACCACGGCAGTGGCGATTTCAGTGCTGTTGAAATGGAGCTGCTGGCGGGCATGGCGCCACTGCTGGCGTCGGTGTTCGGTCAGCATTGCCGGTTGCGTTATGCCGATTGCCTGCGCGCTACGCCGGAGGGGGCGGTGTTGGAGGATGCCTTTGTCGAGATCCTGCAAGGGCAGTTGACCGAGACCCAGCGCCTGATCGCCAAGTTGCTGTTGCAGGGGCACAGCAATGCGTCGATTGCGCGGCAGCTGAGTATTTCCGATGGGACGGTGAAGGTGCACAAGCACAACATCTACCAGCGTCTGGAAATTTCCACCAACGCCGAGTTGTTCCGCCTGTTCATCGACTACCTGGCCAAGGCCTGATAAAGAAAGGGGCCGCAAAGCAGCCCCAGGATGTGAAATCAGCAGGTTATTTGAACAGCGGGCTCAGGTGCTCGCTGAGATAGATGCCCTGCGGGTCAAGCTGCCGGCGCAAATTACGGAAGTCCTCAGCCCGCGGGTAGATGGCACTCACATCCTCACCGGTCAGGAAGTGCAGCTTGCCCCAGTGCGGCCTGGCGCCATACGAACGCAGAATCTGATCCACCGCCCGCAGGTAGTCCCAGTAATCGGTACCCGGTTGGCCAGACACCGAAATGGTCACGCTGTCCTGCTCGAAGAACGGGCTCATCCATGCGCCGTCACCGGCCGTGAAACGGTACTCGATGGGGTAGATGGCCTCGGGGAAGTCCTCCAGCATCAGCTTGCGCACTGCCCGCAGCGCTTCCTTGCTGTGTCGCAGCGGCACGGCGTATTCCAGTTCGTGGAAGTTGGGCAGGTACTCGATCGGGTACACATCCGAGCTGTACGCCACTTTCTCGAATTCGCTCTCCCAGGCCGGGCGGTCGGTAATGTCCATGACCTTGACTTCGCACACGTCGGTAGTGCGCCCGGTGGTGGAGGTGGCGGCAGTATCGGGCAGGCAATAGCAGTGGCGGCTTTGTTCGTAGGGGCACCAGAAGAAGCTGAAGTGGCGGTGCGTGCGCGCCAGTTCGTCGTGCTTTTCCATCACGCTTTCGAAGTCTTCCCGCCAGATGCGCTCGTGCAGGTTGAAGCTGTCGGTCACTTGCAAGGTCAGTTCGGAAACGATGCCCAGCACACCCAGCGACACCCGGCCGGCCTGCAACAGGTCGGGGGTGCTTTCGTCCACCACCAGGATTTCGCCATTGGGCTGCACCAGCTTCATACCGACAATCGACGAAGCGAGGTTGCCCAAGGTAAGGCCGGTGCCGTGGGTGCCAGTGGTCAGGGCGCCGGCAATCGACTGGCTGTCGATGTCGCCCTGGTTGACCATCGACAAGCCCGCTGCACGCAGTGCCTTGCCAAAGGCATTGATGGTGGTGCCGGCGGCAGCGGTGACGCGCTTTTTCTCAGGGTCGATGTGGCGCACGCCACTCATGTTGGCCAGGCTCAGGTGCAGGCCATTGGTCAGCGCCACCGGGGTAAAGGAATGTCCGGAACCGGCCACACGCACATTCATGCCATTGCTGCTGGCCTGGTTCACCATCGAACACAGTTCGTCTTCACTGGCTGGCGCCCCGCGTGCTGCACGGATGCAGGACTGATTGCCGGCCCAGTTGCGCCAATGCGCGTGTTCCAGGCCAAATTCGTTGATGTGCATGTTGTTGGAAGAGGTGGTCACGTTGGTCTCTCCTGCTTGTTGTTCTTCTGCTCAGATGGCCGTGTAGCCGTTGTCGGCAAACAGGTGTGCGCCGTTGACGAAACTGGCGTCGTCACTGGCCAGGAACAAGGCTGCGCTGGCCACTTCCGAAGGCTCGCACAAGCGCCCCTGGGCGGCTGCAATGGCTTCTTCGCTCACATCCACGCCATGCCGGCGCAGCATGTCGATCTCGCGCAGGCCGTGGGCGGTGGCGATAAAGCCTGGGCAAATGGCGTTGGCGCGGATGCCCCGGTCACGGAACTCCACGGCGATGGCCCGGGCGAACATGTGCGTGGCGCCCTTGCTGGTGCAATACAGCACCTCCATGGGTGTGCCCACCACAGCCGAGATGGATGAGGTGCAGACGATGCTGCCGCCACCGGCGGCCAGCATGCCCGGCAGGACGGCGCGGGTGACCAGGAACATGCTTTTCACGTTCACTGCCATCACCCGGTCCCACTCTTCTTCGCTGGTGTCCAGAAAGGGCAGGGCGGCGAGGATGCCGGCGTGGTTCATCAGCACGGTAATGTGCCCGAAGGCTTGCTCTACAGCCGCCACTGCCGCCTTCACTTGCTGTGCGTCCGACACATCGGCCGCCGCGAAAATAACGTCGTGGCCTGCATCGCGCAGTGCCCGGGCTACCTCGGCGCCCTTGCTGCCTGGCAGGTCGACAATGCCCACCCGAGCCCCTTCAGCTGCAAACAGCTGCGATGCAGCCAGCCCGCAGCCCCCCGCGCCGCCAGTAATCAGCGCTACCTTGCCGTTGAGACGTCCCGCCATGTTCGACTCCCGTTGTTTGTTATTGATCTGTTCTTGCAGCCCGGGCGTTTCGCGATTCGCGTGGCGGAGCATGAAACAGAACAACGGGAACATCCATATACCGATGGGTATACGGGCGGCGGGCTAGTGGTTTTGCCGTTCGATCAACGTCAGGCACCGCTGCACGACCGGGCTCACATCACCCTTGCGGCGGCTGAGGATGATCGGGCTGACCGCGCCGCTATCCAGCAAACCGACATACTCGATATCGGTACGGTGCTGCTGTTGCACCGACGCCGGCACCAGGGTCACCCCCACGCCCACCGCCACCAGGCCGATGGCGGTTTGCAGTTCGTTGGCCCACTGGCTGACGCGGATGCTCATGCCGTGCTGGGCGAACAGCGCCAGTACGTGGTCGGCATAACTGGGTCGGGGGTTGGCCGGATAGAGGATGAAGGCCTCGCTCGCCAGCTGGGCAAGGCTAAGCGGGCTGCCCGCCAGCGGGTGGCCCTTGGGCAGCACGGCCACCAGCGGGTCCTCGCGCAATACCTGTTGCGCAATGGCCGCGTCATCGATGCGAATACGCCCGAAGGCGATGTCGATGCGCCCGCTCTTCAACGCTTCCACCTGCTGCAGCGTGGTCATCTCGCTCAGGCCCAGTTCCAGCTCGCTGTCCTGGCGCAGCTCGCGGATCAGCTCCGGCAGCACGTTGTACAGGGTCGAGGGGGCAAAGCCGATGCCCAGCCACTGGCGCTGGCCCTGGCCAATGCGCCGGGTGTTGTCGCTGATATTCTGCAATTGCTGCAACACGGTGCAGGTCTGCTCATAGAAGAAGCGACCCGCCTCGGTCAGCCGCAGCGGGCGTTCGCGCACCACCAGCAGGGTACCGAGCTGGTCCTCCAGCTGGCTGATCTGCCGGCTCAGTGGTGGCTGGGCAATGTGCAGCAGCTCGGCGGCACGGGTGAAATTGAGGGTTTCGGCCAGGACTTTGAAGTAACGCAGGTGGCGCAGCTCCACAAGACCTCCAGGGTATGGTGGGAGATTCATTTGATATTGGACGGTCATCAGGGTCTCGCGCAATCCTTGAACACGCAAGTAAATGCACCATTCGGGATTGCCACTGGCAGCCCGACCTGACGGGACCTGGCTACAATGACAAGCGCGCTGATTGAACGCATAGAAGCAATTATCGTCGACCTGCCGACCATTCGCCCGCACAAGCTGGCAATGCACACCATGCAGCAACAGACCCTGGTGGTATTGCGCGTGCGCTGCAGCGATGGCGTGGAAGGTATCGGCGAGGCCACCACCATCGGTGGCCTGGCCTATGGCTACGAAAGCCCCGAGGGCATCAAGGCCAACATCGATGCGCACCTGGCGCCTGCGCTGATCGGCCTGGCGGCGGACAACATCAACGCCGCCATGCTCAAGCTGGACAAGCTGGCCAAGGGCAATACCTTTGCCAAGTCGGGTATCGAAAGCGCCTTGCTCGACGCCCAGGGCAAGCGCCTGGGCCTGCCGGTCAGCGAACTGCTGGGCGGCCGTGTGCGTGACAGCCTGGAAGTGGCCTGGACCCTGGCCAGTGGCGACACCGCCCGCGACATCGCCGAAGCCCAGCACATGCTGGAAATTCGCCGTCACCGGGTGTTCAAGCTGAAGATCGGCGCCAACCCGGTGGAGCAGGACCTCAAGCACGTGGTGGCCATCAAGCGTGAGCTGGGCGACAGCGCCAGCGTGCGCGTCGACGTCAACCAGTACTGGGACGAATCCCAGGCCATTCGCGCTTGCCAGGTACTGGGCGACAACGGCATCGACCTGATCGAACAACCGATTTCACGCATCAACCGGGGTGGCCAGGTGCGCCTGAACCAGCGCAGCCCGGCACCGATCATGGCCGATGAATCGATTGAAAGCGTCGAGGATGCCTTCAGCCTGGCCGCCGATGGCGCGGCCAGCATCTTCGCGCTGAAGATCGCCAAGAACGGTGGCCCGCGTGCCGTGCTGCGTACTGCGCAAATCGCCGAGGCCGCCGGTATCGCCCTGTATGGCGGCACCATGCTCGAAGGTTCGATCGGCACGTTGGCGTCGGCCCACGCCTTCCTCACCCTGCGCCAACTCACCTGGGGCACCGAGCTGTTCGGCCCGCTGCTGCTGACCGAAGAAATCGTCAACGAGCCGCCGCAGTACCGCGACTTCCAGCTGCACATTCCCCGTACCCCAGGCCTGGGCCTGACCCTGGACGAACAGCGCCTGGCGCGTTTCGCCCGTCGCTGATCAGCAAACAAGGAGATAATCATGCTGTTCCACGTGAAGATGACCGTGAAACTGCCCGTCGACATGGACCCGGCCAAGGCCGCCCGGCTCAAGGCCGACGAAAAGGAACTGGCCCAGCGCCTGCAGCGCGAAGGTACCTGGCGCCACCTGTGGCGCATTGCCGGGCACTATGCCAACTACAGCGTGTTCGATGTGCCCAGCGTCGAGGCGCTGCACGATACCCTGATGCAACTGCCGCTGTTCCCGTACATGGACATCGAGGTGAACGGCCTGTGCCGGCACCCTTCGTCGATCCACAGCGACGACCGCTGATTCGCACCTGACTACCCGACAAGAACAATACGAGGTAAGCACGATGACCGTGAAAATTTCCCACACTGCCGATGTTCAAGCCTTCTTCAACAAGGTGGCTGGCCTGGACCATGCCGAGGGCAACCCACGCTTCAAGCAGATCATCCTGCGTGTCCTGCAGGACACCGCGCGCCTGGTCGAAGACCTGGAAATCACCGAAGACGAATTCTGGCACGCCATTGACTACCTCAACCGCCTGGGCGGCCGTAACGAGGCGGGCCTGCTGGCCGCAGGCCTGGGTATCGAGCACTTCCTCGACCTGCTGCAAGACGCCAAGGACGCCGAAGCCGGCCTGGGTGGCGGCACACCGCGCACCATCGAAGGCCCGCTGTACGTGGCCGGTGCCCCGCTGGCGCAAGGCGAAGCGCGCATGGACGACGGCACCGACCCGGGTGTGGTGATGTTCCTTCAGGGCCAGGTGTTCGATGCCGATGGCAAGCCGCTGGCCGGTGCCACCGTCGACCTCTGGCACGCCAACACCCAGGGCACTTATTCGTACTTCGATTCGACCCAGTCCGAATACAACCTGCGCCGCCGCATCATCACCGATGCCGAGGGCCGCTACCGTGCGCGCTCCATCGTGCCGTCGGGGTACGGCTGCGACCCGCAGGGCCCGACCCAGGAATGCCTGGACCTGCTTGGCCGCCACGGCCAGCGCCCGGCGCACGTGCACTTCTTCATCTCGGCACCTGGGTACCGTCACCTGACCACGCAGATCAACTTCGAGGGCGACAAGTACCTGTGGGATGACTTCGCCTACGCCACCCGTGACGGGCTGATTGGCGAGCTGCGCTTTGTCGATGATGCCGCTGCCGCGCGTGATCGCGGTGTTCAGGGTGAGCGCTTTGCCGAACTGGCGTTCGACTTCCACCTGCAGGCGGCTGCAGCGCCGGAGGCCGAAGCGCGCAGCCATCGGCCGCGTGCATTGCAGGAAGGCTGAGTTCTAGCCTGGGTTCACAGTGTTTTGGCCTGGGCCTTTCCGTGCGGGGAGGGCCTGGGCTTTTTGCTGTCGGCCGCTTGTCATCTAGAATCGGCCTTTTACCCCGAGCCCGCACCATGCTCCCGATCGCACTGATACCGACTACCGCCGACCAGGCCCCGCTGATCCGTAACCTCTACCAGTTCTATTCTTACGAGTCCTCCGACTGGGAGCAGGAAGACGTCGAAGTGGATGGCCGCTTCTACATCCACGACGAGCACCTGCAGCGCTACTGGCAGGACGACGGTTGGGGCGCCTACCTGGTGCTGGCGGACGGCTTCATCGCCGGTTTCGTACTGGTGGAACGCAGCGAGTTGCCGGGCATCGATGCCCTCGAACTGGCCGACCTGTTCATCCTGAAAAAGTACCGTCGTCAGGGTATCGGCCAGGCGGTGGCGCTGCAGTTGCTGAGCGGCGAGGGCGACTGGTTGCTGCGCTGCTACGCACAGGATCCGCCCGCGGTGGCGTTCTGCAACGCAGTGCTGGCGAACCTGTCGCGCCCGGCACAGGCGATTGCCTTGGACGATGAGCCTGACTTGCTGAATTTCCTGGTGAGTGGCGCCCGCCATTGAGGCTTTATCTGGCTTCGTTCGTCCTTGAAGGGGAATAGCGAGATTTTTGTGAGCCACTTCACAAAATCGTCATGAGCGGCATAATGCCATCAACGCATTCCAAGACCCGGCCACAGCGTGCCGGGATCCCTTCTCATGCCCCTCGAGGGTTCAGGTAAAGTTCATGTCGCTAGCTGCAAACCCCGACATCATGTACCGGCTGTTGATCCAGAGCGTGGTGGACTACGCCATCTACCTGCTCACCCCCGAGGGTATTGTCGCCAACTGGAACCCCGGTGCCCAACGTGCCAAGGGCTACCATGCCGATGAAATTGTCGGCCAGCATTACTCGTTGTTTTACAGCGATGCCGAGCGTGCAGCCGGGCTGCCGGCGCTGAACCTGGAGCAAGCGCGCAGCACCGGGCGCTTTGAAGAAGTGGGTTCGCGCCTGCGTAAGGACGGCACCGCCTTTCACGCCCATGTGGTCATCGAAGCGGTGCACGACGATGCCGGGCAACTGGTGGGGTTCGCCAAGGTCACCCGTGACATTTCCGAGCGCCATCGCCAGGAGCAGGAGTTGTTGCAGGCCAAGGAACTGGCCGAGCAGTACAGCCAGGAAATGACCAAGCTGTCTCAGTTCCTGGATTCGGTGATTGCCAACATTCCTGCCAGCGTCATCGTCCAGGACCTGGAAAGCCAGCGCATCCTGTTGGCCAACCAGCAGGCCGAGCGCCTGTTCGGCGGGCCGGGGCGCAGCATGATCGGGCAGTTGCCTGGCGAGTGCCTGAGCCCGGCGGCGTCTGATTACCTTGAGCAGCAACTGACCCGTGGTGCCCGTACTACCAAAGGCCATGCCGCCGAAACCCGGGTCGACACCGCCCGCGGCCCGCGCACCTTGCGCAGCCGTACCTTGCTCAGCCAGAACCGCGAGGGCCAGGCCGACTACGTGCTGTTCGTGGCCGAAGACGCCACTGAAGAGCTGGCCGCCCATGCGCAGATCCACCACATGGCACACCATGACGCGCTCACCGGGCTGCCCAACCGCACCCTGTTCCACGAGCGCCTGCGCCAGGCGCTTGTACGCGGAGACGAAAGCGCCAAATTGACCGCCGCCCTGTGCCTGGATCTGGACAACTTCAAGAACATCAACGACTCGCTGGGCCATGCCTTTGGCGACAAGCTGCTGCGCGAGCTGGGCAAACGCCTGCGCCGCGAGTTGCGCGAGCACGACACCCTGGCCCGTCTGGGGGGGGACGAGTTTGCCGTGGTGCTGACCGGCCTGGATGGCCGGGATGCCGCGTGCAACACCGCGCAGCGGTTGATCAACGCCATCTGCCCGCCGTTCCAGATCGAGGGGCACCAGTTCACTGTGGGGGTGAGCATCGGCATTGCCATCGCCCCCGATGACCACGACCAGGCCGAGCAGCTGCTCGGTTATGCCGACATGGCGCTGTACGAGGCCAAGCGCAATGGCCGCAACCGCTACGAGTGTTTCGACGTAGAGCTGGACGTCGCGGCCCGCCAGCGCCGCCTGGTGGAAACCGACCTGCGTACCGCACTGCATCTGGGCCAGTTGCAGCTGCACTATCAGCCGGTGGTCGACCAGCAGACCAGCAGCGTTACCGGTTACGAGGCGTTGCTGCGCTGGGAGCACCCGACCCGTGGCATGGTCATGCCCATGGACTTCATCCCCATTGCCGAAGAAACCGGGCTGATCCACGAACTGGGCACGCGTGCACTGAACCTGGCTTGCCAGGAAGCGGCCAGTTGGGACAGCGAGCAGACCGTGTCGGTCAACCTGTCGGCGGTGCAGTTCAAAAATGGCAACCTTGTCCATATCGTCGCCCTGGCGCTGGCCGACTCCGGCCTGCCGCCGCAGCGGCTGGAGCTGGAAATTACCGAGTCGGTACTGCTGGGCAACAGTGAGGAAAACGTGCGCACCTTGCGTGCGTTGAAAGACCTGGGTGTGTCCATTTCGCTGGACGACTTCGGGACCGGCTACTCATCGTTGGGTTACCTGCGGTCGTTCCCGTTCGACCGAATCAAGATCGACAAGTCGTTCGTGCACGACATGTGCGACAGCCGCGAAGCAATGTCGATCATTCGCGCCATTACCGACCTGTCCAACAGCCTGATGATCAAGACCACGGCCGAGGGGGTGGAGTCGGAAGAGCAGATGCGTCGGTTGGCGGCGGAAGGGTGTTCGCACTTTCAGGGTTACCTGTACGGGCGACCGGCGCCGGCGAGCGAGCGGTTGAAGCAGGTCATTACGCCAGGCTGACGGCTTACGCGGTCGTACTCAAAATCTAAAAGCTTTTGCAGTCCTTGTGGGAGCGGGCGTGCCCGCGAACACCGGCGCAGCCGGTGCCAGCCACCGAGTTGATTTCTTCGCGGGCGCGCCCGCTCCCACAAGGCCCGTGTCGCGCTTATGAACTTCAGCTATTCCAATCCGGCGCAAACGGCGGGCTTACCACCCGCTGATCCTTCGGCAACCCGGCAATCGCCGCACGGTCTTCGTCATCCAGTTGCACGTCCAGCGCTGCCAGGTTGGCCAGTTGGTTTTCGCGGCTGCTGGCCTTGGGAATCGCTGCCACGCCATCCTGGTCCAGCAGCCACTTCAGCGCCACCTGGCTGGGCAGCACGCCGTGCTTGTGGGCAATCGCCTGGATCACCGGCTGCGCCGCCGCCTGGCCACGGGCCAGCGGGGTGTAGGCGGTGAGCAGCAGGTCATGGCGGCGCGCGTAATCAAGCAGCGGTTGCTGGCCAAGTAGCACATGGTATTCCACTTGGATCGCCGACAACGGTGCGCCCAGGGTTTCCACCACCTGGCGCAGTAGCCCAAGCGGGAAGTTGGCCACGCCGATATGCCGCGCCTTGCCTTCGTCACGCAGCGCTACCAACGTTTCGATGCTGCGGGCCAGGTCCCAGTCCTGGCCGGGCCAGTGAATGTGGAACAGGTCGACGTGCTCGGTGCCCAGCGCGCGCAGGCTGTCTTCCAGTGACTGACGCATGGCCTTGGGTTCCAGGCGGTCCCACCACACCTTGGTGGTCAGGTGGATCTGCTCGCGTGGCACGTCGCTGTCGCGCAGGGCGTGGCCGACAGCCGCTTCGTTGTCGTAAGCGGTGGCGGTATCGATGTGCCGGTAACCCACGTCCAGCGCCTGGCGCACGGCCTGGGTGCACTCGGTGCCAGTCATCGGCCAGGTGCCCAGGCCAATTGCGGGCAGGGCCAGGCCGTTACGGGTGGTGAGCCTTTGCATGTAAATTCCTTGTAGGGTGTGCAGGGGGCAGCGTCGATGGTCGACGATCAGCACGGCACGGACCATGCGCTCGGAGCACAAAGTGGTCGATCAGCGAACAGAAAATGCAGTGGGCCTGGACAAGCGGCAATTGAACTTCCTTATGCTGCGTCATCTCTTCTAGAATCCGAACTGTTGCACCCGCCAGGCCATGCCTGTGCGGCCTTCCCTGGGCGCTGCCTGCTGGCGCGCCGTCATCGAGAGAGCCATGAGTTCCAGCACACCGCTGTCCGGCGTCAACCAACCTCTGCGTGGCATCGCCCTCGTTGTGGTGGCGACGTTTCTGTTTGCCAGCCACGATGCCCTGTCCAAATTCCTCGGCGGCCTGTACCCGATCATCATGGTGGTGTGGGCACGCTATTTAGTGCATACGCTGCTGATGGCCGGCATCTTTCTGCCCAAGTCGGGTATGAACGTGCTACGCACCCGTCGGCCGCTGTTGCAGACACTACGTGCCCTGAGCCTGCTCAGCACCAGCCTGTTGTTCACTACGGGCCTGCAATACCTGCCGCTGGCCGAGGCCACGGCAGTCAACTTCCTTGCCCCGGTGCTGGTCACCGCGTTGTCGGCACCGCTGCTGAAAGAGCGGGTGACGGTGGGGCAGTGGGTGGCGGTGGTGTTGGGCTTTATCGGCGTGCTGGTGGTGGTACACCCGGGGGGAGCAATGTTCACCCCGGCCATTCTGTACCCGTTCGGTTCGGCGCTGGGGTTCTGTTTCTACCAACTGCTGACGCGCATCCTGGCGGCGCACGACAGCCCGACCACCAGCAACTTCTATGCGGGGCTGTGCAACACCTTGGCGTTGAGTGCGCTGGTGCCATTCTTCTGGGAAATGCCGCGTTGGGACCATGCGTTGCTGATGCTGGCGCTGGGGGGCTTTGGCATGACGGCGCACCTGCTGCTGACCCAGGCCTTCCGCCATGCGGCGCCAGCGTTGCTGGCACCGTTCAGCTACTGCCAAATCGTGTTTGCCGGGTTGCTCGGGTTCGTGATTTACAGCCAGGTGCCGGACACCTTGAGCCTGGTGGGTATTTCGGTGATTTGCCTCAGTGGGCTGGGGGCGGCGTGGATGCAGCGGCGTAAGTAAGAACCTGTACCGGCCCTATCGCCGGCAAGCCAGCTCCCACAGGTACTACACAGGCCTCGAAACCTGCGCAGTACTTGTGGGAGCTGGCTTGCCGGCGATGGGGCCCTTAAACGCGACCCTTCAATAACGCCAGCAACGAATCATCAAAGTCCCGCAGGGCATCTGTTTGCACCGCCCGCTCATCCTCGGCCACCCGCGCCACATCGCCCAGGCGCTTGCTCGCACGCCCTTCGGCACGGCCGATATAGGTCAGCTGATCATCGAAAAAACGCGCTAGCACGCGGCTCTCGATACCTGCACTGGCCAAACGGCTCTCAGTATCCAGCAGCACGATCACATCCGGGTGGTCGCCTAGCAGTGTGTCCAGATCGTCATAGAACGTCACTTCGGAGAACTGCTGTGCCAGTGAACGCGCCAGCCAGTCATAGGCCTGGCTTTCGCTGTTCAGGGTCGCCACCGGGACACGCTGGCCTGCTGCGGGTATGGCGCCCTGGGTACGGTGGCTGCTGAGGTAGGCAAGGGTCGCCTCGGCATCCCGTCCCAGCAATACTGCCACTCGCTGGCCGGGGGCCAGGGCAACGTTGGAGATGGCCGTGGCCGAATAGAAGTGCCCGTAGGGCTGTGCGGTGTCCGTAGTGGCCGGGCTGGCACAACCGACGAGGGCGGCCAGCAAGGCGAGCAGGGCAGCGATCATGCCGGATTTCATGGGGTGGTCCCTCAACGATTCAGTGAATGCCGCCATCTTCCGCCCGGGCTGGTCGCAACGGAACTTGATGGCATTCATGTTGGCTATCGATGAGGTCGATGTGTCACTGTGTGGCCATGAACTGCAGGATGCGCTCGCGCAGCCAGCGCTCGGCGGGGTCGTTGTCCTGGGCGCCGCTCCACACCATCGACAGCTCTGCCTCGGTGATATCGAATGGCGCCGGGTCGGCGCGCAAGCTGCCGTCGTCGGCCAGGGCGCAGGCGGCGTAGTCCGGCACCGTGGCGATCATCTCGGTATTGCGTAGCAGGGCACGCAGGCTGCCGAACTGCGGCACCGCCAGCACCACCTTGCGGCAACGGCCGATGCGCGCCAGGTCCAGGTCGATATTGCCGCTCATGTCGCCGGAGAACGACACCATCACATGCGGGCGGGCGCAGTATTCGTCGAGGGTCAGCGGGCCGGGGCGGTCGTCGGCGCGCAGCACCCGTACGCCGATGTTACGCAGCTTGCGGCGCTTGGCGGTGGCCGGCAGGTCGGTGGTGTAGCTCACACCGACCGAAATTTCACCGCTGGCCAGCAAGCCGGGCATCAGCAGGAAGTTGGCACGCCGTACCACCACGCTGATGTCCGGGGCCTCTTCGCGCAAGGCCTGCAGCAGGGCCGGGAACAGGCCGAATTCGGCATCGTCCGACAGGCCCAGGCGGAACACGTTGCAACTGCTGGCCGGGTCGAACTCGCGGGCGCGGCTGATGGCGGCGGAAATCACGTCCATGGCCGGGCCCAGCTCCCTGAAGATCTGCATGGCCCTTGGCGTGGGCTCCATGGCCCGGCCGCTGCGGATCAGCAGCGGGTCGTCGAACAGCTCGCGCAGGCGGGCGAGGGCGGCGCTGACGGTGGACTGGGTGATGAACAGCTTTTCACCCACGCGGGTCAGGTTGCGTTCGATCATCAGGGCTTCGAACAGCACCAGCAGGTTCATGTCGACGCGGCGCAGGTCGTTGCGGTTCATTGGGCTCGGGTTCCGGGGGTAGAGGGCTTGGCGGTGTATTGAAGCATGGGGGCGGCCTGCTTGCCTTGTATGGATGTGCCGGCCAACGCCTGACAGAGCCAGCCTATCACCCCCTAACAGCCACTCTATTAGAAGTCTGCCCAAGCTCGGCTAGTCTTTCCCCTGGCCCCGCGAATTCCGCGAGGGGGCGGTGTGTCAGCACCTGCGTGCAAGACCGCACCGGCCCGCCGTGACAGCTTCGCAAGCCCCGTGTAGACCTGATGAGGGGTAGCACGAGCCCACACGCTCGGCTGAAAGAACACCTGGCATAGACCGGAAATCTGGATAACCGACCCAAAGGTACCCGCAGATGTCGAACGAATCGAAATGCCCGTTCCATCAAACCGCAGGTGGCGGCACCACCAACCGTGACTGGTGGCCTGACCAGCTCAACCTGAGAATTCTTCACCAACATTCGTCCAAGTCCAGCCCTGACCCGGACTTCGATTACGCCAAGGCGTTCAAGAGCCTGGACTTCCAGGCCCTGAAAAAAGACCTGACCGCCTTGATGACCGACTCGCAGGACTGGTGGCCCGCCGACTTCGGCCACTACGGCCCGCTGTTCATCCGCATGGCCTGGCACAGCGCCGGTACCTACCGCATTGGCGATGGCCGGGGTGGTGCGGGCTCTGGTCAGCAGCGTTTCGCCCCGCTCAACAGCTGGCCGGACAACGTCAGCCTGGACAAGGCCCGGCGCCTGCTGTGGCCGATCAAGCAAAAGTATGGCAACAAGATTTCCTGGGCCGACCTGATCGTGCTTACCGGCAACGTCGCTCTCGAATCCATGGGCTTCAAGACGTTCGGCTTCTCGGGCGGGCGCGCCGATGTGTGGGAGCCCGATGAAGACGTGTACTGGGGTTCGGAAAAGGTCTGGTTGGGGGGCGATACCCGCTACGGCAAGGACCAGGTCAAGGCCCAGCCGCCAGGCCAGGGCGACCTGGTGGCCGAGCCGGCCAAACATGGCGAAGAGCAGAACCGCGACCTGTCGGCCGAGCGCAACCTGGAAAACCCGCTGGCCGCCGTGCAGATGGGCCTGATCTACGTGAACCCGGAAGGGCCGGAAGGTAACCCCGACCCGGTGGCTTCGGGCAAGGACATCCGCGAGACCTTCGGCCGCATGGCCATGAACGACGAAGAAACCGTGGCGCTGATTGCAGGTGGCCACGCCTTCGGCAAGACCCACGGTGCCGGCCCCGCCGACAACGTCGGCCCCGAGCCGGAAGCCGCAGGCCTTGAACTGCAGGGCCTGGGCTGGGCGAACACGTTCGGCAGCGGCAAGGGCGGTGATGCCATCACCAGTGGGCTGGAGGTGATCTGGACGTCGACCCCGACGAAGTGGAGCAACGAGTACCTCAACAACCTGTTCAACTTCGAATGGGAGCTGACCAAAAGCCCCGCGGGCGCTCATCAGTGGCGGCCAAAAGAAGGCAAGGGCGCAGGCACCGTACCGGATGCGCACGACCCGGGGAAAAAGCATTCACCGTCCATGCTGACCTCCGACCTGGCGCTGCGCTTCGACCCGATCTACGAACCGATCGCCCGCCGCTTCAAGGACAACCCCGAGCAGTTGGCGGATGCTTTCGCCCGCGCCTGGTACAAGCTGATCCACCGCGACATGGGCCCGCTGGCGCGTTACCTGGGCCCGGAAATGCCCAATGAAGAGCTGCTGTGGCAGGACCCGTTGCCCAAAGCTGAGGCATCCACTGTCAGTGAGCAAGACATCGCGGCCCTCAAGGCCAAGGTTTTAGCGTCGGGCTTGAGCGTGGGCGAGCTGGTTTCCACCGCCTGGGCATCGGCCTCGACCTTCCGTGGCTCCGACAAGCGCGGTGGTGCCAATGGCGCCCGCTTGCGCCTGGCGCCGCAGAAGGGCTGGGCTGCAAACCAGGGTGTAGACAAGGTGCTGGCGGCGCTGGAGAAGATTCAGGCCGACTTCAACAATGGCGGTAAAAAGGTCTCGATGGCCGACCTGATCGTGCTGGCAGGTACCGCCGCCGTTGAAAAGGCCGCCAAGGATGCCGGCTACAGTGGCAGCGTTGGGTTCCGCCCGGGCCGTGTCGATGCGTCCCAGGCGCAGACCGATGTCGAATCGTTTGCCGTGCTGGAACCGTTGGCCGATGGTTTCCGCAACTTCACCAAGGCTCGCTACAGCGTCAAGGCCGAGAAGCTGTTGCTGGACAAGGCCCAGTTGCTGACCCTGACCGCACCGGAGCTGACCGTGCTGATCGGTGGCCTGCGCGTGCTGGGCGCCAACCATGGCGGCAGCAAGCAGGGCGTGTTCACCGACAAGCCCGGCACCTTGAGCAATGACTTCTTCCGCAACCTGCTGGACATGGGCGTGGAATGGAAGGCGACTTCGGCAGACAACGAAAGCTTCGAAGGCCGCGATCGCAAGACGGGGCAGGTGAAGTGGACCGGTAGCCGGGTTGACCTGGTGTTTGGTTCGCATGCCCAGTTACGGGCGTTGAGTGAGGTGTATGGCAGCAGTGATGGGGGGGACAAGTTCGTCCGGGACTTTGTGGCCGCGTGGCAGAAGGTCATGGAGCTGGACCGCTTTGACCTGAAGTAGCAGTGTTTCCGGGGGCGCATCGCGCCCCCTTTGCAGTGGCCATCCCGCCAATTCCAGGTCGGATAGATACAAAAGCGTCCTCGTCGGTTCTGTTGCAATGCTTCTCAGGCGGCAAGCCTGAACAGCGTGCTCACAACGACAAGGAACCCCGACCATGCAAATGCCCAAGACCCTGAAAATCCGCAATGGCGACAAGGTGCAGCCAACCTTCTCGGCCCAGGAATATGCGGCCCGCCATGCCCGGCTGCGGGCCTACATGGACGAGCAGGACATCGAAGCGGCGATCTTCACGTCGTACCACAACGTCAACTACTACAGCGATTTTCTCTACTGCTCGTTCGGCCGCCCCTATGCACTGGTGATCACCCAGGACAAGGTGGTCTCGATCAGTGCCAATATCGACGGCGGGCAACCCTGGCGGCGCACGGTGGGCACTGACAACATCGTCTACACCGACTGGCAGCGCGACAACTTCTTCGTCGCCATCCAGCAGGCCCTGCCGCTGGCCTCGCGCATCGGCGTGGAACATGACCACCTCAACCTGCAGAACCACGGCAAGCTCGCCGCTTGCTACCCCAAGGCCGAGTTGGTAGACATCGGTGCACCCTGCATGCGCATGCGCATGATCAAATCGGCCGAGGAGCAGGCGCTGATTCGCCATGGCGCGCAGGTGGCCGATATCGGCGGTGCGGCGGTGGTAGAGGCGCTGCGCGATCAAGTGCCTGAATATGAAGTGGCATTGCATGCCACCCAGGCGATGGTACGGGAAATTGCCAGGCGCTTCCCCGATGCCGAGCTGATGGACACCTGGACCTGGTTCCAGTCCGGGCTCAACACCGACGGTGCGCACAACCCGGTAACCAGCCGCCGCGTGGGCAAGGGTGAAATCCTCAGCCTCAACTGCTTCCCGATGATCGCTGGCTACTACACCGCGCTGGAGCGCACACTGTTCCTCGACCACTGCCCGGACGAGCACCTGCGCCTGTGGCAGGCCAACGTCGAGGTACACGAGGCCGGCTTGAAGCTGGTACGTCCGGGCATGCGCTGCAGCGATATCGCCCGTGAACTGAACGAGATTTTCCTGCGCCACGACCTGCTGCAATACCGCACCTTCGGTTATGGCCACTCGTTCGGCACCTTGAGCCACTATTACGGCCGCGAAGCCGGGCTGGAGCTGCGCGAAGACATCGACACGGTGCTGGAGCCGGGCATGGTGGTGTCGATCGAACCGATGATCATGCTGCCTGAAGGGCGACCGGGGGCAGGTGGGTATCGCGAGCATGACATCCTGATCGTCAACGACAGCGGCGCCGAGAACATCACCAAGTTCCCGTATGGGCCGGAGCACAACATCATTCGCAAGTAAGCACCGGTGGTGCCTCGTCGTGGCTTCAGCCGCGACGAGGCCAGCCCAGACAACAAAAAAATCACTGTATGACCACCAGACCCTGCCTCCAATTAAAAGAACCAGAGGGTACCCGTCATGTCCAGCACCACACTTGACCCATCCACCGTCGACGGCCCCGCGCTCAGTGCCGAACGCCAGGCCCTGCGCAAGGCCGCCCGGGCCAGCTTCATGGGCAACTTCGTCGAGTGGTTCGACTACGCCGCCTACGGCTACCTGGCCACCATCATCGCCGCCACCTTCTTCCCGCAAACCGACAAGACCACCGGCTTGCTGGCCACCTTTGCAGTGTTTGCCCTGTCGTTCCTGGTGCGGCCACTGGGCGGCATTGTCTGGGGCCATTTCGGCGACCGTCATGGCCGGCGCAACGCACTGTCGTGGTCGATCCTGATCATGTCGGTATCCACCTTTTGCATTGGCCTGTTGCCCGGTTATGCGCAAATCGGCCTGTGGGCACCCTGCCTGCTGTTGCTGATCCGCCTGGTGCAGGGCTTTTCGGCTTCGGGCGAATACGCCGGTGCCGCCGCGTTTCTGGCTGAATACGCCCCGCCTGGCCGGCGTGGCTTGTACACCAGCATCGTGCCGGCCAGCACGGCAGCGGGGTTGCTGTTTGGTGCGGCATTCGTGGCGGTACTGCACGAGCTGCTCAGCAGCGAAGCCCTGCATGAATGGGGCTGGCGGCTGCCGTTCCTGCTGGCGGCGCCGTTTGGCCTGGTGGGGCGGTATATCCGCATGAGCCTGCAGGACACCCCCAAGTTTCTGGAGATGGAGCAGCGCCTGGAAAACAAAGCCTGCATGGCGCGGGCGCCAATACGCGAGCTGATGAGCCAGCACCGTCGCAGCCTGGGCATCGGCATTGGCGTTACCTGCCTGAACGCCGTGGCGTTCTACTTGCTGCTTAGCTACATGCCGACCTACCTGTCCACTGAAATGGGCATGAGCGAGCGGGATTCGTTCATTGCCTCGACGGTGTCGCTGGCCACCTATATCGGCTTGATCTTCCTGATGGGGCGTTTGTCCGACCAGTTTGGCCGCAAGACCATGCTGGTGGTGGCGTCGCTGTTGTTCCTGGGGCTGACCGTGCCGTTGTTCCGCCTGCTCGATGGGCAGCCGCTGGTGGTGATCCTGGCGATCCAGATTTGCTTCGGGGCGATACTGGCAATGAACGACGGCACCTTGCCTTGCCTGCTGGCGGAGATTTTCCCGACCCGAGTACGTTTCAGTGGCTTTGCCCTGAGCTTCAATCTGGCCAACGCGCTGTTTGGCGGGACTGCGCCGTTCATTGCCACCTGGCTGATACAGGTGACGGGCAGCAAGCTGGCACCGGCGGGGTATTTGCTGGCGGCGGCACTGGTGGCGCTGGTGGCTATGCTGATGTGTCGGGAGACGGCCCACTCGGCTCTGGAGGATTGATCAGCCTGTACTGGCCCTATCGCCGGCAAGCCAGCTCCCACAGGTACAACACAGGTCCTGAAACCGGTGGAGACCTTGTGGGAGCTGGCTTGCCGGCGATAGGGCCGGTGCGAAAAACACAGCTTTGAATCAATGCAAAGAGGCCTGCCGCCGCTCCCCCAGCGGCGACAACCCGAAGAATCGGCTATAGCTCTTGGAAAAATGCGCCGGCGAACTGAACCCGCAAGCCAGTGCCACTTCACGCACCTGTACATCGCTGCGCAGCAGCAACTCCCGCGCCCTCGACAGCCGTAACTCCAGGTAATACTGGCTGGGCGTACGCTGCAGGTACTTGTGAAACAGCCGCTCCAACTGGCGCACGGTCACTTCATTGAGGCTGGCCAGCTCTTCCAGCCCCAGCGGTTCTTCCAGGTTGGCTTCCATGATCGCCACCACCTGGCTCAGCTTGGGTTGGGCGCTGCCCAACAGGGTGCGCAGCGGCACCCGCTGGCGCTCGCGCTCGCCACGCATGCGGTCGCACAGCAACAGCTCGGCAGCCTTGGCCGCGATGTCCTGGCCGCCAGCCTCGCGGGCCACCAGTTGCAGCATCATGTCCATGGCTGCCACACCGCCCGAGCAGGTGTAGCGGTCGCGGTCCAGTTCGAACAGCTGGCTGGAGATCACGATGCCGGGGAAGTGTGCCTGCAATGTCGGCAAGTCTTCCCAGTGGATGGTGCAGCGGTAGCCCTTTAGCAGCTCGGCCTTGGCCAGCAGGTAGCTGCCGGTACAGATACCGCCCAAAGGCATGTGTTGGCGGGCCAGCTGGCGCAACCAGTCGATCAACGGGCGGTTACCACGACTACGGTCGATGGGGTTGGCACCCACCACCAGCAGGGCATCCAGTGCGGGCGCGTTGGCGATGCTGTAGTCGGGCAAGACGCGCATGCCGTTGCTGGCCGTCACTGGCGCATCGTCTGCTGCGATGAGCACACTGCGAAACAGTGGCTTGCGCGCGGCCAGGTTGGCCATGCGCAAGGTTTCTACCGCCGAGGCCAGGCCGATGGTGGTGAAATTGGGCAAAATCAGAAAGCCGAAGGTCTTCGCGGAACAACTCTTTACAATAGACGGCGATGGGGTTGCAGAAGCGGGGTGGACCATTGCGCTGTTCCTGTGCAAGCTGAGGCATAGTTCGTCAGGGGCAGTGAGAAAATACAGCCTCGCGTGGTTCTTGTTGTTATAGGTCGTTGCCGGGTCGATCTTACACCCCCGGCGCAGCGACCAGGAATGGCCCCGCCGGCTGGCAGGGCCGACAGTGATTGCACAGAGAAGGTGATCGTTCGTGAACCCCGAATCCATGCTGGCGGCATTGCCAGGCTACGCCATGTCGCCCGAGTCGATCCAGGTGCTGCCCGATGCCAAGGCCTACCGCGCCTGCCTGTTCGAGCGCATCCGTGCTGCAACCCGGCGCATCGTCATCGTGGCGTTGTACTTGCAGGAAGACGAGGCCGGCCAGGAAGTGCTGGATGCCTTGTACCAGGCCAAGGCCGAGCGGCCGGGCCTGGAAATTACCATCGTGGTCGACTGGTTCCGTGCCCGCCGTGGCCTGCTCGGGGCCGGTCGCCAGCCGGGTAACGCCGCCTGGTACCAGGCTCAGCGCCAGTTGCGCGGGCTGGATATCGTCATTCACGGGGTGCCGGTGCAGACCCGCGAGTTGTTTGGTGTGTTGCACCTGAAGGGCAGCATTATCGACGACTGTGTGATCTACACCGGCGCCAGCCTGAACAACGTGTACCTGCACCGCTTCGACCGTTATCGCCTGGACCGCTATCACCTGTTCCAGTCGCCGGCGCTGGCCGACGCCATGGTCGGCCTCGTCGGGCGCCTGCTGCACCACACCGCCACACCGCGCCTCGACTTGCCCGCACCACCCGCCACCCGTAGCCTGCGCGGCGACATCCGGCGCTTGCGTGCGCGGTTGCGGCGCATGGCGTACGAGGCGCCGGCCGCCGTGCCTGGGGAGGGGTTGCGGGTGGTGCCACTGTTGGGCGTGGGCCGTGGCAACCCGTTGAACCGGGCGCTGTGTGCCCTGCTGGCGGCGGCGCGCACGCACATCATCATCAGCACGCCGTATTTCAACCCGCCACGGGTGGTGATGCGCGAGCTCGATCATGCGCTGGAGCGGGGCGTGCATGTTGAGCTGATCGTGGGTGACCGCACGGCCAACGACTTCTACATCGCCCCCGGTGAGCCGTTCAGTGCCAGTGGCGCTTTGCCTTATCTGTATGAAGACAACCTGCGAGCCTTCGCCCGGCGCCGCCACGCGGCCATTACCCGTGGCCAGCTGGAAGTGCGGATCTGGAACGATCCCGGGCATACCTTCCACGCCAAGGGCGTGTGGGTCGACCAGCGCTATTCGCTGCTGACCGGCAACAACCTGAACCCGCGCGGGTTCAACCTGGACCTTGAGAACGGCCTGCTCATCGATGACCCACAGGGGCAGTGGCTGGCGCCACGGGCAGCGGAGTTGAACGAACTGCGCCGGTACGCGCCAAAAATCGGCTCTGCAGCGGCGCTGGGGGTGAAGGCCGAACATCCCAAGGAAGTACGCAAGTTTCTGCGCCGGCTGCGCTTTAGCCGGCTGGAGCCGTTGATCAAGCGTGTGCTCTGAGGTTTGCCGGGGCGTCAGGCCGCAGCTTTGGCCTTCTCGGCCGAGGCTGCCTCGGCCTGCTTCTTGCTCCGAGGGTTGAGCTGCGACACCGCGAACAGCACCACCGCCAGCCCGACGACCTGATACAGCGAAATGTCTTCACTCAGAATCGCCCACGACGCCAGTACTGTCAGCACAGGCCCGAGGTTGCCCACCGCTGCCGTATGGGTAGGCCCCAGCCGCTGGATCGCCAGCGCCACCCAGTAGATTGGCAACACCGTGGAAAACACGGCCATCAATCCGGCATTGGCCCACACCGCGCCCGGCAGCTGCCACAACTGCCCCACCGGTGCCACCAGCAGGTAATGCGTCAGCACCATGAGTGAAGACGCAGTGCCGCACAGCCCGGCCAGGCGCATCGAGCCCATACGCTTGAGCATCATCCCGGTGCCCGAGTAATAGAGCGCGTAAGTTACCGCACTGGCGAACACCCACAGCGAGCCGAGCACCACCTGGCTGCCAGCCCCGGCGACGCTGACGTCGTGGACAAAGGCGATGCCAAGCCCCAGGTAGCAGAGGCCCATGGCAGACAAGGTGCGCAGGCTTGGTCGCTCACGCAGGGCGATGGCCTGGAACACCAGCACCAGGGTCGGGTAAGTGAACAGTATCAGCCGTTCCAGCCCGGCACTGATGTACTGCAAACCATAGAAATCGAAAAGGCTGGCCAGGTAGTAGCCGAGCAGCCCAAGCAAGGCGACCCGTAACCCGTCACCCAGGTTGAGTGGCGAGCTGCCCTGAGTGCGGCTGGCCCATACCAGCCAGGCAAACAGCGGCAGTGACAGCCCCATGCGCATTGCCAGCAAGCTGATGGCGTCCACGTGGCCCGCCGCATAGGCGAGTTTGACGAAGATGGCCTTGAAGCTGAAACCCAGTGCCGCCAGCACGGCGTAGAGGGCACCACTTTGCAACTGGCGCTGGATCAGGCTGCGTAATGCGTTCATGGGGGGCTCGCGGCAGAAAATGACAGGGTTATTCTGAACAGAAGGCGCACGCGCTAGAATCGCTTTTTTTCGAACAGGGTGTTCGTTTCTGGAGAAGGCTATGCCGTTCGACCTGACGGATCTGCGTCTGCTGCTTGCCATCGCTGCCACGGGCAGCCTGAGCAAGGCGGCTGCGACTTTCCCGGTGGCTGTGTCGGCCGCCAGCAATCGTTTACGGCTGCTGGAAGAGCGCTGCGGGCTGGCGCTGTTCGTCCGCAATGCCGGTGGCATGCAACTGACGCCTTCCGGGCGGTTGGTGCTTGAGGGGGCACGCGGTGTGCTTGCCGAAGCGCAGAAATTGCAAGGCACCTTGAAAGAACTTTCGGGTGAGCGCCGAATCACGTTGCGCCTGGCGGCGTCCACCGTTACCAACAGCACGTTGTTGCCCGCAGTGTTGGGGCCGTTTCTGGCGGACTACCCGGAAGTCGACCTGCAACTGGTGGAGCACAAGAGCGTGGACGTGCTGCGGGTGGTGATTGCCAACGAGTGCGAGATCGGTGTGTATGACGGCATCCTGAACAGTGAGGGGGTGGTGTCGTTGCCGTTTCGCACCGAGCGGCTGGTGATGCTGGTGCCCACCAGCCACCCACTGGCCGGGCGCGAGCAGTTACGCCTGGTCGATGCCTTGGGCTTTGCGTTCATCTGCCTGCCGGGTGAGCGGCCGATGCAGCGTTTTGTCGAGGAAATGGCGATGAAGCTGGCCATGCCCCTCAAGGTGCGGGTGCGTGCGCCGAGTTTCGAAGCGATTGCCCAGTTGGTCGCGCAGCGTGCAGGCGTCGCCATGCTGCCTGAAACCGCCGCCGTGCGCGCCGAGCAAGAGCTGCCTGTGCGCCGGGTAGCCTTGGCCGAAAGCTGGGCCACCCTTGAGCTTCGCTTGTGTTTCCGTGACTGGGAGCGCCTGAGTTCCCACGGGCGGCAACTGGTAAGTTTTCTCTCCGGGCTTGAAGCGGGCGAGCGTGCTGCGATTTGAGTGGTGCGCACGGTGGCTTGATGCCAATATGATATTACTTGGGCGCGGCCATCGACAGGGGCTGGGCTATCATTTGCAGGCAACCGTGCAAGGCCCCTCTGAAAAGTCATCACGAGCGCATACAATCGGGCCTTTTCTTCGTTAACCAGATAGGCCAATGCGTATATGGCGCTAGATCCACCCACGATGCTGACCATCTCGGTCGCCCTGGCAGCAGCTGCTGCGTTGTACCTGGCGATTGAGTGGCGCAGCGTCCGCGAAACCTCTTTGCTGTTCTGGAGTGCAGGTTTTGCCACCATTACTGTCGGCTGTGTTCTGGCCTTGCTACGCGGGATCGGCTTGCTGTTCATCGGCATCTGGTTCGCCAATGGCTTGTTGGTGGTTGCGCACTGGTTTTTCCTGATGGGCGTGTTGCGTTTTACCCAGGACCGTTTGTCGCGGGCCTGGTTATTGGTCGTGGTCGTGTGGTTCGCCTTGCTTTTGCTGCCCGTGGGGCCGCAGTGGTCGAAGGTGATGTTGATGGTCAACTCGCTGTTGGTGGCTGCGCTGACGCTGAAGGCCAGCTTCCTGTTGCGGCCGCACGGCAAGTCGCTGAGCGTGGGGGCGGTGCAGCTGCGTTATGTGTTGCTGCTCCACGGGCTGTTCTACGTGGCCAAGGCGGTCATTGCGATCACGCCGGGCACCTTGATTGACCTGGCCACCTTTGGCGGGCTGATCATTCAGATTTCCCTGGTCGAGGGGGCGATGGCGATCATGCTGATTGCCTTGTCGATGACCGGCACCGTGCGTTATCGACGCGAGGAGCGGATTGCCCGGCTGGCCGCGCGCGACCCGTTGACTGCGCTCTACAACCGCCGCGCGCTGGAAGTGCGGGCCGGGCATTTCTTCAAGGAAGTGAGCCCGGCTCAACCCGGGGCCTTGCTGCTGATCGACATCGACAACTTCAAGCTGGTCAACGACCTTCACGGGCATATCGCGGGTGATCGCTTGCTGATTGCCCTGAGCGAACTCATTCGCACGGTACTGCCCGAGCGCTCGCTGGCAGCGCGTTTGGGCGGTGATGAATTCGTCATCTTGCTGTGCGGGGCGAGCAGTGAGCGGGTCATGGAGTTGGGTGGGCTGTTGCGTGAACAGTTCCAGCAGTACGCCAGCAAGACCGTGCCTACACCGCAGGCGGTCACCTTGAGCATCGGTGCCAACCTGTTCGACCAGCCACCGGCCAGCCTGGCGGCATTGATCGAACAGGGGGATGTGGCGTTGTACCAGTCCAAACGCAGTGGGCGGGACAGTATCCGGTTTGTCGAACGGCCTATGGCCGACCTCAGTCAGTAGACTGCGCGTGGAAGCAGGAGCAGCAACAGCTATTTGTTGTTGATGCACTGTGACTGCGCGCTGTAGCGAATGGTCTGCAAGCGCCCCTGGCTGTCTTCAAAGGTCATCAGCTTTGGCGTAATGGCGCAATTTCTGGGGTCGCCGGACTGCCGCACGAAACTGGCAATGTCCAGTTTCATACCATAGCGATAGTCCTCGACAGTGGGCATCGGCTTGCCGGCCTTGGCCGCATAAACCGAAACCGCCTGTTGGTGTTCAGCCAGCAGTTGCTCGGTACGGTTATCGGAAAAGGCCTGCGCTTGGCCAGCCAGCAACAGCAGCAATACGCCGCCAGACAAGAAGCTTTTCATCGTCGAACCTCTGTAGGTCAGTCATCTCGCACTCAGGCTATCGATGGCCAACCCACAGGGGCATGACGGCAAACTTACATTTCAGAAAGGGTCGGTCAGGTCGCCACCTGGTAGCACGGCACATACGCTGCGCCGCCAGGCAGCTTCATCCGGTGCTGGTCGACGAAGGCCTGCAACAGCCGGCCCAGTGGGTCCAGTACGGCGCTATCGCCGTGGATCTGATACGGCCCGTGTTCCTCGATCAGGCGGATGCCCTTGTCCTTGACGTTGCCAGCGACAATGCCGGAAAACGCCCGGCGTAGGTTGGCTGCCAGTTCATGGGGCGGCAGCTCGCGGCGCAGGTCCAGCTCGGCCATGGCCTGGTGGGTCGGGTCGAACGGGCGCTGGAAGCTCTCCTCGATCTTCAGCAGCCAGTTGAAGTGGAAGGCGTCGTTGCGCTCGCGGCGGAACTGCTTGACCTCTTTGAGCCCTTCGACCATGTGCCGGGCAACTTCCGCCGGGTCGTCGATAATGATTTCGTACAAGCAGTGCGCTGCCTCGCCCAGAGTGGCGCCGACGAAGGCATGCAACTGCTGCAGGTAAGGCTCGGCACTGCGCGGGCCGGTGAGTACCACCGGGAACGGCAGGTCGTGGTTGTCCGGGTGCATGAGGATGCCCAGCAGGTACAGGAACTCCTCAGCCGTGCCGGCACCGCCTGGGAAGATGATGATGCCGTGGCCGACACGTACGAAGGCTTCCAGGCGCTTCTCGATGTCCGGCAGGATCACCAGTTCATTGACGATAGGGTTGGGCGCTTCGGCGGCGATGATGCCCGGTTCGGTCAGGCCCAGGTAACGGCTGCCGTGCATGCGCTGCTTGGCGTGGGCGATGGTGGCGCCCTTCATCGGCCCCTTCATCACGCCAGGGCCGCAGCCGGTGCACACGTCCAGTTTACGCAGGCCAAGCTCGTGGCCGACCTTCTTGGTGTACTGGTATTCCTCGGTGCTGATCGAGTGGCCGCCCCAGCACACCACCATTTTCGGCTCCACGCCCGGGCGCAGGGTGCGCGCGTTGCGCAGCAGGTGGAAAACGTAGTCGGTGATGCCCTGGGAGCTTTCCAGGTCGATGCGCTGGCTGGCCAGTTCGCTTTCGGTGTAGACGATATCGCGCAGGGCGCTGAACAGCATTTCACGGGTGCTGGCGATCATTTCGCCATCGACGAAGGCGTCGGCCGGGGCATTCAGGAGCTCCAGGCGGACACCGCGGTCCTGTTGGTGGATTTTTACCTCGAAGTCCTTGTAGGCCTCAAGGATGGTCTTGGCATTGTCGACATGGGCGCCGGTGTTGAGGATGGCCAGGGCGCACTGGCGGAACAGGGTGTAAAGGCTACCGGTACCGACTTCACTCAGTTGCTGCACTTCACGTTGTGACAGCGTTTCCAGGCTGCCTTTGGGGCTGACGGATGCATTGATGACATTGCGTTGAGGCATCTAAGTCTTTCCTGTGCGGGTAAAACATCCTTCTTTGACAACACCATACCGAGAAATGTGGGCGGCAACGAGAGGGCTGGTGAAAAAGCTTGAGACCGGGTTGGCTTCTTCGCGTGTTTACCCGCGAAGAAGCCAACCCGGTCTCAAGTCAGCCCAACAGCTTCTGCACGCCGAGTGTAATCGCCAAACCACCCCCGACCAGCCACAGGTTGAGAATTGCCCCGGTAGCCAGCGCCTTTGGCCCAGCCTGGCGGATCTGGCTGAAGCGGGTTTCCATCCCCAGCGCGGTCATGGCCATGGTCAGGGCAAAGGTGTCCAGGCTGTTCACCGCCTGGGTCACGCTACCAGGCAGCACCTGCAACGAGTTCACCAACACCAGGGCCAGGAAGCCGAAGGCGAACCAAGGCATGGCGATACGCCCATTGCCCTGCGCCTGGCCGGTTTTGCGCGAACGGCTGATCCATAGGCCTACCACCAGCAGTACCGGCACCAGCAACATTACCCGGGTCATCTTGACGATGGTTGCGATATGGGTGGCTTCAGGGCTTACGTTACTGGCGGCGCCAACTACCTGGGCCACTTCATGAATAGTGCCACCCAGAAACAACCCTGCACCCATCGTGTCGAGGTGCAGCCAGCCGGCGTTGATGGCCAGCGGGTACAGGAACATCGACAAGGTGCCGAACAGCACCACGCTACCGACTGCCATGGCGCTCTTGTGCGGGGCACTGCGCAGTGCCGATTCGAAGGCCAGCACTGCAGCGGCGCCGCAGATGGCGCTACCGGCGGCCGTCAGCAAGGCGGTATCGCGGTCCAGCTTGAACAGTTTCATGCCGCACCACAGGCCGATCAGCAGCGTGCTCGCTACCACCAGCAGCGACACGATCAGCCCCGACCAGCCGACTTCGGCGATCTCCTGCAGGCTGACGCGCAGGCCAAAGAAGGCCACGGCGATGCGCAACAGGCCGCGCGCAGAAAAGTTGATACCCGCCGCCCAGCTAGCCGGTACGCCGTCACGCAGTGCGTTGCCATACAGCGCACCGGCGACAATACCGACGATCAGCGGGCTGATGCCCAGATTGGCGATGGCGGGCATGGCGGCCAGCTGAGTGACCGCGAGCGCGAACAACGCGACGAACAGGATGCCATTGAGCCGCCCTCGGGTAGAGAGGGTAGGTGCAAAAGCAGGGTTGGACGGAACCGTGGCCATGTGAGTCCTCCGGAAAGGTGTTTCGACAAGGCCTACGTTAATCTGGTTATAAGCTTATAAAAAATCGTAATTTAGGATGGCAAATATCCGAATAGCTGATATTTTTCATTCATGACCCCAGAACAGCTGATAACGTTCGCCACCGTTGCCGAGCATGGCAACATCAGCCATGCGGCCCAGGCCCTGCATTTGTCGCAGCCGGCTGTGTCCGGCCAGCTCAAGCTGTTGCAGGAGGCGTTTGGCGAGCCGCTCTATCAACGTGCCGGCCGTGGTGTGCGGCTGACGGCGGCTGGCGAGCAACTGCTGGCCCATGCCGAGCGCCTGCGTGAAACCTTTCGTCAGGCACAGGCGCTGCGCGAAGCCATGCGCGGGCTGGAGCGCGGGACCTTGCGCATCGGTGCCAGCACCACGCCGGCCAGCTACCTGCTGCCTTACCTGATTGCCGATTTCCACGGGCGCTATCCAGACGTGCTGGTCACCACTTCACATGGCAACACGGCGGAAATTGTTGCCGCCCTGGACAGTGTCGATATTGCCCTGATCGAAGGCCCGCCAGGACAGGAGCTGCCGCTGGGCACGGAAGTGACGGCGTGGCGTGAGGACGAGATCGTGGCCATCGTGCCGCGTGGCCACCCCTTGGCTGACAGTGATCAGCAGACCCTGGCGTCACTGGGCGCCTGCCCATTGGTGCTGCGCGAAAGCGGCTCGGGTGTGCGGCAAATCGTCGAGCGGGCGTTTGCCCGTGAGGGGGTGGCGATGCGCGTGGCGCTGGAGATTGCCGGGGTGGAAGGGGTGAAGGAGGCGGTGCGGGCCGGGATGGGGGTTGGCTTTGTGTCGGCGATGTCCATTCGCCATGAAGATGGGGCGCTGCACCGGCTGCAGGTTACGCCGCAGGCGCTGGTGCGTCGGTTTTCCATTCTGGTGCCGCATGCGGCTACCCCGTCACGGGCGGCCGCGCGGTTTCTTGAGTTGTGTGTTGGCAGGCAACATCAACTCAACTGAAATACAGGCTTCATAGCGGCAACAACATTCTCATCCCGGCGTTAGAGGGCTGCCGACATTCGATCAAGCCACACTGGTGGGTACGTTGGTACCCATGCCTTGAGGTAGATAGGGGGCTATTTCTTGTATTTCAGCCTCGCTGAGATAAACCCTGGTGGCGTCTAACAAACCATCCACTTGGCTGGGGCGGCGTGCGCCTACGATAGCTCCGGATACCGCGGGGTTACGCAGAACCCAGGCGATCGCTACAGCCGCCGCACCGACCCCGTGCCTGGCACCGATATCTGCCATGACGTCTACCAAAGCGAGGTTCTTGCTCAGGCGAGGTTCCTGGAAGTCCGCGCTGCGCGTTTTTCGCCAGTCGTCATCGGGCAGTTGTGCAATTCGCTCGCGGCTCATGCTTCCCGTCAATAGGCCAGATTGCAACGTTGAGTAAGCAATGACACCTACCTGCGACGCTGCACAATAAGGCAGGATTTTCGTCTCTACATCGCGCATGAGTGCGGAGTAGGGCGGTTGAAGGGAGGCGATGTCAGTGACTGATCGCGCTCGCTCAAGCTGTATGACATCGAAGTTCGATACTCCAATTGCCCTGATTTTGCCCTGTGCCTTCGCCTTGGCCAACGCTGCGACAGCATCCTCGATGCCCCCGCTATCCCCATCTGCAGGAAAAGCTGGCCAGTGAATCTGATAGAGGTCGATTACCTCTACCTGTAAGCGACGCAGGCTGTCCTCGATTTCTGTCATCAATGACTGGGGGGAGAGTGAATGGGAGATCTCACGGGTCGTCGAATCCCACACCAGGCTGCCCTTGGTAAAGACAAGCGGGCGACGCGATGGGGGTATCTGGCGCAGCAATTTCCCAGTCAGCGTCTCGGCATGGCCAAGTCCGTATACTGCTGCTGTGTCGATCCAGTTCACGCCTCGCTCTACCGCGAACTCCAGGGCAGCGAGGCTATCGCCGTCATCCTGAGCCCCCCAGCTGTACTCCCACCCTTGCCCTGCAATGGCCCAAGTGCCCATTCCGATTGGTGAAATCAGCAAGTCGGATGTACCTAACCGATTCTTTTGCATGGAAACCTCACGTCGATGAATCAGCAAAGTATCCTTCCAGTGATTGGCAACGATAAGATGGGTAATTGTGTTTGAGCTGCTGAATTTTTTTCATGAAAAATCCTTGCGACTTATCCGATCTGGACGCGTTTGCCGCTGTGGCTCGCCACCAAAGTTTTCGAAAAGCAGCGGACGAGCGAGGGGTATCCGCTTCGGCGCTGAGCCATGCAATGCGTACATTGGAGGGCAAGCTGGGTGTAAGGCTCCTCAACCGCACCACGCGTAGCGTGACCCCTACCGAAGCAGGCCACCAACTGCTGGCCACGTTGATCCCCGCTTTGGCCGATGTCGCTGAAGCCTTGCATCAGCTGACCTCCAGGCAGGAAATCCCCACGGGCACATTGCGATTGAATGTATCGCGACCTGCTGCTCGCCTCGTTATCGCGCCATTACTTGCGCCATTTACGGCTGCCTACCCACGTGTCAACGTGGAGTTGGTGACTGACGATGGGTTGAGCGACATCGTGGATAAGGGCTTCGATGCGGGTGTGCGTTTCGGCGAAAGCCTCGCTGGGGACATGATTGCTGTCCCGGTCGGATCCCCCCAGGCATTCGTCACCGTCGCTTCTCCTCGCTATCTCTTGAGTCGCGGAACACCGGAAACACCCCAGATGCTGCTTGAGCACGCTTGCATTGGCAGGCGCTTTCCCAGCGGGAAACTATACAAGTGGGAGTACCTGGCTGAGGGGCAGCCGA
Organism: Pseudomonas sp. RV120224-01b; assembly: GCF_003208145.1. NCBI lineage: Bacteria > Pseudomonadati > Pseudomonadota > Gammaproteobacteria > Pseudomonadales > Pseudomonadaceae > Pseudomonas > Pseudomonas sp. RV120224-01b. The sequence continues at coordinate 142,249 of NZ_QKMQ01000006.1, read as the reverse complement.
TTCGCCTGGCAGTCTCGGGGCCGTTGATACTTGAGGATGACACGTTGATGATCCAGGCCGCGAAGGACGGTGCTGGAATTGCCTACGTGTATGAGGAGATGGCAAGGGAATATATCGCTCAAGGGCATTTGGTAGAGCTTCTGAGTGGCTGGAAGGCCCTCCCTGAAAAGTTCTTCATCTACTACCCCAGTCGGCGTCACGTACCGCCACCGCTGCAGGCATTGATCGAGTTTGCACGCCTGCCGCAGTCCTGACGGCGAAGAGAAAGACACAGGCTTCATGCACCCGAACGCTCAAAGAGCCAATCGAGGCAGCAGATCGAGCCATCACAGTCGGGGATTTCGACAACCTGATGACGGTGTGAACGCTGAGATTTCTCGCAGGGTGACCAGGCGTTCATGCTTGACCGCAGCGTGTTGCCTGAGGGTGCTTAGCCGCCTGTGCCGACCCATCCCGGTCATGCCATGCGCTGGAGGTAACCGGGTACTTGTGGCTCGGGCAGCACGGAGAGCACCTTGAGGCGTTGAAGGGTTCGCTCGCGAGCTTTCAGAATGTGGTCGCGCAGGCAAGAACAGGCTGACTCTACCGTTCCGTAAAGCAAGGCTTCAAAGATCAAGCGGTGTTCAATCAGCATCGCTTCGTCATTGCTGGTGTGCAGTGCTTCGTGCAGTACTCGCCCGACGTTCATGGGGATCTGGCACTGGCGAATCACGGCTGCCATTCGGGTATTGCTCACCCCGGCAATGCAGGTTACATGCAGGTCCTGTTCAAGCTGCTCAATGTCGGCCCGCTGGACGTGTCGACCTGCCTCCTGGGCCGTGATGATGCGCTTCAACATGCTTTCAAGTTCGCTGCGAGGCACATGCTCGATGCCCTGTCGCAAGGCGTCGGGCTCCAGCAGTATGCGCAACTCGTAGTCCTGCTTTACCGCCTGGGCCGTCAATGGCCCGGCCAGCCACTGGGCGTACGGCTCTTTTTCCACCAGGCCCTTGTCACGCAGCCGCATCAATGCTTCCCGGACAACGTTTCTGCTGACGTTCAGTTCTTGCGCTGCAGTCTGTTCATCGATGCGGTAATGGCCGAACACCATGAAGCGGATAACCGTCTCGGCAAGGTGGTCGTAGATGCGCTCACCCAGTGGGCGATAATCGATAAGGTCTTCCTGAGGTTCGAGGCCAAGCAGCTTGCGCGTCAGGGGCACCCGAAGCGGGGCTTCGCAGGTGCCCTCGGGGTCGATCAGAAAGCCACGTCCATCAAAGCGGCGGATCAGGCCTTCGTCGTGAAGAAGGTTGAGTGCCTGGCGCACAGGTACACGGCTTGTGCCGAACAGCTCCGCCAAAGGCCCTTCTACCAGAACCAGCCCGGGAATCGCCTGCCCGCCGAGGATCGCTTCGCGCAGTGTATTGCGGATTGTCTCGTAGCGTGAGGCCGTACGCTCTTCCATTGGCTGTGTCGCTGACATCAAGGCTGTTCTCATCAAGCGTGACGGGTAAGTTTCTCATAAGTGAGGCGAGATGTGATCGCGCGCCGGTAACAGCTGCGTGGTCGTTTTTGGGGCAGGCTGTTACCAAAAATCCCAAAATGGATCATTTTAATAAACATACATTTTGCGAGCCAGCCGAGCGTCTGATTGGTTGCTTGCGCCTGTCGCCCTAGTGCCAGAGCGCTCCGATGATTTTCCGCAATCTGCGTTTGAAGACTTGGCACGGTCGATGCTTTTACAAATGTATGTATTTATAAGATATACATTTTAGAGGCCGATCATGCTTACCGATGCCCACGCCATGGCCCGGAAATTTGCCGATGGAACGTCCGACCCGCTCAGGGCCCTTGAGGACGCACTGCAGGCGTCACAGGGGGTACCTGCTGCGTTCATTCGCATGAGTGAAGAGCGAGCGCGGCGTGAAGCGGCTGCTGCCCAGAAACGTTGGCAAGCAGGGCAACCCTTGTCCCTGTTCGATGGCGTTCCGCTAGCCTGGAAAGACCTCTACGACCTGGCTGGCTGCGTAACGACTGCCGGCGCGAAAGTACGCCTGTCCAACCCGCCTGCCATGTGCGATTGCGCGCTGGCAACGGCACTGAGCCGTGGCGGCCTGGTAAGCATCGGCAAAACCAACCTGAGCGAACTGGCCTACTCGGGCCTGGGGCTCAATCCTCATTTCGGCACCCCTGGGAACCTTGATTCGAACGGTCAGATGCGCGCTCCCGGGGGATCGTCATCGGGCTCCGCTATCGCTGTTGCGCAGGGTGTTGTGCCTATCGCGATGTCTACTGACACCGCAGGCTCGATACGTGTGCCGGCGGCTTTCAATGGCCTGGTGGGTTATCGAAGCAGTGGCAAGCGATATTCGTTCGTGGGTGTCACGCCACTTGCACGCTCACTGGACGCCCTAGGCCCAATTACCAACAGCGTTCGTGATGTCATCGCTGTCGACAACCTGTTGCTTGGCGATCCGTGTGGCCTGCCATTGGACGCGCCAGGACTGCCTGTCGCCGGGTTGAGACTGTGTGTCGATAGTGAGCTGCTCGACGATCCGCGCATTCAACCAGAGGTGAAGGCCAACCTGCTTGCGGCAGTTGCTCGCCTGGCATCGGCAGGTGCGGTGGTCGAGTACAAACAAGTGATGGCATTCACGCAAGCGCTGGATGCCATCGAGCACATCGGTTGGCTTGGCAGCGCAGAGGCCTTTGCCCTGCACCAGGGGCTTCTGGATAGCCCCGATGCCGAGCAGCTTGATCCTCGTGTGCGCCAGCGGCTGGAGGCTGCCCGAGCGTTCCCGGCGAGCCAGCAGGTTCGCCTGTATCAAGCCGCTGATGCATTGAAACAACAGATTGCACGTGAGTTGGACGGCGCATTCCTCATCACCCCAACCGTGGCGCACGTAGCGCCACTGCTCGCGCCCCTGGAACAGGACGCGAAGCTGTTTGCGCTCACCAACCTGGCAACGCTTCGGTTGACCATGCCGGGCAGCATGCTGGACATGCCAAGCGTTGCGATGCCAAGCGGGACGGGGGAGGCGGGGATGCCTACCAGCCTGCTTGTTTCCAGCTTCAGTGGCGATGACGTGCGGTTACTGCGTGCTGCCTTGGCCATCGAGCCTCATGTTCGAGGCGTTGAACGATAACTGCTCGAAGCGCGGGCGGTGCATGCCTGCAATTGATTGAACAACTACATGAATAGCAACGAGGTTTAGAGAATGGCGAAAGAAATTCTTGTATCCATTGGCGTTGATGTCGATGCGGTAGCGGGTTGGCTCGGTTCCTATGGCGGGGAGGATTCGCCAGACGATATTTCCCGTGGTCTTTTTGCCGGTGAAGTGGGCGCGCCACGCCTGCTCAAGCTTTTTGAAAAGTACGACCTGCGGACAACCTGGTTCATCCCGGGACACTCGGTAGAAACCTTCCCCGAACAAATGAAAGCGGTGGCGCAGGCCGGCCATGAAATTGGCATTCATGGTTATAGCCATGAAAACCCGATTGCAATGACCCCGGAGCAGGAAGAAGCCGTTCTGGACAAGTCGATCGAAATCATCACCCGGCTGGCTGGCAAGCGACCCACCGGTTATGTGGCGCCATGGTGGGAGTTCAGCAATGTCACCAACGAATTGCTGTTGAAGAAGGGCATCAAGTACGACCACAGTTTGATGCACAACGACTTCCATCCTTATTACGTTCGGGTCAAGGACAGCTGGACAAAGATTGACTACAGCCAGCACCCGGACACGTGGATGAAACCATTGGTGCGTGGTGAGGAGACCGACCTGGTTGAAATCCCGGCCAACTGGTACCTCGATGACCTGCCGCCGATGATGTTCATCAAGAAATCACCGAACAGCCACGGCTTCGTAAACCCTCGGCACCTGGAAGAGATGTGGCGCGATCAGTTCGACTGGGTGTACCGCGAAAATGACTACGCGGTTTTCCCGATCACCATCCACCCCGATGTTTCCGGCCGCCCTCAAGTGTTGCTGATGTTGGAGCGTTTGATCGAGCACATGCAAAGCCATGCCGGCGTGAAGTTCGTCACCATGGATGAAATCGCTGACGACTTCATCCGGCGTCACCCGCGCAAGCGTTAAGCCCTCAGTACGGTCCGCACGTTACATAAGTGCAACATAAAAAGAGACATGCCGATATGACCACTACGCAAGCCACAGCAGTGACGCCCGTCACTGAGTCCGGGGCATGGAAGCCGGTGCAACTGGAATCCAGAGATGTCAGATATGCGACTTGGATTGCCTTCTTTGCTTGGGTTTTTGCTGTTTACGACTTCATCTTGTTTGGTACATTGTTGCCGGTCATGGGGGGGCATTTCACCTGGAGTGAGGCCGAGCAGGCGGAGATCGCCACCTGGGTTGCGGTCGGCGGCGCGGTAATCGCGTTCGTGGTAGGCCCACTGGTTGATCGCATCGGCCGACGTGGCGGCATCATCCTCACCATTGGCGGCACGGCGTTGTGCTCGGCCTTGACCGCAGTGTGCGCCGGCATGGGCAAGGTACCCTTGATTGCGGTGCGCTCTGTCGCCGGCCTTGGCTATGCCGAGGAGGGCGTCAATGCGACCTACCTGACAGAGGTGTACGCGGCCTCGACCGACCCCAAGCTGATCAAGCGCCGGGGCTTCGTATATAGCCTGGTGCAAAGTGGCTGGCCAGTGGGCGCGCTGATTGCGGCTGGCCTGACTGCACTGCTGTTGCCACACATTGGCTGGCAGGGTTGCTTCATCTTTGCCGCCATACCTGCTCTGGTTGTCGCGGTGCTGGCTCGCAAGCTCAAGGAAAGCCCGCAGTTCCAGGTTCACCAGCGTATCAGCCAGTTGCGCAAGGCAGGCGATGACGCTGCTGCGCGCAGCCTGGCGCGCGAATACCACGTGGATTACGACGAACATGCCAAGGCGGGTGTTGCTGCGGCGTTTCGCGGAGCTGCATTGCGCCCGACCGTAGTGTTGAGCCTGGCAATCCTGCTCAACTGGTCGGCCATTCAGGTGTTCAGTGTTCTGGGTACGTCGGTCATCGTCAGTGTTCACCAACTGTCGTTCCAGAACTCTCTGTGGATCCTGGTGTTGTCGAACCTGGTTGGTTTTATCGGCTACCTGTTCCACGGCTGGCTCGGTGACCGGCTTGGGCGTCGTAACACCGTAGCCCTTGGCTGGATGTGCGGTGGCGTGGCGTTCTTCGCCATGCTGCAGGCGCCCAGCCAGCTCACTACCGTGGTCGCGCTGTACAGCCTGGGCTTGTTCTTCCTTACCGGCCCTTACTCGGCCATGTTGTTCTTCATGGGCGAAAGTTTCCCCACCAGTATTCGCGCCACGGGCGGCGCGATTGTGCATGCCATGGGGCCAATCGGCGCCATCGTTGCCGGGCTGGGAATTACCAGCGTGCTGACGACCGGTGGCGAATGGCACAGCGCTGCACTGTGGTTTGGTGCCTTGCCTTGCTTCCTGTCGGGTGTGGTGATGTTTGCCGCCCGCCACGTAGAACCCCATTCCGTAAAGTAAACAGGAGCGTCAACCATGTCTCAACCTGTTGCGTTGATCACCGGGGCCGCCAGCGGCATTGGTGCAGCGGTTGCAGTTGCCTTTGCCAGGAAAGGTGTTCGTGTGGTGGGGGGCTATCTGGCAGACGGCCCGCATGATCCTGCGTACACACAACGCAGGGTCGAGGAAGCCGGTGCCGAGTGTTTGATGATGCCGATGGATGTCACCGACAGTACTTCTGTCGATGCAATTGCTGGCGCCGCATTCGAACGCTTCGGCCGACTTGACTATGCCATTGCCAACGCCGGGCTTTTACGCAAGGCGCCGCTCATGGAGATGTCCGATGAGCAGTGGAATGAAATGCTCGACGTCGACCTGACCGGTGTTATGCGCACCTTCAGGAGTGCAAGCCGCTACATGGGCGAAGGTGGCGCGATGGTCGCGATCTCGTCGATTGCCGGTGGCGTGTATGGCTGGCAAGACCATAGCCATTATGCGGCTGCCAAGGCGGGTGTGCCGGGCCTTTGCCGCTCGCTTGCGGTGGAACTTGCGGCAAGGGGAATCCGCTGCAACGCCGTTATCCCAGGCCTCATCGAAACCCCGCAATCGCTCGACAGCAAGAACTCGCTGGGCGCGGATGGCTTGGCCAAGGCGGGTAAAGGTATCCCGCTGGGGCGCGTCGGCCGGGCCAGCGAAGTGGCTGATCTGGTTTGCTACCTGAGCGGCCGCGAGTCGAGCTACATCACCGGGCAGAGCATCATCATCGATGGCGGCCTGACGGTCCGCTGGCCTGAATAACGTTTCAAGCAGCCGCAAGCTTGCCTTGCGGCTTACAAGGACAACAAGAATGAAAGCATTACACGATCGTCGTGCAGTTATCACGGGTGCCGCAAGCGGTATTGGCGCAGCTATCGCCTATGCATACGCAGAGGCTGGCGCCATGCTGGTGTTGTGTGATCGAAACGCCGAGCGCTTGGCCAACGTTTCTGCCCACTGCCGGGACCGTGGGGTTCTGGTCATCGAGTGCATCGCTGATGTCGGTGTCAGGGAAGGCGCGCAAGCCGGAGTGGATGCCTGTGTGGATGCCTTTGGCGGCATCGACATTCTGGTGAATAACGCAGGCATGCTGACCCAGGCTTCGTGCGTGGACCTCACCCAGGAAATGTGGGACGACATGCTGCGCGTCGACCTGACCAGCGTATTCGTGGCCAGTCAGCGTGCCTTGCCGCATATGCTGCAACAGCAATGGGGCCGCATCATCAATGTCTCCTCGCAGCTTGGCATCAAGGGCGGCGCCCAGCTTACCCATTACGCGGCGGCTAAAGCCGGGGTCATCGGCTTCACCAAGTCGCTGGCGCTTGAGGTCAGCAAACATAACGTTCTGGTCAACGCAATTGCACCAGGGCCCATCGAAACCCCGCTGGTTGATGGCATCAGCCAGGAATGGAAAGCAGCCAAGGCCAAGGAACTGCCTCTGGGCCGCTTCGGCAGGGCAGAGGAGGTGGCGCCCATTGCGGTCTTGCTGGCCAGCGAGCCTGGCGGCAATTTGTTTGTCGGCCAAACCCTCAACCCGAATTCGGGCGATGTGATGCCGTGAGGTGAGTCATGTGTGGACTGTGTGGCCTGATCGGTGAAGACGCTCACTGGAGCGACCCTCTTGATTCAAGCCTTCCGGCGCGGCGCGAGCGCTTGCGCCGAATCGCCTCGATCAACCAGGTTGTTGCTCCGTTCAGGCTCAAGGTCAGTGACGTTCAAGGCGCTACCTATCTGGTACAGGGGCCTACCGGGAAACAGGGCATTGCCTCAGGCCTGGAGCAACTCTGGCAAGTGGCCGAGGACATCTTGAACCGTAAGCTCGACCCCCTCGACCCGAGAATTCTCGATCATCTGGAGGCGCTGTCATGAGCGTTCAGATCAATGTCCTGACCGGGTTTCTGGGCAGTGGCAAAACCACACTGCTGCAGCGGGTTCTGGCCAATGAAGAGATGGGCGAGACGGCGCTTCTGATCAACGAATTCGGCGAGGTAGGGATTGATGATCTGCTCGTACAGGAGATCGCTCCAGACACCGTTCTGTTGCCGAGCGGGTGCGTTTGCTGCTCGGTGCGAGGTGATCTGAAACAGGCGCTTATCGACCTGCATGACAAGCGCAGTCGAGGTGAAATTCCCGCTTTTCGTCGTGTGCTTCTTGAAACAACAGGCCTTGCAGACCCAGCCCCCATTCTCTCGACGTTGCAGCGTGACCCGCAATTGCGCGGTCGCTATCACCTGGGCTTGCTTGTAACGGTGGTGGACGCTCAGCATGCCGCGCTGCAGGAGCGCCTTCACCCCGAGTGGTTGGGGCAGGTCACAGCAGCTGATCGCCTGCTGGTAAGCAAGGCAGACCTGGTAAGTGCCGGGGTGCTCGAACACGTGTTTGCCAACCTTAGGGCACTCAATCCGTCTGCCTCGGTGGCCCTCGCCAGTTCCGTTGTTGCAGGTGACGAGCAGCTTTTGGGCGAGGGCTTGAGAAGCCTTGCGCCCGATGAAGAAGTTGCGAAGTGGCAGCTGTTCGCGCCCACCACACAACCTCGGCACGCCGGTGCGCGCGTCTGTGCGCTGGAGTATGAAAGGCCGCTGGACTGGCTGGCTTTCGGGGTTTGGCTGTCGATGCTGTTAAGATGCCACGGAGACCAAATTCTGCGGGTCAAAGGGATCCTGAATGTGAGCGACTCCGAACAACCCATCGTGATTCATGGTGTCCAGCACTGCCTTCATGCTCCCGTGCACCTTACCCGTTGGCCAGGCGGTGAGCGGCGCTCACGCCTGGTGATCATTGTGCGAGACCTGGACACCGAGCTGTTGCGCAGATCCTTCGGTGCATTCCTGCAGCACCTGGGGCGTGCGGCATGAGTGGTCCGGTTACATTGCGGGTGCTCGGCACCTCGGTGACGTTGCTCGAATCCATTCGCCTGCGCGCTGAGCAAGAGCTGGGCATTCGCATTGAATATCAGGTCCATGATGTGCAAACCGTGCAGCGCATTGCGCTGATGCATCCTGAACGCTATGACCTTTACGATCAGTGGTTTCATAGCATGGACTTTGTCTGGCCTGCGGGCGCGATCCAGCCCATCGATATTCGACGCATCGCTCTGTGGGACGAGATCAACGACCTGGCGAAGCGAGGCAGGTTGCACGCCGACGATCAGCTATCGGGGGGCAGCTTGCCTTGCGATCGCCTGTTCGTTCAGCACGATGGGAGTTTGGCGAATCGGCCAAGCCACTTGATCAGCATGTTGCCGTTGACCCATAACGTCGACAGCTTCGCCTACCGGCCTGATCTGCTGCCGCCAGGGTTTTCTGTCGACAATGAAAGCTGGTCCTGGCTTGTCGACCCGGCCTGGTGCGGCCACGTTGCACTGCAAAGCGATGCGGCGATAGGCGCGCTCGACGCGGCATTGGCCGTGCAAGCCAAGGGCCTGGCCACGTTCGATGTCATTGCGAACCTTCGTCTGGAGGAAATTGACGAGCTTGCCAGGATCCTGATCAAGCTCCAGCGACAAGGGCATTTTGCGGCATTCTGGTCGGACGATCGTGAGGCCGGCAAACTGATGCTTGGCCCGAACGTACACATCGAGAGTGTCTGGTCTCCGGCACTCATGCAACTGCACCGTGAAGGTGTTCAGTACCGACAAGCCGTGCCCAGGGAGGGTTACCGGGGCTGGTTTGGCGGCTTATCGCTGTCGCGAGCCGTAGACGGTGATGTCAAGGACGCCGCTTACGCGTATCTCAACTGGTGGTTGGCGGGTTGGCCTGGGGCGATGATGGCTCGGCAAGGGTTCTACATTTCCAATCCCCTCAGGGCCCGAGACCATCTGTCAGCCGCAGAATGGGACTACTGGTACGAAGGCAAGCCAGCTTCCGAGCAACTGCTGGGAAGCGATGGCGAGCCGCTCATCGAGAAGGGCGAGGTGCGAGAAGGCGGTTCCTATACCGAACGCGTCAGCCGCATCAGTGTCTGGAACTCGGTCATGGACGAGCACAACTACCTGGTGCGCAAATGGGCGGATTTTCTCCGCTCAGGGCGGCATTAACAGGCTTGCTCGGCCGCCGTCTTGCGCGCCGCAGCCAGGATGGTCGCCAGCACGATCAGAGCAGCCCCCGCTGCCATGCGCAGGCTTGGTTGGTCACCAAACAACCACCACGCCCCGATGATCGCGTACACCGGCTCCAGCGCGATGATCATGCCGGCTGTGCGGGCCTCCAGGCCTTCCAGGCTCTTGACGAACAAGAACTGCGAAAGCCCGGTGCAGAACACCCCCAAAAGCACCAGGTTGACCCAGTCGCTGCCCCCTAGGCTGGTGTTGCCCAGTTGGGTAAATGCAAACGGCGCCACCAATGCGGCCACCACCACGTTCTGCCAGAAGGCCACCTGCATGGCGTTCATGCTCGAACCGTTGCGACGGTTGGCCACGGTCAGCAGGGCGAACGCCAGGCCCGAGCCCAAGCCCCAGAGCAGGCCGATGGTGCCTTTGTCCAGCAGGTCGAAAGTCGGCACCACCAACACCAGGCCGGCGGTAACCATCAGCAGAAGCAAACCTTGCACGGCGCCGATGCGCTGGCCGAACACACCGCGCTCGATCATGGCGATGAACGCCGGGAAGCTGGCGAAGCCCAGGGTGGCCACTGCCACGCCGCCCACTTTTACAGCAATGAAGAAGGTGACCCAGTGGGTAGCCAACAGAGCGCCGGTCAGGCCCAGAATCGGCAGGTTACGCAAAGTCAGCGCATCGAGCAGGCGCGTCCCCTTGAGCCCGGCGACAAAGCCCAGGGCAATGAAGGCGAAGGTAGCGCGGCCAAAGGTGATGATGCTGGCGTCGGCCTCGATCAGGTGACCGAGGATACCGGTCAGGCCGAACAGCACAGCGGCGATGTGGGCAACGAGCAGGGCATTACGGTGGCCGGTGGCAGCACCGGCTACGGGGATTGAAGTCGCGATCATGGCAGTCAAGTCTTCACAATGTGGCGCGCGCAAACACTCCCGGCTGGCGCGGCACGGGTCTCTAATACTGGGAGTTTTATCGTTATGAGCCCGGACGAACTGCCCGGTGCAAAAAGGCGCCACAGCGTTGGAATTGTGAAGCGAGGCTGCTTACTCGCGGATACCACGTCGGCCAGCCCACGGCGCGGGGCTGGTCGATGTGTGTATTATCTTTGTATACAGGCGTGTCAGCCGATCGCGGGCGACGTGTGCTTGTCTGATCGCGACATCGGCAGTTGCCTTGCTGCGCCGCTTCACTCTTCGCCGTAGTTCATGATCGACAACAGGCGGATGGGCACCTGCACCAGCTGCTCGGGGCCATGCGGGGTTTCACCGTCGAAGGTCAGGCTGTCGCCGGCATGCATGTGATAGAGCTGGTTGCCATGGCGGTACACCAGCTCGCCCTCCAGCAAGTGGAGGAATTCGGTGCCCGGGTGGGCGAAGGTCGGGAACTCTTCGCTGGCGTCGTCCATGCTCACCATGTACGCCTCGAAGTTCTTTTTCGGCCCCCTGGCGTGATTGAGCAAATGGTAGGTGTGGCCCTTCTCGGTGCCGCGGCGCACCACCTCCAGCCCTTCGCCGGCCTTCACCAGCAAGGCATTGCCGTCGGGTTGGTCATATTGGCTGAACAGCTTGGCCATCGGCATGCCCAGCACGTCGCACAGGCGGCTGAGGGTATCGAGGCTGGTAGACACCTGGGCGTTCTCGATCTTGCTCAACATGCCCTGGCTGATGCCGGCGATGCGCGCCACGTCGGCGAGCTTGAGGGACTGGGCCTGGCGCTGGCGCTTGATCTGCAGGCCCAGGTATTGCTCCAGGCGAAGGCGCGGTTCGGTTTCGGTCGACATCGAATGTCCTGCACGGTTTCAGTTCAAGAATAAAGATTTCGCACTGGGAAAGTGCGATAAGCAGCTGCGTTGGCTGCTTCTTTCCTCGGGTGAAAACAAGTTTCCCATAAATAGAACAGAAAAACCTGCTTGGGTTTTGTGTTGTGTGTACGGGCCTCTTCGTGGGCAAACCCGCTCCCACAAGGCTTTGCGTCGAATTCTGTGGGAGCGGGCTTGCCCGCGAAGAGGCCCGCACAGATCCGCAAAGGACACGCCCTGAACAAACTTGGCAAGCGCATTGCATTCCTGTGAGGAAAGTAAGTTTCTCATGCGGAATCATTGCCCCTTACCCAGGAGTGTTCAACCCATGTTGCCAGCAGAAACCCAGCGCACCCTCGACCAGCACGGCATCAAGTACGTGCTGGCGCAGTTCGTCGATATCCATGGCTCGGCGAAGACCAAATCGGTGCCGGTCTCGGGCCTGAAGATGGTGGCCGAGGAGGGCGCCGGCTTTGCCGGGTTCGCCATCTGCGGCATGGGCATGGAGCCGCACGGCCCGGACTTCATGGCCCGTGGCGACCTTTCCACCTTGATCCCGGTACCGTGGCAGCCGGGTTATGGCCGGGTGGTGTGCGTGGGGCATGTCAACGGCCAGCCCTGGCCTTACGACAGCCGCTATGTGTTGCAACAACAGGTGCAACGCCTGGCCGACAAGGGCTGGACCTTGAACACCGGCCTGGAGCCGGAGTTCAGCCTGTTCCGCCGTGACGAAGGCGGCAAGCTGCAACTGGTGGATGCCTCCGACAACCTCGACAAGCCGTGCTACGACTACAAGGGCCTGTCGCGCTCGCGGCTGTTTCTCGAGCGCCTGACCGAGGCACTGCAACCGGTAGGCTTCGACATCTACCAGATCGACCACGAAGACGCCAACGGCCAGTTCGAGATCAACTACACCTACAGCGACGCCATGGAGTCGGCCGACCGCTTTACCTTCTTCCGCATGGCCGCCGGTGAAATCGCCAACGACCTGGGGATGATCTGCTCGTTCATGCCCAAGCCCGACCCCAAGCGTGCCGGCAATGGCATGCACTTCCACCTGTCGCTGGCCAGCAGCACCAACAAGAACCTCTTCCACGACGCGTCCGACAGCAGCGGCATGGGCCTGTCGAAGCTGGCCTACCACTTTGCCGCAGGGCTCCTGGCCCACGGCCCGGCGTTGTGTGCCTTCGCGGCACCGACGGTCAACTCCTACAAGCGCCTGGTGGTCGGGCGTTCCTTGTCGGGTTCGACGTGGGCCCCGGCCTTTGTCGCATGGGGAGCCAACAACCGCTCGGCGATGGTGCGCATCCCCTATGGCCGCCTGGAGTTCCGCCTGCCGGATGCCGGTTGCAACCCGTACCTGGTTACCGCCGCGATCATCGCCGCCGGGCTCGATGGCATCGACCGCCAGTTGGAGCCGGGCGAGATGTGCAACGAGAACCTTTACAACCTCAGCCTTGAAGAAATTGCCGCACGCGGCATCAAGACCCTGCCGCAATCGCTGAAGGAAGCCGCCGACGCGCTCGAAGCCGACCCGTTGTTCCGCGAGGTGTTGGGCGCCGAGATCGTCGACGAGTTCATCAAGCTCAAGCGCATGGAGTGGGTGGAGTACTGCCGCCATGTCTCCGACTGGGAAATCCAGCGTTACACCGAGTTCTTCTGACCGCCCCAATCCCCTGGGCGGCCAATACGACAGCGACCGCCCACTGCCTAGTAAGGAGCATCACCATGTGTGGAATCGTAGGTCTGTACCTGAAAAAGCCCGAGCTGGAGGCCCAGCTTGGCAAGCTCTTCGAACCCATGCTCGAAGCCATGACCGACCGTGGCCCGGACAGCGCAGGCTTTGCCATCTACGGCGACGAAGTGGCGGATGGCTGGGTCAAGCTGACCCTGCAAGCCACGGATATCAACTACCCCTGGACCACCCTAATGGGCCAGCTGGAGGGGCGCCTGGGCTGCTCGCTGGACTGGTTCCAGAACGCCAGCGCGGCGGTACTCAAAGTGCATACCAGCGAAGCGGCTGCCCGCCAGGCGCTGAGCGAACTGGCCCCGGACGTGCGCATCATGAGCGCCGGGCAGAGCATCGAAATCCTCAAGGGTATGGGCCTGCCGGCGGAAATCTCCAGCCGCTTCGGCCTGGCCGGCATGAAGGGCAGCCACATCATTGGCCATACCCGCATGGCCACCGAAAGCGCCGTGACCATGGAAGGCAGCCACCCGTTTTCCACCGGTGCCGACCTGTGCCTGGTGCACAACGGCTCGCTGTCCAACCACTTCCGCCTGCGCCAGGAACTGAAGCGCGAAGGTATCAGCTTCGAGACCGACAACGACACCGAAGTAGCCGCCGGCTACCTGACCTGGCGCCTGCAGCAGGGCGACACCCTGGCCCAGGCTTTGGATGGCGCGCTGGAAGACCTGGACGGCTTCTTCACCTTCGCCATCGGCACCCGCAACGGCTTTGCCGTGATCCGCGACCCGATTGCCTGCAAGCCGGCGGTGCTGGCCGAAACCGATGACTACGTGGCCATGGCTTCGGAGTACCAGGCCCTGGCCAGCCTGCCGGGCATCGAGCACGCCAAGGTCTGGGAACCGGCCCCCGCCACCCTGTACGTCTGGGAGCGCGAAAGCGCCTGAACTGCCACCGAACCCCTGGAGAACCTTATGAAAACGATCGACCTTTCCAGCACTTCGGTGCGCGTGCTCAACCAGTCCCTGCACGGCGAGGTGCAGGACCATGAATGGCGGGTGACCCACCCCGATGGCAAGCACAACCTGGCCGTGGGCATCAACGCCGCCGTGGCGGTGGATATCGAGGGCCACGCCGGCTACTACTGCGCCGGCATGAACCAGCACGCCAGCGTAACTGTGCATGGCAACGTGGGTGTGGGCGTGGCCGAAAACATGATGTCTGGCTCGGTGCGGGTCAAGGGCAGTGCCTCCCAGGCCGCTGGCGCCACCGCCCACGGCGGGCTGCTGGTGATCGAGGGTGATGCCGGTGCCCGTTGCGGCATTTCCATGAAAGGCGTGGACATCGTGGTGGGCGGCAGCATCGGCCACATGAGCTGCTTCATGGGCCAGGCCGGGCGCCTGGTGGTGTGTGGTGATGCCGGCGATGCGTTGGGCGACTCGCTGTACGAGGTGCAGATTTACGTCAAAGGCTCGGTGCAGTCGCTGGGCTCGGACTGCATCGAAAAAGAAATGCGCGCCGAGCACCTTACAGCGTTGCAGGAGCTGCTGAACAAGGCAGGCCTGGACCACAAGGCCGCCGATTTCAAACGCTACGGCTCGGCCCGCCAGCTGTACAACTTCAAAGTCGACAACGCCAGCGCGTACTGATCCAGGAGCATTCCCATGAGCGAACAATTTCCCCCGGTACTGCGTGAGTCGGCCACCTTCGATCGCCTGACCATCCAGGAAATCCAGCGTGCCGCCGAAACCGGCATCTACGACATTCGCGGTGGTGGCACCAAACGCCGTGTCCCGCACTTCGACGACCTGCTGCTGCTGGGTGCCAGCGTGTCGCGCTACCCGCTGGAAGGCTACCGCGAGAAGTGCGGCACCGATGTGGTGCTGGGCAACCGGTTTGCGAAAAAGCCGATCCACCTGAAAATCCCGGTGACCATCGCCGGCATGAGCTTCGGCGCGCTGTCGGCCAATGCCAAGGAAGCGCTGGGCCGTGGTGCGACCATCGCCGGCACCAGCACCACCACCGGCGACGGCGGCATGACTCCGGAAGAACGCGGTCAGTCGCAGCATCTTGTGTACCAGTACCTGCCGTCGCGCTATGGCATGAACCCGGATGACCTGCGCAAGGCCGATGCTATCGAGATCGTCCTCGGCCAGGGCGCCAAGCCGGGCGGTGGCGGCATGCTGTTGGGCATGAAGGTAACCGAGCGCGTTGCCGGCATGCGTACCCTGCCGATCGGCGTGGACCAGCGCAGTGCCTGCCGCCACCCCGACTGGACCGGCCCGGACGACCTGGCGATCAAGATTGCCGAAATCCGCGAGATCACCGACTGGGAAAAGCCCATCTACGTGAAGATCGGCGCCAGCCGCCCGTACTACGACGTCAAGCTGGCAGTGAAGGCCGGTGCCGATGTGATCGTGCTCGACGGCATGCAGGGCGGTACTGCGGCGACCCAGGAAGTGTTCATTGAGCACGTCGGCATCCCGATTCTGCCGGCCATCCCGCAGGCCGTGCAGGCACTTCAGGAAATGGGCATGCACCGCAAGGTGCAGCTGATTGTATCGGGTGGCATTCGCAACGGTGCCGACGTGGCTAAAGCCATGGCACTGGGCGCCGATGCGGTGGCCATTGGTACGGCGGCGCTGATCGCCCTGGGTGACAACCACCCGCGACTGGACAGCGAACTGAAGAAGATTGGCTCGGCGGCCGGCTTCTACGACGACTGGCAGAACGGTCGTGACCCGGCCGGCATCACCACCCAGGACCCGGAACTGGCCAAGCGCCTGAACCCGGAAGAGGCCGGGCGCCGCCTGGCCAACTACCTGCGCGTACTGGTGCTGGAGGCGCAGACCATGGCACGGGCGTGTGGCAAGTCGCACCTGCACAACCTGGACCCGGAGGACCTGGTGGCGTTGACCGTGGAAGCGGCGGCGATGGCACGGGTGCCGCTGGCGGGGACTGCGTGGGTGCCGGGCCAGGCGCAGTACTGATCTACCCCGACACCGCCGGCTGCCAGCCGGCGGTTTTCATTGCACAGGAGTGACTCCATGAAGCTTGCCCTTGCTGTTGTGCTGTTCGCGCTGACACCGCTGGCCTACGCCGCTGAACCCACCCTGGACACCGGCAACACCGCCTGGATGATCTGCGCCGCGATGTTCGTGCTGATGATGTGCATACCCGGCCTGGCGCTGTTCTACGGCGGCATGGTACGGGCGAAGAACTTCCTTTCGGTGTTCACCCAACTGTTTGCCGTAGCGGGTGTGATTGGCATCCTTTGGGTGCTGTTTGGCTACAGCCTGGTGGTCGACACCACGGGTATGGTCGAGGGGCAGTTGACCTTCAACAGCTTCATCGGCGGCCTGGACAAGGCGCTGATGCTGAACATCGGCCACGACAGCCTGGTGGGTACAATCCCGGAAGGTGTGTTCGCGGTGTTTCAGCTGACGTTCGCCATCATCACCCCAGCGCTGATTGCCGGTGGTTTTGCCGAGCGCATGAAGTTCAGTGCGTCGTTGCTGTTCATGGGGGCCTGGTTCGTGCTGGTGTATGCGCCGATCGCCCATATGGTGTGGGGCGGGCCGGGGGCGCTGATGGTCAACTGGGGCGTGCTGGACTTTGCCGGCGGCACGGCGGTGCATATCAACTCCGGCGTCGCTGCCTTGGCGGCGGCGTTGATGCTGGGCAAGCGCAAGGGCTATCCGCAGGTGGCCATGCCGCCACACAACCTCGGTTTTACCCTGGTGGGTGCCGGGTTATTGTGGGTGGGCTGGTTTGGCTTCAACGTGGGGTCGGGGCTGGCGGCCAACGAAGGGGCAGGGGTGGTGATGCTGGCGACCATGGTGGCGGCCTGCGCCGGGATTGTCGGCTGGTTGCTGACCGAGAAGGTGATGCATGGTCGACCGACTGCCCTCGGTGCGGCTTCCGGCGCGCTGGCTGGTTTGGTGGGGATTACCCCGGCCTGTGCGTTTGTCGGGCCTTTGGGGGCTGTAGTGATTGGCCTGTTGACCGGGGCCATCTGCTTCTTTGCCGTGACCCGGCTGAAACAGGCATTGGGGTATGACGACAGCCTGGACGTGTTCGGGCTGCATGGCGTGGGCGGGATGGTCGGTGCGATCCTGACCGGGGTGTTTGCTGCACCGGCGTTGGGAGGTTATGTGGAGGGCGTATCGCCTATAGGGCAGGCGCTGGTGCAGTTGAAGGGGGTGGCGTTCACCTTCGTCTATTGCTTCGTGGTGAGTTGGGCGATTCTTGGGGCTATCAAGCTGACCGTGGGGCTGCGGGCCAGTCGGGAAGAGGAAGAGCAGGGGCTGGACCTGGCGGAGCACAATGAGCGGGCGTACAACCTCTGATTGCAAGTGGTCTGTACCGGCCTCTTCGCGGGTTTACCCGCGAAGAGGCCGGTACAGGTTGAATCAGTGCCCCATGGCCAACTTGGCACTCATCTGCCGACGACGGTAGGCACTGTCACGCGAAGCCAGCCACCAGTACAGCGGCGAGGTAACCGCCAAGCCCACTAGCCACGACAGGTCCGCCCCGTTGATGTGCTCGGAAATCGGCCCGACGTACAGCGGCGTGTTCATGAACGGGATCTGCACCACGATGCCCACGGCATAGGCGATCAGCGCCTGCGGGTTGTAACGGCCGTAGATACCGCCATCGACCTGGAAGATCGACTGGATGTCATAGTCACCCTTGTGAATGACGTAGAAGTCGATCAGGTTGATCGCCGTCCATGGCACCAGTACCACCAGCAGCACCAGCACCATGTCGACGAAGTGGCCGATAAAGTCTGCCGAAGCGAACACCGCCACCACGCAGCAGGCCGACAGCACGATCAGCGACAGCACCGCACGGCTCTTGGCGGTAGGGATCCAGCGATAGGCGAAGGTTTGCACCAGGGTGATGATCGACAGCACGGCACCATACAGGTTGAGGGCGTTGTGGCTGATGACACTGAGCAGGAACAGCACCAGCATGATCGGGCCCAGGGTACCGGTGGCCAGCTTGACCGCGTCCATGGTGTCCATGCCGGCCGGGATCGCCAGCACCGCCACGGCGCCGAAGATGAACGACAGGCTCGAACCCAGGGCCGAGCCCAGGTAGGTGGTCCAGAAGGTCGAGCTGACTTTCACATCCGCCGGCAGGTAGCGCGAGTAGTCCGACACATAGGGCGCAAAGGCGATCTGCCACAGCGCCGCGAGTGACACGGTGGCCAGCCAGCCGGCCAGGTTGAAGCCGCCGCGGGTGAGGAAGTCGTCGCTTTGCACATGGGTGAAGATGTAGCCGAAACCGACCACGATGCCGATGCCCAGCACCCAGGTGCCGATACGGTTGAGCACATGGATGAAGCGGTAGCCGATGATGCCGATGATGCCCGAGCCCAGCGCACCGATGACGATGCCTACCGGTACCGGTACGGCGCCGACCACGCCATGCAGCGACTTGCCGGCAAGCACGATGTTGGAGGCGAAGAAACCGATGTACATGACGCCGGCGATCACCACCACCAGCAGCGCGCCAAGGGTACCGAACTGGGCGCGGCTCTGGATCATCTGCGGGATGCCCATTTGCGGGCCCTGGGCCGAGTGCAGGGCCATCAACACACCGCCAACCAGGTGGCCGACCAGGATGGCGATGATGCCCCACACCAGGTTCAGGTGGAACAACTGTACGCCCAGCGCGCCGGTAACGATGGGCAGCGGCGCGATGTTGCCGCCGAACCACAGTGTGAACAGATCCCTTACCTTTCCATGGCGGTCTTCCGGCGGTACGTAGCCGATCGTGTGTTTTTCTATGAGGGGTGCCGAATTGGCTGCACTGGTCATGACTGACTCCAAGGCAAGGTAGGGCATCGGGAACTGCCCGGGGGCGTGCCGGCGAAGGGCGACGCGTTCTTGTTGGAGCGATGATGCGGGGCGCGGGGATAACGAGAAATTAGTAAATATGTACCCATAAACCTTAAAAAACCTAAGGCTGACAAAAGCTTAAGCGGGTGACGGTAGCAAGGAGGGTGCCAGGTGGCGGGACGGCTTGTAGTAGAGGGGGTTGTGGTCTGGCGGGTTGGTTGCAGTGGGCTGTGCTGGTGCGCTGCGCCCGTTTTCAGGGCGCAGGCAAAACAGCTACATCGGCAACAACCGATCCTGAATCACCTCTTTCATCACCAGGGTCGAGCTCAAGCGCTTGACGTTGGGGATGCTGGTCAGCTTCTCGTCATACAGCTTCTGAAATGCCGGCAAATCCTTGGCAACCACATGCAGCAGGTAGTCCGGGTCACCGAACAGCCGCTGTGCTTCGACAATCTGCGGGATCTCGGCCAGTGCCGCTTCAAAGTCCGCCACCGGCTGGCGGGTGACCTCCCGCAGGGTCACGAACACCAGCGCGGCGAAGTTGAGCCCCAGTGCGCTCGGCGCCAAGCGGGCGTGATACCCCAGGATCGCCCCGGATTCCTCCAGTGCCTTCAGGCGCCGATGGCAGGGCGACAGGCTGAGCCCCACGCGATCGGCCAGTTCGGTCACCGAGAGGCGACCGTCTTTTTGTAGCTCGGCAAGAATCTTTCGATCAGTCCTGTCCATTGAGAAGGATCTTCCAGTAATTGAACCATGAAGGGGAATATACGAAAGAAAATCCCCGGACGGAATCCGTAATCTTTCGGCATCCCAAGGCAGTGGAAAAAGGAAGATTCAAGTGGCTATCAGTGTTCTGACGGCATTCTGGGCCGTGTCGATGCTGTTCGTAATTACCCCCGGGGCAGACTGGGCCTACGCTATTTCGGCGGGCATGCGCGGGCGCTGGGTGATGCCGGCGGTGGCGGGCATGCTGTCGGGGCATTTCCTGGCCACTCTGGTGGTGGCGGCAGGTGTTGGCAGCCTGCTGGCCGGCCACCCGTTGGCGCTGACCTTGCTGACCCTGGCAGGGTGCAGCTACCTGCTGTGGCTGGGCGGCAACCTGTTGCTGAGCCCGGCATTACCCGAGGCCGGGCAGGGCGGTGTGGGGGAGTCGGGCTCGCGCTGGGCGTTGAAGGGTTTTTGCGTCAGCGGGTTGAACCCGAAAGTATTCCTGCTGTTCCTGGCCCTGTTGCCGCAGTTCACCGACCCACAGTCAAGCTGGCCGGTGCCGTTGCAGATCCTGTTGCTGGGCCTGGTGCACCTGTGCAGCTCGCTGGTGATCTATTCGTTGGTCGGCTATGGCGCCAAGGCGGTGCTGAGCACCCGGCCGGGGGCGGCCAGGCTGGTCGGGCGGGTGTCGGGGGTGGCGATGATCACGGTGGCCTTGGGCTTGATAGCGGGGCAGATCAACTGAGTTCACCGGTTTCAAAAGGCTTCAGATAAACTCGCAGCAACCCACAGCACAACCAGGATGTGCCCAATGCCCGAAACAACCCAACTGTTAACGTTTGCCCTGATCTGCCTCGGCATGGTGCTGACCCCGGGGCCGAACATGATCTACCTGATTTCCCGCTCGATCTGCCAGGGGCGCAAGGCCGGCTTGATTTCCCTTGGCGGCGTAGCGCTGGGTTTCGTCATCTACATGTTCTGCGCTGCACTGGGCATCACCGCCCTGGTGATGGCTGTGCCTTTTGCCTACGATGCACTGCGCATTGGTGGCGCGCTGTATCTGCTGTACCTGGCCTGGCAAGCGCTGCGCCCGGGTGGTCGCTCCCCGTTCCAGGTCAAGGACCTGCCGGCGGACAGCCCGCGCCGGCTGTTTACCATGGGTTTTGCCACCAGCCTGCTGAACCCCAAGATCGCCGTCATGTACCTGTCGCTGATGCCACAGTTCATCGAACCCGGCCACGGCAGTGTGCTGGTGCAGTCACTGGTGCTGGGCTCGACGCAGATCGCCATCAGCGTCTCGGTCAATGCATTGATCGCGATCATGGCCGGTTCCATTGCGGTGTTCCTGGCCGGTCGACCGTTGTGGCAGCAGGTTCAGCGCTGGTTGATGGGCACTGTGCTGGCGGGCCTGGCCGTGCGCATGCTGGCCGAAGGGCGTCGCTGAGCTGTCGGGTTCAGCTGCCCAGCACCTTCCCGAGTATCTGACACACCTGTTCTGCCGAATAGGGCTTTGCCAGAAAGGCAAAGCCCTGGTGCCCGCCCTCAGCAATCGACTCGCTGTAGCCCGAGGTGAGGATAACCGGCAACTGCGGCCGCTGACGCCGCAGTTCACGGGCCAGTGCCAGCCCACCCATGCCGGGCATCACCACATCGGAAAATACCGCATCGAAATGGCCTGCAGGCCCCGCCAACTGGGCCAAGGCATCTTCCGCCGAACGCGCATAGCTGATCTGGTAACCATGGTCCTCAAGGATTTGTGCAGTGAAGTTGCCGAGGTCGGGGTTGTCTTCCACCACCAGTATTCGCCGCTGCTCACCTTGCGTCTGTGCCTGGGGGCTGGCCGTGGTGTCTGCCGTCGGAGCCGCTGGCGGCGCCTCCTGAGGCAAATAAAGGGTGAACGTGGTGCCCTGACCCGGGGTGCTGTGCACCTGCACATCCCCGCCCGACTGCTTGGCAAAGCCGAACACCTGCGAAAGCCCGAGGCCGGTGCCTTCGCCTGGCGCCTTGGTGGTGAAGAACGGGTCGAAGATACGCTCCAGCAGCTCGGCGGCAATGCCGACACCGCCGTCACTCACCGAAATCGCCGCAAACGTGCCTGCCTGCACAGGCTGGCCACGCAAGGCAGGCAGGCGCTGGTCAGCCAGCAAGCGCAGTTGCAAGGTGCCTTCACCCGCCATGGCGTCACGGCCATTGAGCATCAGGTTGATCACCGCAGTTTCCAGTTGGCTGAGGTCGGCGCGGATGTGGCAAGGCGCCTCTGGCAACTGCAATTCCACCTGGATGCGTGCACCGGTGGCGGTGTCGAGCATGTCGGCCATGGCTTCCAGCCGTGGCCCGGCTTCGAACACCTGAGGGCTGAGGGCCTGGCGCCTGGCAAAAGCCAGCAACTGCCCCGTCAGCTTGGCGCCGCGGTCGACCGTGTCGGACATGGTCTTGAGGTAGCGCTCGCGGCGCTTTTCATCGAGGCTGGGGCGCCGCAGAAAATGCAGCGAGGAGCGGATGATGGTCAGCAAATTGTTGAAGTCGTGGGCAACACCACCAGTCAGTTGGCCGATGGCTTCAAGCTTTTGGGTCTGGCGCAGCACGGCTTCGGTGTGCAGCAACTGGGTAGTGCGCTCTTCGACGCGATGTTCGAGGGTGGCATTGAGTGCTTCGAGCGCCGCCATGGCCTCGCGCACTTCGGCATTGGCCTGTACCCGCTGGATGTGGGCCCAGGAGCGTTCGGTGACTTCGCTGAGCAAAGCCAGTTCGTAATCGGTCCATTCGCGCGGCACACAGTCATGGATGGCCATCAATGCGGTCAGGCGACCGCCTTTTATCAGTGGCATGCAGATGGTGGCAGTGATGCCGATGGCCTGAAAGGTGGCTGCCTCGTCGGCAGCCAGTTCACTGAGGTTGTCGTTGATCACCAAGGGCAGGCCGCTGCGCAGGCGGCTGAACGCCAGGCGACCGAAGTCGTGC
Source organism: Pseudomonas sp. RV120224-01b (assembly GCF_003208145.1). NCBI lineage: Bacteria > Pseudomonadati > Pseudomonadota > Gammaproteobacteria > Pseudomonadales > Pseudomonadaceae > Pseudomonas > Pseudomonas sp. RV120224-01b. The sequence continues at coordinate 119,689 of NZ_QKMQ01000006.1, read as the reverse complement.
AACTGGTACTGGCCCACCAGCCGTGGCGCGCCGTGGGCTACCGAGTCACCGCAGATGGTAAAGCCGTCTTCGTCAGGGTCCATCACCGCATAGGCGCAACTGGACAGGCCCAGGTGTTCCACCAGCATACGCGTTGTGGTGGCCAGTATCTGGTCCGGGGCCGTGGCTTCGGCCACGGCGCGGCCGAGTTGGTCAAGGAAGTTGAGGCGCTGGTTGGCGATCACGCTGGCCGTGGTTTCGGTCACGGTGTCGAGCATGCCCAACACCGTGCCGTCATGGTCACGGATGGGGCTGTAGCAGAAGGTGAAATAGGCGCGTTCCGGGCCGCCGTTGCGGTCAATCGTCAGCGGAAAGTCTTCTATGTACACCGCCTCGCCAGCCAAGGCGCGGTCGGCCATGCTGCCGATGTCGGCCCAGGCTTCCTGCCACACGTCGCGGAAGGGGATGCCCAAGGCCAGGGGCTTGCGCCCGAGAATCTGGGTGAAGGCGTCGTTGTGCAGCGTGAGCAGGTCCGGGCCCCACAGCACGGCCTGTGGAAAGCGCGATGCCAGGCACAGGGCCAGGGTGGTTTTCAGAGTGTCTGGCCAGTGTTCGAGCGGGCCCAGGGGCGTGGCGGCCCAGTCGTGGTTGCGGATGCGTTCGGCCATCAGTCCGCCGCCGTCTAGCCATTTTGCCATGTGCTCTGCCGGTCCGTTTGCGTAAGGCCTTTAGGGTGCACCGAGAATAGGCGATTGGCGAGGGGTTTGTGCAGGCTTGTGCCGGCCGCTTCGCCGGTACGGGCTAGCGAATGAAGTGCACCTTGCCAGAGTCATCGTTGCCCATGTAGATGCCGTAAACCCCTGCCTGCCGCTCAAGGATGTAGCGCTCCAGTATCTGCCGGATCGCCGGGTAGTAGATCTCGTCCCACGGAATCTCGTCCGGTTCGAAGAACCTGTACGCCAGCGTCTCCGCCCCGTACTGCCCGGTTTCTTCGATGGCGATGGCGCGGAAGATGATGTACACCTCGCTGATCTTCGGCACGCTGAAGATCGAGTAAGGCGAAACGATATCGGCACGCACGCCGCTTTCTTCCCACACCTCGCGCAGCGCCGCCTGCTCGGTGGTTTCGCCGGCCTCCATGAAGCCAGCCGGCAAGGTCCAGGTACCCGGGCGCGGGGGGATGGCGCGCTGGCACAGCAGGTACTTGCCATCGCGCTCGATGATGCAGCCGGCGATGATCTTCGGGTTCACGTAGTGGATGTAGCCGCAGCCGGTACAGTGCAGGCGTTCGTGGGTATCGCCTGTGGGAACGCCCCGGGCCAGTTCCGTGGTGCAGTGCGGGCAGTAGCGCGGGGCGTTGGGCATGATCAGCGGCCTATACGGGGTTCCTTCAGGGCCAGGGGCTCGACGATGTCGCGAACCTTGGCGTTGTCATCCTGCTTCTGGCGCAGGTAATCCAGGGCTACCTTGGCGGCAGCGCGGACGTGGTCGACCGAGGCCTGGTGGGCCACCAGCGGGTCGCCACCCTTGATCGCCTCGACGATCTTTTCCATTTCGCGGTTGCTGGCGCCGCGGCGGTTTTCCTGCGACACAGATGTAGCACGCAGGTAGCTGATGCGCGCCTGCAACTGGCGCAGCTGCTGGGCCGCCACCTGGTTGCCGGAACCTTCCAGCAGCACATCGTAGAAACCTTGAACCGAGTCCAGCACCTGTTGCAGTTCGCCTTCTTCGAGGGCCTCGCGGTTGACCTCCAGCGCACGTTCCAGGGCACGGATGTCCTTGGCTTTGGCGTTGAGGGTGAACAACTGCACGATCAGGCCTTCGAGCACGCAACGCAGCTCGTAGATGTCGCGGGCGTCTTCCAGGGTGATAATGGCGACGCGCGGGCCCTTGGCGTCGGCGAATTCCACCAGGCCTTCGGATTCCAGGTGTCGCAGCGCTTCGCGTACCGAGGTACGGCTGACCCCAAGGCGGTCGCAGAGGTCGCGCTCGACCAGGCGGTCGCCTGGCAGCAGGTGGAAGTTCATGATCGCGGCGCGCAGCTTGTCGAGCACGATTTCGCGCAGGGTAACGGGGTTGCGGTTGACCTTGAAGCTGTCGTCGAGTGGCTGGCGTTTCATCAGGTGCGCTCTTTATGAGGCTGTTGCGCCAACATCGCGGAACGCCCCGAACCGAGGCTTTCCATGCAGTGGTTCGAACAGCCCGTTGTTAACGGGTTGGCTCCGCATCGGCTTCGGCAAACGCTTCACGGGCCAGGCGGAAGCTGTCCACCGCCGCGGGTACGCCGCAGTAAATGCCGACCTGGAGCAGGATTTCGCGAATCTGTTCACGGCTCAGGCCATTGCGCAGTGCGCCCCGAATGTGCAGCTTGAGTTCGTGGGGCCGGTTGAGCGCGGAAATCATGGCCAAGTTTATCATGCTGCGCTCTTTGAGCGACAAGCCTTCGCGGCCCCAGACGTGGCCCCAGCAGTATTCAGTGACCAGTTCCTGCAACGGCTGGGTGAACGCGTCGGCGTTCTGGATCGAGCGGTTGACGTAGTCCTCGCCCAGCACCTGGGTGCGGATCTGCAAGCCTTTCTCGTACTTTTCGTTGCTCATGTGCAGTACTCCGGAATAAAACAGGGGCCGCAACCGAGGGTGAGACGATTAGCGCGGCCCCTAAAAGGGTGATCAGCCAAGCGGGGGCAGGGCGCCCAGCTTGCCTTTGTGGTACACCATCGGCGTTGCTGGCTGCTCGGGCAGCACCAGGTTTTTCACAGCGCCCACGATGATCGCGTGGTCCCCGCCGTCATACTCGCGCCACAGTTCGCACTCGATGATCGCCGTAGCCTTGGCCAGCAGCGGGTTGCCCAGCTCGCTCAGGTGCCAGTCGATGCCTTTGGCCTTGTCCTTGCCCTTGCCGGCGAAGGCATAGGCTTCGGCGGTCTGGTCGGCGGACAGCAGGTGGATCGCAAACTGCTTGCTGTCGCGCAGGATCGGGTAGGTGTCGGAGGCGTAGTTGGGGCAGAACAGCACCAGCGCCGGGTCGATCGACAGCGCGCTGAAGGCGCTGGCGGTGATGCCGACGATGGCGCCGTCGGCGTCCAGGGTGGTGACTACCGTGACGCCGGACGGGAAGGAGCCCATCACGTCTTTGTAGATGCCGGGTTCGATCATCTCGTGTTCCTCTTAACGCATCACGAACGGGTCGGGCATCGGCGCGGTGGACAGGTTGATCCACACGGTCTTCAGCTCGGTATAGGCCAGCACCGAATCGATGCCGCTCTCGCGGCCGTAGCCGCTGTTCTTGAAGCCGCCGATCGGTGCCATGGCCGACACGGCGCGGTAGGTGTTGACCCAGATGATCCCCGAGCGCACGTCGCGGGCCAGGCGGTGGGCGCGGCCCAGGTCGCGGGTCCAGATGCCGGCGGCGAGGCCGAACTGCGAGTCGTTGGCGATTTCCAGTGCCTCTTCCTCGGTCTTGAAGCGGATCACCGCGGCAACCGGGCCGAACACTTCTTCTTGCATGATGGTCATCGCGTTGCTGTCGCACTCGAACAGGGTCGGCTCGTAGAACCAGCCGTCACCTTCGACCTCGGCACGCTTGCCGCCCATGTGCAGTTTGGCACCCTCGGCCTTGGCAGCAGCGACCAGGCCTTCAACCACCGCAAGTTGTTGCGCGGTGGCCATGGGGCCCATTTCGCTGGCGTCGTCCTGCGGGTTGCCGATGCGGATGCGCTTGGCGCGGGCAATCAGGCGTTCGACGAACTCGTCGAAGATCTCGTCCTGTACCAGCAGGCGCGAACCGGCCACGCAGCTTTGCCCGGAGGCGGCATAGATGCCGGCCACGGCGCCATTGATGGCGCTGTCCAGGTCGGCGTCGGCAAAGATGATGTTCGGCGACTTGCCACCCAGCTCCAGCGACAGCTTGGCAAAGTTTTCGGCGCTGCTGCGCACCACATGGCGCGCGGTGGCGGCGCCGCCGGTGAAGGCGATCTTGCGCACCAGCGGGTGACGGGTCAGCGCCGCGCCGGTGCTTGGGCCGTAACCGGTGACCACGTTGACCACACCGGCCGGGAAACCGGCCTCAAGGGCCAGGCGGGCCAGTTCGAGGATGGTCGCCGAGGCGTGCTCGGACGGTTTGAGCACAATGGTGTTGCCGGCGGCCAGGGCCGGGGCCAGCTTGATCGCGGTGAGGTACAGCGGGCTGTTCCACGGGATGATGCCGGCCACTACGCCAATCGGCTCGTGCACGGTGTAGGCGAACAGGTCGGGCTTGTCCAGCGGCAGGGTGCCGCCTTCGAGCTTGTCGGCAAGGCCCGCGGTGTAGTGGAAGAACTCTGGCAGGTAGCCCACCTGGCCGCGGGTTTCGCGGATCAGCTTGCCGTTGTCGCGGCTTTCCAGCTGGGCCAGGTGCTCCTTGTTTTCGGCAATCAGGTCGCCCAGGCGACGCAGCAGCTTGCCGCGTGCAGTGGCGGTGATGCTGCGCCATTCCTTGCTGTCGAAGGCACGCTGGGCGGCCTGTACGGCCAGCTCGACATCGGTTTCATCAGCGTCGGGCAGTTGCGCCCAGGCCTGGGCGGTGGCCGGGTTGAGGCTGTCGAAGGTCTTGCCGCTCTGGGCATCGCGCCATTGGCCGTCGATGCACATCTGGAAACGAACGAGGGTCATGCAACAATCCCCTTGGCGGATTCGGTGAGGGTGCGGGCTTGCGCGAGGAAGTCCAGCAGCATCTTGTTGACTTCACGCGGGGCTTCTACCGGCATCATATGCCGTTGCTCGGCGAGGACCACACTGTGCGCACCAGGAATGCTGGCGGCGAGCTGGCGGGTCATGGCTGGGGTAGAGCCCGAGTCGAGTTCGCCGGTGGCGATCAGCGTCGGCACCTGGATGCTGCCCAGATCGTCGGCGCGGTACATGTCCTGGGTGGCGAACAGCGAATAGGTGGTGTGGTAGCCCTGCGGGTCGTTGCTCGCCAGCACCTGGCGAATGGCGGCGACCTGTGCCGGGTTGGCAGCCTTGTATTCACGGCTGAACCAGCGGTCCAGGGCAGCGTCGACGTTGGCGTCGGGGCCCAGCTGCGCCGCCTGGGCGGCGCGGGCGATAACGCCGGCACTCTGCTCGGGGGTGCGGTTGAACACGCTGTTGAGTACCACCAGTGCTGCCAGGCGTTGCGGGTAGTTCAGGGCAAATGCACGGGCAACCAGGCCGCCCATGGAGAAGCCGATCACGGTGGCTTGTGGAATTTGCAGGTGGTCGAGCAGTTCGGCGAGCTGGGCGGCGTAGCCTTCCAGGCCGATGTCGGCTGCCGGCAGGGCGCTTTGGCCGTGGCCGAGCATGTCGTAGGCAATGACGCGGTAGTCGTTGGCCAGGCCAACGATCTGACCGCCCCACATTTCCTTGTTCAGGCCCACGCCGTGGATCAATACCACGGGTTGGCCCTGGCCGACGGACAGGTAGCTGGTGCCGGCAGGGGTGTGTTCAGCAACAGGCTGAATCATGGAGGGCGCTCCTTGAAGGTCGGGCGCGGCGGGTAAGCACGCCACGCCCCGGCCCCGTTTTGGTTGTTGTTATTGAGCGTTGGCTTTTTCGGCAGCCAGTTCTTCCAGGTCGATGTAGCGGTTGCCGATGCGCGGGTGCAGGCGGCCGCCGTCGGCAGCGCCGAGGACCACGACGATTTCATCGGCACGCGGGGCGTCTTCGATCTGCATTTCCAGGGTGATGTAGTGCGAACGCAGGCCTTCGTCGTCCTTCTGCATCATCGGGATCTGGATCGAGGTGCCTGGGCCGCCACGTTTGTTGGTGAAGCTCAGGTAGCTCTTGGCCTGTACCGCTTCGCGGTAGTGGTTGCCGAAGCGCAGGGTGTGGATCACCGCCGAGGCGTGCTCGATTTCGCCATCGGCGCCCACTACTGCAGCTTTACCGTAGGCTTCGATCTTGTCGGCACCGCCGATGGCGGCAGTCAGGCGCTCGACCATCAGGGCACCCAGCTCGGAGCAGTTGGCGCGGATTTCCGGCTTCAGATCTTCAACGAAACCGCGACCGGCCCATGGGTTCTTGATCACGACGGCCAGGCCGACCATGGTCACCGGCTTGTCGGTGGCCTTGCCGCCTTCGATGCGGGTCTCTTCGGAGTAGGTGACGATCTTGCGGATTTCGAAACTCATGGGTGGCTCCTGGTGAGGGTTATCAGCTCTTGTTGTCTGATGGTATACCATAATATTTGTTGTGCAAGAGGGGGCTGGAAATTTCTCTTGTGAGGGGACGAAAGGTGGGCTGATGCCCTGAATCTTGTGGTGTCTGTACTGGCCCTATCGCCGGCAAGCCAGCTCCCACAAGGACTGCACTGCTTTCAGAACCTGTGGTGATCCTGTGGGAGCTGGCTTGCCGGCGATAGGGCCAGTGCAGGTTTCATAAAAAAGCCCGCTCATGCAGGCCGCAGTGGCCCACGTGAGCGGGCGCGTCCCGCAATGATTCAGGCAATGGGAATTCAGGCGAACGCCGGCACCACTTCCTTGATGAACAGCTCCAGCGACTTCTTCTTCTCAGCGTGGGGCAGGCTGTTGTCGCACCAGAAGCTGAACTCGTCGACACCGAGCTCCTGGTAGTACTTGATGCGCGCAATGACCTCTTCCGGGGTGCCGATCATGGTGTTCTTGCGGATGTTCTCCAGCTCGAACGCCGGCACTTCGGCGAACTTCGACTCCGGGCTTGGCTCCAGGAAGCCGTTGACCGGGGTGGTCTTGTTGCCGAACCAGGCGTCGAAGGTGCGGTAGAAGCGCGAGATGGCCTGGGCGCCGACCTTCCAGCCTTCCGGCTCCGCCGGGCTGTGTACATGGGTGTGGCGCAGCACCATCAGTTGCGGGCGCGGCACATCCGGGTTGTTGTCCAGGGCGGCCTGGAACTTGTTCTTCAGGTCCAGCACTTCTTCGTCACCCTTCATCAGCGGAGTGACCATGACGTTGCAGCCGTTGGCCACGGCGAAGTTGTGCGAGTCCGGGTCGCGGGCGGCGATCCACATCGGCGGGGTGGCGTTGAATGGCTTCGGTACGCTGGTGGAAGTGGGGAACTTGTAAACTTCGCCGTCGTGGGCGTAGTCACCTTCCCACAGCTTGCGCACTACCGGCACCATTTCGCGCAGCGCCTTGCCGCCGTCGGTGGCCGGCATGCCGTTGGCCATGCGGTCGAATTCGAACTGGTAGGCGCCACGGGCCAGGCCCACTTCCATGCGCCCGTTGCTGATCACGTCGAGCAGGGCACATTCGCCCGCCACGCGGATCGGGTTCCAGAACGGCGCGATGATGGTGCCGGCGCCCAGGCGGATCTTGTCGGTGCGTGCGGCCAGGTAGGCCAGCAGCGGCATCGGGCTTGGCGAAATGGTGTATTCCATGGCGTGGTGTTCGCCAATCCACACGGTGCTGAAACCGCCGTCTTCGGCCATCAGGGTCAGTTCGGTCAGGTCTTCGAACAGCTGGCGGTGGCTGACCTGTTCATCCCAACGTTCCATGTGCACGAACAACGAAAATTTCATGGGGCTTTCCTCAACGCTTGAAAGGGGCTGGCGCCGGGCAGGGGAGGCGCCAGGGGACTCGATTCAGAATAGGCTTCAGGCAAAGGCCGGCAGGCTGGCCATCTTGCCGCGGCAGTACACCATCGGGCGTGGCGCTTCTGCCGGGACGATCAGGTTATGCACCTTGCCGACCATGATGGCGTGGTCACCACCTTCATATTCACGCCACAGTTCGCATTCGATGACGGCAGTGGCACCGGCCAGGATCGGGTTGCCCAGTTCGCTCAGGGTCCACTCGATGCCACTGGCCTTGTCCTTGCCCTTTTTGGCGAACGCATAGGCTTCAGCCTGCTGTTCACCCGAGAGCAGGTGAATGGCGAAGCGTTTCTGCTTGATCAGCACAGGGTAGGAGTCGGAGGTGTAGTTAGGGCAGAACAGCACCAGCGGCGGGTCCATCGACAGGGAGGAGAAGGCGCTGGCGGTCAGGCCGACAACCGAGCCGTCGTCGTCCAGGGTGGTGATGACGGTAACGCCGGACGGGAAGGAGCCCAGGACGTGCTTGTAGACGGTTGCGTCGATCATCTCGTGTACCTCTAAAAGGCTGCGGTGGTCCGCGGTTTTTATCGTTGATGTGTCTGATGGTATACCGTAATACCTATTTTGCAAGCGGAATTTTCAACCCTGACTTTTCACGATGAACGGCTCAAGGCCACGTAAATAGAGGCTTTGAGCGATGAGGCGGTTTGTCGCAGGGGTTTCGCGAGCAGATCAGCGGCCGTTTTTTCCTGCGGATCAGTGTTGTCAAAAGTTTGGAATACCATAATATGGTCCGCAGCTGAGAGGCCGCCCTGGATGCGGTTTCCTTACAACGATAAAAACGACCTTTCGAGCTGAATCCTATGTCCCAACCGTCGTCGCAACACCAGTTTGTCGAGAATCACACGGTCGATTACGTTCCACCTGCCGAGCGCCATGGGAAGGCGCACGACCTGTTCACCCTCTGGTTCAGTACCAACATTGCGCCACTGCCTATCGTCACCGGCGCCATGGTGGTCCAGGTGTTCCACCTCAATCTGTTATGGGGGCTGATTGCCATTGTGCTGGGCCATCTGGTCGGCGGCGTGGTCATCGCCCTGGCCTCTGCGCAGGGACCGCAGCTGGGCATTCCACAGATGGTGCAGAGCCGTGGCCAGTTCGGCCGCTACGGCGCCTTGCTGATCGTGTTCTTCACCGCGCTGATTTATGTCGGCTTCTTCATTTCCAACATCGTCCTGGCGGGCAAGACCATCCATGGCATCACCCCAAGCGTGCCGATGCCGGGCGCGATCGTGATCGGTGCCCTCAGCGCCACTGCCATTGGCGTGATCGGTTATCGCTTCATTCATATTCTGAACCGTATCGGTACCTGGGTGATGGGTTCGGCGCTGCTGGCCGGCTTCATCATGATGTTCGCCCAAGACCTGCCGGCCGACTTCTTCAGCCGTGGTGCATTCAACCTGTCGGGCTTCATCGCCACCGTGTCATTGGGCACCATCTGGCAGATCAGCTTCTCGCCATACACCTCCGACTATTCGCGCTACCTGCCGCGTGAAGTAGGCATCGCCAAGCCATTCTGGGCCACGTACTTCGGCGCCACCCTGGGCACCATCCTGTGCTTCAGCTTTGGTGCGGTAGCGGTGCTGTGCGTGCCGGAAGGCACCGACGCCATGGATGCGGTGAAACAGGCCACCGGCTGGCTGGGCCCGATCCTGATGGTGCTGTTCCTGCTCAACATCATCAGCCACAACGCCCTCAACCTGTATGGCGCGGTGTTGTCGATCGTCACCGCGATCCAGACCTTCATGGCCGATTGGACGCCGAGCATCAAGGTGCGGGTGATCCTGGCATCGGTGATTCTGGTGGGCTGCGGGATGGTTGCCCTGAACGCCTCGGCGGACTTCATTGGCCACTTCATCGGCCTGATCCTGGCGCTGCTGCTGGTACTGGTGCCGTGGGCTTCGATCAACCTGATCGACTTCTACCTGATCAAGAAGGGGCAGTACGACATTGCGTCGATCTTCAGTGCTGATGGCGGTATCTATGGCCGCTTCAATCACCACGCGATCATTGCCTATGCGTGCGGGATTCTGGTGCAACTGCCGTTTGCCAATACGTCGCTGTATGTGGGGCCGTATTCGAACATTGTCGAAGGGGCGGACTTGTCGTGGCTGTTCGGCTTGATCGTGACGGTGCCGCTGTATTATTGCCTGGCGACCCGCGGCAAGGCTGTCGAGAAGGCGGGGCGGGTTGTGAGTGTTAACGACTGATAGAACGTCGTTGCTGTAACGGGGGCTGCTTTGCAGCCCATCGCCGGCAAGCCAGCTCCCACAGGGATCGCGCAATTCCTGAGGTCTACGCGGTCCCTGTGGGAGCTGGCTTGCCGGCGATGGGCCGCAACGCGGCCCCGGCTATTTCAGGTCAAACCTTGAACTGCGCCACCATGCCGTTTAAATCTACCGCCAACCGCGACAGATCCTGCGCCGCCGCACTGGTCTGGTTCGCCCCCGCCGACGTCTGCATCGCCAGATCACGAATGTTCACCAGGTTGCGATCAACCTCTCGGGCCACCTGCGCCTGCTCCTCCGAAGCACTGGCAATCACCAGGTTGCGCTGGTTGATCGACGCAATCGCCTCGGCAATCACTTCCAGCGCCTGACCAGCACCTTGCGCCACATCCAGTGTGCTGGTGGCACGCCCCTGGCTGCTGTGCATCGCCGTCACCGCCCGCTCGGTACCGTTCTGGATACCGGCGATCATCTGCTCGATCTCCGCCGTCGACTGTTGGGTGCGGTGGGCGAGGGCGCGAACCTCATCTGCCACCACCGCAAAACCACGGCCCGCCTCGCCTGCGCGGGCTGCTTCGATAGCGGCGTTCAGCGCCAGCAGGTTGGTTTGCCCGGCAATCGCGCCAATCACATCCAGCACGCGGCTGATCTCGTTGGCATTGCTGGCCAGTTGCTCGATTTCGGCCGAGGTACCCGTTACGTCAGCCACCAGATGCTGAATGGATGCCAGCGCCTGATTGACCCGGTCGCGGCCATCGCGGGTGGTCTGGTCGGCGCCCTTGGACGCATCGGCAGTGCTGACCGCATTGTTCGCGACCTCTTCGACGGCGGCGGTCATCTGGTTGACGGCGGTGGCCGCCTGGTCAATTTCCGCGCTCTGCTGGTGCAGGCCGCGGCTGGTGTCTTCGGTAACGGTGTGCAGCTCCTCCGAAGCCGAGGCCAGCTGGTCGGACGACGCGGCGATCTTGCGCAGGGTGTCGCGCAGGCTTTCCTGCATACGGGCCAGGGCGCGTAACAGCAAGGCTGGCTCGTCACGGCCGATCACGCGAATTTCCCGGGTGAGGTCGCCAGTGGCCACGCGTTCGGCAACAGCCACGGCATCGGCCAGTGGTACCACGATGCTGCGGGTGAGCACGGTGGCAATGGCGGCCATTGCAAGCATGATGACCAGCAACGAGGCGATGATGGCGGTGAACGCTTCGTCGGCCACATCGCTGCTGCGCTGCGAGGCGTCTTCGGCACCCTTGCTGTTATAGCCGAGCAGGGCGGTCATGGCCTTCATCATGGTGTCGGCGCGCTGCGTGAGGGGGCCGCTGATCTGCTGCTTGGCATCGTCCATGCGGCCTGCGGCAATGTCTTGCAGCACTTTTACCTGCAGGTCGAGGTACTGTTGGTGTGCGTCATTGAAGGTGTTGAACAGGGCGCGGTCGTCGGCCGCGATGATGGTGTCGGCGTAGTCTTTCAACCCACCCTTGAGCTCGGCGTTGATGCCTTCGAGCAGCTGCAGGTTGCGTGCGCGCTCGGCGGGGTTGTCGTCCAGTGCGGCGCGCAAGGTGACAGCCCGTGCGCGGCCCAGGTTGCTGCTGATGTCACCCAGGGCTACCACGGCGGGCATCCAGGTAACACGGATCTCGTCGGTGGCCTTGTCCATCTGGCGGGTTTCATAGAGTGCGATAAGGCCCATGAACAGGACCAGGATGCCCAACAGGGCAAATACGCTGGCAGCGCGAATGCCGATCTTCATATTCCGTAACTGCATGGAATGCTCCTTGACGGTGGCGTGCAGGCCTCAGGAGCTTGGTCGGAAAGCCGGGTCACCGGTATGGCGCCAGGCTCTTGATGCGCTGCGGATTAGTAGTGTTGCCTCACCCTCTTGAATACTTTTTTGGTTTGAATGATGCCATATGGCCATCATTGTTGAACAGTCCAACAATGTAACGACATAATTGACAAAACCGTCGTTTATTGACGGTTTTGTCAGGATCTTGCTGTCAAACGATCGCAATCATCGGGTCGGCGGCAGCCAAGGCCACGGCACGATCAGCCGCGGGCGGGTAGATCCATACCGAGTTGATCTGGCGCTTGAGGTCCTTGCCTTCCTGGCCTTGCAGCTTCAGTTCGCGCTCCCAGCCTTCGCTGTACGCCGCGCCCCATTCACCCAAGTCAAGGCAGGTGACGTACTTCGGTTGGCGGTACACCACCGGTGCCACCCCAAGCAGGTCAGCCATGGCGTTGTTGCCGCTGTGGCGACCCATGGGAATGGCGTGCTGGCAGGTCATCAGCGCGTGGTTGCCGATTTCATCGACGGCGGCCCAGGCGGTATCACCGGTGGCGTAGATGTGCTGCTGGCCCACCACTTTCAGGTGGTCATCGACCTTGAGCCGGCCGAAGTTGTCACGCTCGCCGGCAACCTGTGCGGTCAGCGGGCTGGCCTTGACACCGACGGTCCAGATTACGGTGCTGCTGGCGATGTATTCGCCGTTGTCGAGGGTGACGCCGCCTGCATCCACAGCCACCACCGAGGTATCGGTCAGCCATTCGACCCCGGCCTGTTCCGAGGCCGCAACGATCGACGGCTTGATGCCAGCACCCAATGCCGCGCCAATGCTGACACCACGGTCAACCAGCAGCACCCGTACATCGTCACCCAGGATGGCACGCAGTCGGGCGGGCATTTCGGTGGCGGTTTCGATACCGGTGAAACCACCGCCACAGACCACCACGGTGTTGCGGGCAGGTGAAGCGGGCAGGGCCCCCAGACCCGTCAGGTGCTGCTCCAGGCGAACAGCCGATTCCATCTGGTCGACATCGAACGTGTGCTCAGCCAGGCCCGGGACTGCCGGGCGCGCTACCTGGCTGCCGGCGGCGAGGATCAGGCGGTCGTAGGCGATTTGCTGGCGCTGGCCGTGGCTGTCGATGTAGCTGACGCTGCGCGCATCGGCATCGATGGCCTCGGCGTTGCCAGTGATGAAGCGCACGCCAACGGCTTCGAACAACTCACCCACGGGGGCCTTCAAGGTATGCGCGTTGGCTTCGTAGAAGCGCGGACGAATACGCAGTTCTGCTTGCGGGGCGAGCACGCTGATGCTCAGGTCGTCGCGCTGGGCCTGGTCGAGCAGGCGAGCGGCGCTCAGGGCGCTCCAGACACCGGCAAAGCCGGCACCGATGATGAGGATGTTCGATTTCATGTAGATGCTCCGCAAGGTTCGAAGAGGGCTTCGAGGACGGGTGGGTGTCGCTCGAATAACTACGACTGTATTGGTCGTAGTTAATCCCTGCAAGTCTTTTTTCGAGCACGCCGGTGCCTCGCGCCGCCTGAAAAGGGATCAGATGGCTGTATTTGCTGGTTCAGAGGTGTGGGGTGAACCGACAGGCGGCAACTGTCTGCTTTGCCCATCCAATGCGTTCGGCGTATTATTTGCGACAAGATTGGTCGGAGATTGATATGTCGCTCTACAGTGCTGGCGTCGAATATGGCATCCATTGCCTGCTGTTCCTGGTGGACGAACGTGGCGATTCGCGCGAGTCCAGCGTGCGCGACCTGGCAGAGTTGCAGGGGGTGCCTCAGGAGTATCTGGCCAAGGTCTTCACCAAGCTGGCCCGTGCCGGGTTGGTCGCGGCCACCGAAGGTGTTCGCGGCGGTTTCCGCCTGGCGCGGCCGTCGGACGAAATCACGGTGCTGGATATCGTCAATGCCATCGACGGGCCGAAGAAGATTTTCGACTGTCGCGAGGTGCGTGAGCGTTGCAGCCTGTTCGACGGCTCGCCACCTGGCTGGGCGACCGAGGGCACCTGTGCGATCCATGCGGTGATGCTGGGGGCGCAGAAGCGCATGGAGGAAGCGCTGGCGCAGCAGACCATTCTTGACTTGGCCCGGCGGTTCGGGCGCAAGGCGCCGGCCGAGTTCGGGCAGCAGGTGAACAGCTGGATGGGAGAGCGGCGCGAAGGTAAAGGTGGCGGGGATATACCTGTCAGCCAGGTCTGAACCTGTTGCCGCTACAGATCAGCGCCCTTCATGTTGCCGTCGATAAGCGCCTGGCTGCACCCCCACCGCCTTGGCAAACGCCCGGGTAAATGCCGCCACCGACTGGTACCCCACCTGCGCGCCTACTTGCTCCACGGTATTCCCCGCCCGCAGCAACTGGCTGGCATGGCGCATACGCAAAGCCAGCAGCACCTGTCCCGGCGATTGCCCGGCCAGCTCATTGAAGCGCTTGAAAAACGCCGAGCGTGACAAGCCGGTGCAGGCAGCCATGCTTTCCAGTGTCCAGGCCTGCCCCGGTTGCTCGATCAATTGCTCCAGCAAACCGGCAAACGCCGGCTGGCGGGCGAGGGCGACCAGCCCGCCCAGTGACTGCCCGGCAATTACCTGCTGGCGCAGCACGTACAGGAACAACAGGTGCGTCAGCCGCTCCAGCAACGCCTGCGACGGGCCTGCGGCACGTCGGCACTCTTCCAGAATCAGCTCGAACAGCGCCCGCGCCGCACTGCCGGCGGGGTCTTCGGCGTGCAGCAAGATCCAGTCAGCCAGGCCTTCGACAATCAGCGAAGACAGGCCGGACTGAAAGTGGAAGAAGCCGCAGACCAGCCCTACGCCGTCACTGGCCTCACTGTCCAGCGCCTGCATGGCCTGGCGCGGTTGGGCACAGGCGTCGGCCGGGTCCTGGTCGCTGGACAAGCGATAGGCAAGGTCGCGTAACAGGAATACTGCATCGCCCTTTTCCAGGCGCACCGGTTGCGCTTCGCCGTCGATGTGCAGCCAGCAATGCCCTTGCACCACCAGGTGGAAGCTGGCGCGGCCCATGCCTTGGGTGCTGGCGTGCCAGCCACCGCAGTAGCGCCCGACATGAAACAGGCTGGCATCGAGCTCCAGGCCCTCTAATAACCAATCGACAAGGTGGCTGGACGAAATCATCTAATACAAACACTCAGGAGCAAGGAAAGGCGACTGATGAATATGGAGGGTAATTCTTATAACCAACAGACTGTAGTGACCCCCATCAAAGGAGACCACTCCATGTCCTCCCGCATTACTTTACACACCCTGCAGAGCGCCCCGGAAGCGGCCCGTCCATTCCTCGAGAATGCCCAGAAAAACTCAGGCTTCATCCCCAACCTGCTGGGTGTGCTGGCCAACGCCCCGGCGGCGCTGGAAACCTACGTGACCGTTTCGGCGCTCAACGGCAAGTCCGAGCTGAGCCTGGCCGAGCGTGAAGTGGTTCAACTGATTGCCGCTACCCAGCATGGCTGCGACTTCTGTGTGGCTGGCCACACCGCAGTGGCACTGAACAAGGCCAAGCTGCCGCTGGACGTGGTCGATGCCCTGCGCGCCCGTGGCGAACTGCCCGACGCCCGTTACGAAACCCTGGCCGCGTTTGCCCGCGAAGTGATCGCCACCCGTGGCAATGTCAGCGAGGCCACCTACCAGGCCTTCCGCGCAGCCGGGTTCAGCGAAGGCAACGCACTGGAGGTGATTCTGGGCGTGAGCCTCGCAACCCTGTGCAACTTTGCTAATGTTTTCGCCCAGACGCCGCTCAATGAAGAGCTTGGCAAATACCGTTGGCAGCCTTCTGCGTAACCCATCCGTGATAGCGGCCTTGATGCGGTCGTTGTAGAAGCGGCCTTGTGCCGCGAATGGGCCGCAAGGCGGCCCCGGCGTTCCCAAAGGAGCAAGACCATGCAAGATTGCGCATTTCGTCACTGGCTGGATGCCAATGCCGAGGCCATCGACCGGGGCCTGTGCGAACCGCAACAGGTGCTGGCACAGATCGCCGAATCACAGCTGCTGCGCATTGGTGTCGACCCGGCCTTGGGTGGCACGGGCGGGCAGGTGACCGACGCCGTCGAGGCCATCGCCGCGATTGCCAGCCGTTCGTTGGCTTCAGCCTTTGTCTGCTGGGGCCAGCGTGCCTTCATTGAGTACCTGTTACACAGCCCCAACCAGCCATTGCGCGAGCGCTTGCTGCCGCGTCTGTTGACGGGCGAGCTGGCGGGTGCCACCGGGCTGTCCAACGCCATGAAGTTCCTGTCCGGCATCGAAGCGCTGCAGGTGCGTGGCCGGCCGGTAGCTGATGGCTGGCACCTGGAAGGGCGCTTGCACTGGGTGACCAACCTGCGCAAGAGCGGCTTCGTGGTAGCGGCGGCCATCGAAGACGAAGCCGGCGGTGCGCCGTTCGTGCTCGCCATACCTTCAGACGCCCAGGGCCTGCAGCGCTCCGATGACTTGCAACTGATGGGTCTGCAATCGAGCAACACGGCGGCGCTGGCTTTCCACCAGGTGCCGCTGGCGCGTGACTGGTTGCTGCACGATAACGCCCGCGAGTTCCTGCCGCGGGTACGCCCGGCTTTCCTGGCATTGCAATGCGGGATGGCCATCGGCTTGGCGCGACGGGCGCTGGAAGAGGTGCAGGCGCATCTGCATGGGCGTGCCTCGTTCCTCGATGAAGCCCGTCAGGTACTGAGTGAGCGCCTGGAAAACACCGTGAGCGAGCTCAAGCAGGGGTTGCTCGATGGCCGCTTCCAGCAGCAGCCAGCGGCGTTGTTCAAGTTGCGCATCACCCTGGCTGAAAGTGCTGCCGATGCTGTGCAACTGGAGTTGCAGGCCAGCGGTGGCAAGGCCTACCTCAGCGAATATGGCGAAGGCTTTGCCCGCCGCTGGCGCGAATCGGCCTTCGTGCCGATCGTCACCCCCAGCCTGGTGCAATTGCGCGCCGAACTGCAACGCCAGGCGGGTGCCGCATGAGCCACGTGTTGCTCGAAGCCTGCGATATCAGCCTGGGCTACCCGCGTGAGGGTGGCTGGCAGCAAGTGCTGGCGCAGTTTGACCTGCAATTGGCCCCGGGCGAGGTGGTGAGCATTCTTGGCCCCAGTGGCGTCGGCAAGTCCAGCCTGCTGCGGGTGCTGGCAGGGCTGCAGCAGCCCCGTGGCGGCAGCGTGACCTTGCACGGCCAACCCTTGCAGGGGCCGCACCCACGGCTGGCAGTGGCCTTTCAGGACCCGAGCCTGCTGCCCTGGCTGAGCCTGGAGAAGAATGTTGCCTTTGGCCTGGACTTCGCCCGCCAGCCAAAGCTGGATGCTGCCGAGCGGCGCGCGCGTATCGACCATGCGATTGCCGCCGTGGGCCTGGCCCACGCCCGTGGCCAGTACCCGGCGCAGTTGTCCGGCGGCATGGCCCAGCGCACGGCGCTGGCCCGTTGCCTGGCCCGCCAGCCCGAAGTGCTGTTGCTGGACGAACCGTTCGGCGCGCTGGATGAAGTGACCCGGGCCGACATGCAGCAACTGCTGCTGCAACTGATCGCCACCCACAACACGGCGGCGGTGCTGATCACCCACGATATCGACGAAGCGCTGCTGCTGTCCGACCGGGTTCTGCTACTGGGCAACCACCCAGCGCACATCCTCGGCCAATGGCACATCGACCTGCCGCAACCACGCGCGCAGCGGGTTGAAGAACTGGGTGCCTTGCGTATCGAAATCCTCAAAACCCTTCGGCGGGCAAGCCGCACCGTAGAACCTACCCTAACCCCGTTGCCCTCGGAGGCTGTCCATGTGCATGGATGACTGCTGTTCCTCTTCTTCGCGTCGCGATTTTCTCAAGCTTGGCGCCATGCTTACGGCGGCGGGTGCGCTGCCATTGCTGTCGAGCCTGCAGGCGCGCGCTGCCGTCGAGCCGGACGCGCCGGTGCGCATCGGCTACCTGCCGATCACCGACGCCACGCCATTGCTGGTGGCGCACAACAATGGCCTGTTCGAGGCCGAAGGTATCAAGGCCGAGCGCCCGGTGCTGTTGCGCAGTTGGGCACAGGTGATCGAGGCGTTCATTTCCGGCCAGGTCAACGTCATCCACTTGCTGTCGCCGATGACGGTGTGGGCGCGTTACGGCAGCAAGGTGCCGGCCAAGGTCGTGGCGTGGAACCACGTGGGCGGTTCGGGCCTGACCGTGGCTCCGGACATCACCGACATGAAACAGCTCGGTGGCAAGACCGTGGCCATCCCGTTCTGGTACTCGATCCATAACGTGGTGCTGCAGCAGATGCTCAACGACAACGGCCTGACGCCAGTGTCGAAGCCGGCCAACGCCCAGTTGGCTGCCACCGAAGTCAACCTGCTGGTGCTGCCGCCCTCCGACATGCCGCCCGCTTTGGCCAGCAAGCGCATTGCCGGCTACATCGTCGCCGAGCCGTTCAACGCCCTGGCCGAGAACCTCAAGGTTGGCCGCGTACAGCGTTTTACTGGCGATGTGTGGCGCAACCACGCGTGCTGCGTGGTGTTCATGCATGAGCATGACCTGAACAACCGCCCGGAGTGGTCGCAGAAGGTGGTCAACGCCATCGTCAAGGCCCAGCACTGGACCCGCGACCACCGCGCCGAAGCCGCTGCCTTGCTGTCCAAGGCCGGCCCCAACAAGTACACCCCGCATGAGCCTGCCGTGCTGACCAAGGTGCTGGCCCCGGCCGCCGAGGATCGTGCCGGCTACATTGCCAGCGGTGCCATTCGGCATCAGCAGTGGGACGAAAAGCGCATCGACTTCCAGCCGTATCCGTTCCCCAGTTACACCGAGGAACTTGTCAAACGCCTGAAAACCACCCTGATCGAAGGCGACAATGCGTTTCTTGCCGGGCTTGATCCGGCGCAGACTGCCCGCGACCTGGTCGACGACCGATTCGTGCGCAATGCCATCGCTGCGGTGGGTGGCCCGTCGGTGTTCGGCATTGCCGACAACTTCGAGCGTAGCGAGGAGTTTGCGGTCTGATGCGCACGCATGTCGTACATGCCGGCCTTGGCCTGGCCGGATTGCTGGGTTTGTTGTTGCTTTGGTGGGCTGGCGTTGCCGTGTTCGGCCAGGCTGACGGGCTGTCGGCGCGCTTTTCTCCGGCGGCAACCCTGGCCAGCCTGTTCGAGTTGCTGGGGCAGGGTGAGGTCTACGGGCATATCTGGGTCAGCCTCAAGCGCATCCTGGTCGGACTGTTGCTGGCACTGCTCATCGGTGTGCCGCTGGGTTTGCTGGTCGGCAGTTACCGCCACCTGGAGGCGGCAACCACCCCGGCGTTCCAGTTCCTGCGCATGATCTCGCCGCTGTCGTGGATGCCGGTGGTGGTGATGCTGATGGGGGTGGGTGACCAGCCTATCTACTTCTTGCTGGCGTTCGCTGCGTTGTGGCCGATTCTGCTGAACACGGCGGCCGGGGTCAGGCAACTGGACCCCCGCTGGTTGCAACTGAGCCGCAGCCTGAGTGCCACGCGTTGGGAGACGTTGTGCAAGGTGATCGTGCCGGGGGTGATCGGCCATGTGCTGACCGGCGTGCGGCTGGCCATTGGCATTTTGTGGATCGTGCTGGTGCCGTGCGAAATGCTCGGGGTGAGTGCGGGGTTGGGGTATTTCATCCTCGATACGCGTGACCGGCTGGCGTATTCCGAGCTGATGGCGATGGTGCTGCTGATTGGTGTATTGGGGTTTGTGCTGGATGCCTTGGCGCGAGGGCTGCATCGGCGCTGGGTGCATGGCTGAGGGGCCAGTGGGGCCTTTTCGCGGGTAAACCCGCGAAGAGGCCCTCGGATCAATGCACAGTCTTGCGCTGCCGCACGCACTCTTGGGCTTGGACGGTCAATTCATCCAGCCGCTCATCGCGCATCTGTTCGGCTTCGATCATCGCATCCTCACCCTGCTGGTTAAGCAGGTAGGTATGAATCTGCAGCACTTCTGCCGTTTGATAAATCGGCGCAATGTCCAACCGCCCGATCAATGCGCCGCTGGCCAGCCCGGTACTGCTCATGAGCACCTGCGGCCCATTGGCGGCTACAACTTGCATGCCCATCGCCTCAAACCACGGCACCTGATTGGCAAAGGCATTCAGTTCCACGCAGGTATGGCGTGCCTGCAGGTCACTCAGCAGGGCACGGGCGATGCCCAGGCGGCGGTGGCTGTCGCGCACGGCAAGAAATGCCAATGAGCATGCCTGCTCATCGTCCTCGGCCGGCAGCGACAGGGCAAAGCCCAGCAACTGGTCCGGCGCTTCGGCATCCAGCGCCAGGGTTAGCGCCACGGCCAGGCCACGGGTGCCGTCCAGCGCTTGCAGGTACTGGTGCACTTCCATACCAACGCCGTACTGGTACAGCGGGTACAGCGGGTTGTCGGCGGTGATGGCAACACTGCTCAATTCACCGACATTGTGGATCACCAGTTCGCGGATCTGGTTCTGGAAAGACTCGGGCGGCACGCTGTCGAGGCGGCTCAGGATGAACATCGGGGGGCAGGCTCCGGCGGGTGGGAATACAGCCCACGCCGTGTAGGCGCGGGTTGTACAGTCTAACCGGTTTTGCCGTGTCAGCCTTGTGCCTGTAGTGCACCGAGCATCAGGTCGAGGTTTTGCACCGCAGCACCCGAGGCACCTTTGCCCAGGTTATCGAACACCGCAGTGAGCAATACCTGGCCATGTTCGGGGTTGGCGTACAGTGCCAGGCGCAGGTCGTTGCTGTCGTTCAATGCTTCTGGGTCAAGGTTGGCTGCTGCGCCTTGTTGGTGCAGCGGCATCACCTGTACGTGGCGGGCGCCCTGGTAGTGCTGTTCCAGGCAGGCCTGCAGCTGGTCAGCGCTGACCTGGCCGGGTAGCAGGCGCAGTTGCAGCGGGATGCTCAACACGATGCCCTGGCGGTAGGCCCCATAGCCGGGCATGAACACCGGCCGTGCCGACAGCCCGGCGTGCTGCTGAATTTCGGGTACGTGCTTGTGGGCAAGTTCCAGCCCGTACAGTTGCAGGGTCGGTGCCTTGCTCGCGCCGGGGTGTTCGTGGCGCTCGACCGCCGCCCGGCCACCGCCGGAGTAGCCGGAAATGGCATGGATGCCCAGCGGGTAGTCGGCGGGTAGTAACCCGGCCTTGACCAGCGGGCGCAGCAGGGCAATGGCGCCGGTAGGGTAACAGCCTGGGTTGCTGACGCGTTTGCTTAGGGCAATGCGCTCGGCTTGCTGCTCGTCGAGTTCCGGCAGGCCATAGACCCAGCCCGGTGTGGTGCGATGCGCCGAGCTGGCGTCGATCACCCGCACCTGAGGGTTATGGATCGCCGCCACGGCCTCACGGGCGGCGTCGTCGGGCAGGCACAACAGGGCGATGTCAGCGCTGTTGATGGCCTCGCGGCGGCGTTGCGGGTCTTTACGCTCGGCTTTGGGGAGGGTGAGCAGGCGCAGGTCGCTGCGGCCTTGCAGGCGTGCATGGATCTGCAGGCCGGTGGTGCCTTGGTCGCCGTCGATGAAAACAACAGGGGTCTGCATGGTCAGGGTCCGGTAGGGTTGGGATGACCTATGCTCGCCTGTGGCTGAGTTAATGGAAATTTGAATATCATGATGCTGATGTTCATGTTTCATGAATGAAAAGGCCAGCACAGACCATGCGTGAAATCAGCCTCGACCGCCTGCGCACCCTGGTGGTCATCAGCGACCTGGGCTCCTTCGCCGAGGCGGCTCGCCAGCTCAACCTGGCACCGCCCACCATCAGCCTGCATGTGGCTGAACTGGAGTCACGTATCGGTGCCCCGTTACTTAGCCGTGCCCGCGGCCAGGTGCGCCCAACGACCATTGGCGAAACACTGCTGGCCCGCGCCCGGCGCTTGCTGGCCGACGCCGACCTGGCGCTGGACGAAGTACGCCGACAGGTCGAGGGGCTGACCGGCCGGGTACGCCTGGGCGCGTCCACTGGTGCCATCGCTCACTTGTTGCCACAGGCGCTGGAGCACCTGCGCGTGGAGCACCCGGGGATCGACGTGCAGGTTCAGGTGCTGACGTCCCAGGCATCGCTGGCGCGTTTGCGTGAAGGCGCGCTGGATATCGGCCTTGTGGCCTTGCCGCAAGTCGCCGGCAAAGGGCTGACAGTGACGCCCTGGCGGCGCGATCCGATCCTGGCCTACGTGCCGGTCGACTGGCAGCCACCGGCCAAGGTCACCCCGGCCTGGCTGGCGCAAAGGGCGTTGATCCTCAATGACAGCAGCACCCAGCTCTCGCGAGTGACAGGGGAGTGGTTTGCGGCAGCGGGGTTGTACCCCGAGCCTCGGATCGAGCTGAACTACAACGATGCGATCAAGAGCCTGGTCGGCGCCGGGTACGGGGCGACGTTATTGCCGCAGGAGGGCGAGGCGGCCGAGCTGGACCGGCGCATTGCACGCCGGCCACTGCGGCCCGGGTTGTGGAGGCAGTTGGGTATCGCTTGCCGGGAAGGCCAGGTTGAGCGGGCCACGGCGTATGTGTTGCAGGCATTGGAGCGGTTGCGGCAGTAGCGATTGCTGGCTTTACCCTCGCTCTCGTGCCCGCACCACGGTCACCGTCTCGCCGCCCACCCCCCAGTTATCGGTCGGCACCTCTTCGATCACCACAAAGGTACTGGCTGGCGGCTTGCCCAGCACATCCTTCAGCAGGCGGGTCGTTCCCTCGATAAGCTGGCGCTTGTGCTCGGCAGTAACCCCTTCGTCAGTTACGCGAATATGTACATAAGGCATGGTTGCACGCTCCTCAAGTCAGTGCCAGGTGCCAGCGGTACTGCCGCCATCCACAGGCAGGATGACGCCGCTGACAAAACGTGAATCGACCAGGTACAGCACGGCGTCCACCACATCCTGGGGCGAGCCGGTGCGGCCACTGGGCGACAACGCGCCCATCCCCTGCACATTGTCGCCATGCAGGGGTGTTGCGATGATCCCTGGCGCCACGGCATTCACCTGCACGCCGTTGGCCGCCAGTTCCAGCGCCAGACCCTTGACCGCCTGGTTCAGGCCGCCCTTGACCAGTACCGGCAGCAGGGCTGGCACGCGGGTGTCCGGTTGCAGGGCAATGGACGCGGTGATGGCGATGATTTGCCCGTGCCCTTGCCTGGCCATGACCCGCGCCGCTTCCTGGGCCGGGTAGAAAAAGCCTTTGAGGTTGGTGCCGACCAGTGCGTCAACATCGGCTTCGCTGTATTCGGCAAAGGGTTTGGCAATGAAGATGCCGGCGTTGTTGATCAGGATGTCCACGCCGCCAAACATTTGCAGGGCAGTGGCGAACAGCTGCTGCGCCGTAGTGGGCTCGGCAATGTCGCCCGCCACGCCGATAAACCGCGAAGGGTTGCCTAGACGCGCAGCGGCCTGGTCCAGGCGCGCCTGGCTACGGGCGTTGCCGACCACGTTGTCGCCGCGTTCGAGAAAGGCCTCGGCCAGGGCGAACCCCAGGCCGCTGGAGGCCCCGGTGATAATGACGGTGCGTGGCGTGTTCATGTGCATCCTCTCCAGTGAAGTGAGCCATCGGCTCGGTGTGACGCCACTGTAGGCTGCCACCAGCACTTGAAAAATGAGGCGCAGGGCATTTCAATCGATACATCATGTAATCAATCGAGCCGCCATGACCCGCCATTTCGACGACTTTCAACTCGGCAGCCTGGAACTGTTCTGCCTGGCCGCAGACAGCGGCAGTTTCACGGCTGCCGCCACGGAGGCTGGTGTTACCCCGGCGGCAGTCAGCCGCAGCGTGGCGCGCCTGGAGGAGCGCCTTGGGGTGCGCCTGTTTGTCCGCACCACGCGGCAGATGCGCTTGTCCGCCGCCGGCGAGATCTATTACCAGCAATGCCGGCAGGCGCTGGGGCAACTGGTCGAGGCCGAGCGCCAGGTGACGGGTGGGCAGGTTGAACCCAGCGGCCGCTTGCGCATCAGTGCGCCCACGCCCTATGCCCACCACCGGCTGCTACCGCTGCTGCCGCGCTTTCGTCAGCGCTACCCGAAGGTGCAGGTGGATGTGCATGTCAGCAACCGCAATGTCGACTTTGCCGAAGAACCCTTCGACCTGGCCATCCGTGGTCGCGAACCGGCCGATTCACGCCTGGTGGCGCGCCGCCTTGAAGATGCCGAGCTGGTGGTGGTGGCCACGCCAGGCTATCTGGCCCGTGCCGGCACGCCGCGGGTGCCGCAAGACTTGCAGCAGCACGAGTGCATCCAGTTCGAAATGCCCAGCAGTGGTCGTCGCCCACCGTGGAGTTTTCGCCAGGATGGCCGCCACATCGAGATCGAAACCCAAGGCTCATTCACCTGCCTGGGCGACTTCCTTGCCACGGCAACGTTGGTGCGCCATGGCGGCGGCTTGATGCAGGCTTACCGCTTTACCGTGCAGGACGCATTGGCCAGCGGCGAATTGGTGGAGGTGCTTGCTGAGTTCGGCGGGACTACACGGCCGTTCATGTTGATCTATCCGCATGGCCCACACATGCCGTTGCGGGTGAGGGTGTTCATTGATTTTCTGTTTGCCGAAGCCGAGCGACCGCTGGGCTGAAGGGGTGCGGGGCAGGCACGGGCCTACTATGCTTTTGGCTGCGTCGAGCCGAACGGGCCTCGACGAACCCTATGGTTTTCCAGGAGAACGCTCCATGAAATCCACGAAATGCATACCTCTGCTGGTGATTGCTTCCGTCCTCAGTTTTGCTGTGCACGCAGACCCTGCAGGCAACTGTGCGGCCAAGATCAAGGAACTTGAGGATTTCCACAAGGCCAGTGGCCAGGCGATGCATGGCGGTATGGCTCATGACTTCAAAGTCCACATGCAAAATGCCAAGGATGCTCAGAGCAAGGGTGACTATACCCAGTGCCAAGCCTCGGCGGACCAAGCCAAGACCATCTACAACAAGGCACGCAGCAAATAAGCCTTCGCGGGCCTCATCGCGGGTAAACCCGCTCCTACAGGTACATCACCGGCCTCGAACCTGTTGAAAGTCCTGTGGGAGCGGGCGAGCCCGCGAAGAGGCCAATGCAGCATGGCCGCAGTGTCAGAACCAGCGGTCGTTCTTCTTCCGACCCCGAGTCAGCGCCGGCAAGATCAACCCCGCCAGCAACCCCGCCCCGGCAATGCTGCCGCCATACACCATGTAGCGCATCATCACCTGTTTGTTCTCGTCACCCAGGCGTGCCTGGGTATCGCGCAGGTCCGACTGGCTCTGGTCAAGCTGCTCGCTCAGTGCCTTGTTGCGCGCCTCCAGTTCGTCGTTCAGCTTCTTGCGTGAATCCAGGGTTTCCTGCATGCCCTGCACGCGGCTCTTCCAGCTGTCGTCGATGGTCTTCAGCTGCCCGGTCAGCTCCGCGACCTGGGCATCGAGCTGCGGCAGGCGCTCGTTCTGCCCCGGCACGGCCTGCAGGTCGTTGCTGAGGATCCACACCACATCGCCGTTCTGCCCGCGCACCTGGCTGTAATTGCCCTGGCTGCCGAGCAGGGTCAGCTTCTGCCCGGATTTGAGGGTTCCAACGATGCGGTGGCCATCGGTCGGGCCGCTGCGCACGTAGGTGCTCAGGCTGTCGCTGACCCAGCGTGCGTCGCTGGCGGGCTCTTCGGCGTGCGCCGGCAGGGCGAGAGCCACCAGAGCGGCAATCAGGCCGCCGCGCAGGGCAGGGAGGGCGGAAGCGGTTGGGCGGAAATCGGGCATGTTGGGTCTTCGCTGAAACAGGACAAAAGTAGGCCCGGTGACTGGGCCGATGAACCGGTCGGTGAGTTGACCGTCAGCGAAAGACCGCTTTTTTGTCAGCAGGTTCACTACCTGATGTCGGAAATGTCTGCAGGATGTTGCAGAACCCTACCCAGAGCGCTTCCTCGACGATGACGCAATTGTAATGCGCCGATCACCTTGGCGTTATCTGCCGGCCGTCAATCTCGGGCCGCCGACACAATTATAAAGACGACGTTCAAGGAGCATCGGATGACCTGCAGATCACCCCTGAAACTGGCTGCGTGCCTGGCGCTTTCCGGCGTCGGCAACCTGGCCATGGCGGCGGACGACGCCGCAGAAGGTTTTATCGAAGGCAGCACGTTGAACGTGCTCAACCGCAACTTCTATTTCAACCGCGACAACCGCGACTCCGCAGCCCCTACACACAACCCGGACAAAGCACCCGATAACGGCTATTCCGAAGCCTGGGCCCACGCCGTCATTGCCCGTTTCGAGTCGGGTTTTACCCAGGGCACTGTCGGCTTTGGCCTGGATGCGTTCGCCATGCTCGGCCTAAAACTGGACTCCGGCGGCGGCCGCAACGGCGGGCGCAGTTCGTTCGACGTGCTGCCGGTCGATCATGACGGCCAGGCCCGCGACGAATACACCAAGGTGGGTGGCGCAGCCAAGGTGCGCCTGTTCGACACCGTACTGAAAGTGGGCGATGTGTTCCCGGCCAACCCGGTAGTGGCCGCCGGCGATTCACGGCTGCTGCCGGAAAGCTTCCGTGGCGTGACCCTGGAGAACACCAGCATCAAGGACCTCACCCTGCAGGCCGGGCGCCTGCATGCCATGAGCCAGCCGGTGTCCAGCGATATGCGGGAGAACTTCGTGACCTTCTACGGCGGCCCG
The DNA here is from genome assembly GCF_003208145.1 of Pseudomonas sp. RV120224-01b. Lineage (NCBI taxonomy): Bacteria > Pseudomonadati > Pseudomonadota > Gammaproteobacteria > Pseudomonadales > Pseudomonadaceae > Pseudomonas > Pseudomonas sp. RV120224-01b. The sequence continues at coordinate 93,564 of NZ_QKMQ01000006.1, read as the reverse complement.
GTCGATTCGCCGTGGATCGCCTACGGCGGGGGTGACTACACGCTCAATGAGCATGTCAGCGTCAGCCTGTTCAGCAGCCGCCTCAAAGATGTGTGGAACCAGTACTACGCCGGCACCAGCCTCAGCTACCCGCTGAGTGATGATCTGGCCCTGATTGGTGGCTTCAACTATTACAAGGCGGTTGACGAGGGGCAGCAACGCCTGGGCGCATTCGACAACGACATCTGGAGCGCCAAGCTGGGCGTGCGCTTTGGTGCCCACACCCTGGCCCTGACTCACCAGCGCAACAACGGTGACGACGACTTCGACTACCTGCGCCAGTCCGACTCGATCTTCCTGGACAACTCCATCCAGTACAGCGACTTCAACTCGCCCAAGGAGCGTTCGTGGATGTTGCGTTACGACCTGAACATGGCCGCTTACGGTATTCCCGGGCTGTCGTTCATGACGCGTTACGGTAAAGGCACCGATGCCGACTACTCCAATGCCAACACCTTTTACATGCGCCGCGATGCCGGCGGCAACCCGCTGACTGACCAGAAGCGCTGGGAGCGTGACATCGAGGTCAAGTATGTGGTGCAGACCGGCGCAGCCAAGGACTTGTCACTGCGCGTACGTCAGGCCACCACCCGGGCCACGGCGTTCGAGTCGGACCTGGACGAAGTGCGGCTGATCGTGGAGTACCCGTTGTCGATCCTGTGAATTCACCTGGGTAGCGTTACAGCTCCTTTGGTTTGGGTGGATGTTTTGGCGCTCCGTATGGGGCGCTTTTTTTTGAGCGGCAAGGCTGCGACTAGACTCAATGGCTCCACAACCTTTCATGGAGCACGGCCATGACTGCCAAGAACACTATCTGCCTCTGGTTCGACAACGATGCCGAGGAGGCTGCCAACTTTTACGCCAGCGTATTCCCGGACAGTAAAGTGATCGCCCTGCACAAGGCGCCAAGTGATTACCCTTCGGGCAAGGAGGGCGATGTCATCACGGTCGAATTCACCGTCATGGGCATACCCTGTGTGGGGCTCAATGGGGGCAAGGCCTTCACGCATTGCGAGGCGTTTTCGTTCCAGGTCAGTACCGAAGACCAGGCCGAAACCGACCGCTTGTGGGATGCCATAGTTGGTAATGGCGGAGAAGCCAGCGTCTGCGGCTGGTGCAAGGACAAATGGGGGATTTCCTGGCAGATCACCCCTCGTATCCTGATCGAAGCCATCGGTCATCCCGACCGCGCCGCAGCCAAGCGGGCGTTCGAGGCCATGATGCAGATGGGCAAGATCGATGTGGCAAAAATAGCGGCGGCATTGAAGGGGTGATGCCCGCCTATACGCTCTGGTTATCGTTTTGCCCCGGAAAATATCGCTTATCGAGGTGTGCCGCTGTTCCTAAACTCAGGTGGCGGCCCCCGATCCAAACGCTGTTTTCCACACAACAATAACCGACGGAATACCGCCAGCCATGATGACATCGCCGTTCTCGATCCCCGCCCATACCCGCCGTATCGACCCTTCACGCCAGCGCGCTGCCGCACTCAAGGCCGATGGCTCTGTGGATGACAACGACCGCACCGAAATCGGCCCTACACCGCTGGCCTTCGCCGAGTGGGCAGCGCTTGGCCTGCAGGCGCCGCACTTGCCGACCCTGCGCGAATACCGCCTGCAACGCATACGTGACCAGCTGGTGGCCCGCGACCTGGGCGGCATTCTGCTGTTCGACCCGCTGAATATCCGCTACGCCACCGACACCACCAACATGCAGCTCTGGACCACCCACAACCCTGCGCGCGCCTGTTTCGTTGCTGCCAGCGGCCATGTGGTGCTGTGGGACTTCCATGGCTGCGACCATTTGTCCGCGCACTTGCCGTTGGTGAGCGAGCTGCGCAGCGGTGCCTCCTTCTTCTACTTCGAAACCGGCGACCGCACCGACGAGCACGCCCGGCGCTTCTGCGCCCAGGTCGACGACTTGCTGCGCACCCACGCTGGCAACAACCGCCGCCTGGCCGTGGACCGTATCGAAGTGGCCGGCCTGCGTGCCCTCGACGCTTTGGGCGTGCAGGTACACAACGGCCAGGAAGTCACCGAGTTCGCCCGGCTGATCAAGGGCCCCGACGAAATCCTGGCCATGCGTTGTGCGGTGGCCTCCTGCGAGGCCTCGGTTGCCGAGATGCGTCAGGCGATGCGCGCGGGGGCCACCGAAAACGATGTCTGGGCAGCGCTGCACAGCGGCAACATTCGCCGTGGCGGTGAATGGATCGAAACCCGCATTCTCAGTTCCGGACCACGCACCAACCCCTGGTTCCAGGAGTCTGGGCCACGGGTGCTCAGCGATGGCGACCTGTTGTCGTTCGACACCGACCTGATCGGGGTGTATGGCGTTTGCGTGGACATGTCGCGCAGCTGGATCTGTGGTGGCCTGGAGCCCACGGCCGAGCAGAAGCGCCTGTACCGCATCGCCCACGAGCACATCCACTTCAATGCCGGGATGGTCAAGCCTGGCGTACGTTTTACCGACCTCACCCGCAACGGCCACCGCCTGCCGGAAAGCTGCCGCGAGCAACGCTACGGCGTGATGTTCCATGGTGTGGGGTTGTGCGACGAGTACCCGAGCATTCGTTACCCGGAAGACCTTGAGTCTTATGGCTACGAAGGTGAACTGCAGCCGGGCATGGCGTTGTGTGTGGAGGCGTACGTGGGGGAGGTGGGTGGGCGTGATGGCATCAAGCTGGAAAACCAGTTGCTGGTGACCGAGGACGGGTACGAGTTGTTGACCCATTACCCGTTCGAAGAAAGCTTCCTGCGGGATTGAACGCGTTCAGGCACTTTGGGGCTGCTGCGCAGCCCATCGCCGGCAAGCCAGCTCCCACAGGGACTGCGCAAAAATTGAGGATGGCGCGATCCCTGTGGGAGCTGGCTTGCCGGCGATGGGCCGCCAAGCGGCCCCAAAATTCAACCCTGCCACCCACCGCCCAGCACCTTGTACAACGTCACCCGGTTCTGCTGCTCGGCCAGCTCCAGGCTGATCAGCGTTTGCTGCGCCGAGTACAGCGACCGCTGTGCATCCAGCACCTCCAAAAAGCTCTCAGACCCTTGCTTGTACAGCGCCAACGACAGGTCATAGCTCTTCTCGGTGGCGTTGGTCAGGCCACGCTGGGCATCCAGCCGCTCATTGATGTGCCCCCGTACCGCCAATGCGTCGGCCACTTCACTGAAAGCGGTCTGCAAGGTCTTCTCATACGTGGCCACCTCGATCTCCCGGTTGACCTTGGCCGCATCCAGTGACGCCCGGTTGCTGCCGGCATTGAAGATCGGCAGGTTGATCGACGGCGCAAAGCTCCAGGCGCGGCTGCCGCCACCAAACAAACCGGACAGCTCGCTGCTGGCGCTGCCACCGCTGGCGGTGAGGGTGACACTGGGGAAGAATGCCGCCCGCGCCGCGCCGATGTCGGCATTGGCGGCCTTGAGCGTATGCTCGGCGGCCAGCACATCCGGGCGCCGCTGCAACAGGCTCGAAGGCAAGCCTGCTGGTACGCCGACCAACAGCGCTGCATCCAGGCGGACATCACCCGGCAACAGCGTATCGTCCAGACGGTGACCCACCAGCAGCTCCAGGGCATTGCGGTCCTGTTCCACCTGGCTTTGGTAGTTGGCTACGTCGGCCCGTGCCGACTCTACGGTACTGAGCGCCTGCGACAGGCTCAGGCCAGACTCGCCACCCAGCGCGTGGCTCTGTTGCACCAGGTCGTGGGTTTTCTGTTGGCTGGCGTAGGTTTGCCGGGCCAATGCCAGTAGTTGCTGGTCGGCGGCCAGGGTCATCCAGGCACTGGCCACTTCGGCCACCAGGCTAATCTGCGTGCTGCGCCGGGTCTGTTCCAGCGCCAGGTAGTCTTCCAGCGCCGCGTCCTTGAGGTTGCCGAGGCGGCCGAACAGGTCCAGTTCGTAACTGCTCACGCCCAGGCCGACGCTGTATTGGCTGCTGACGGCGTTGTTGCCATCGCTCACGCTGCGTTGGCGGGTGCCGTCTGCCGTGGCGGAAACGGATGGGAACAACGCCGCACGCTGGATACGGTACTGCGCACGCTGGTACTCCACGTTCAATGCTGCTACCCGCAGGTCGCGATTGTTGGCCAAGGCCAGCGCCACGGTGTCGCGCAGGCGGGCATCAACGAACAGCGCCTGCCAGGCGATGTCGGCGCTGTTGCTACTGCTGGCCGTGGTGCCCGGCCATTGTTCGGCTACGGGGGCAGCCGGGCGCTGGTAGTCCGGGGCCAGGTTCACACAGCCGGCCAAGGCCATGACCAGCACCAGGGGAAGAGGGGACAGGCGCATCAGGCTTCTCCTGCAACAACGTCAGTGCGTGGGGCGTTGCGGCGCGCAGCCAGGCGCTGCACCAGCACATAGAACAAGGGGATGAAAAACAGGCCAAGCACGGTGGCGGCGAGCATGCCGCCCAGCACGCCGGTACCGATGGCCTGGCGCCCGCCAGCACCGGCGCCGCTGCTCAGGGCCAGCGGCAGCACGCCGAGGATGAAGGCCAGCGAGGTCATCAGCACCGGGCGCAGGCGAATGCGCACGGCCTCTAGCGTGGCAGTCAGCAAGTCCTGGCCGCGTTCGTAGCCTTCCTTGGCAAACTCGACGATCAGGATCGCGTTCTTCGCCGCGAGGCCTACAGTGGTCAGCAGCCCGACCTGAAAGTACACATCGTTGTCCAGGCCACGCAGCCCGGTCAGCACCAGCGCGCCGAGGATGCCCACCGGTACTACCAGCATCACCGCGAACGGCACCGACCAGCTTTCATACAACGCCGCCAGGCACAGGAACACGAACAGGATGGAAATGGCATACAGCAACGGCGCCTGGTTGCCGGCCAGGCGTTCCTGGTAGGACTGGCCCGCCCAGGCATAGCCAATGCCCTCCGGCAGTTGCGCCATGATCTGCTCGACCGCCGCCATGGCGTCACCCGAGCTGACGCCGCTGGCCGGTTCGCCAACCAGTTCGTACGAACCAAACCCATTGAAGCGCTCCAGCAGCGGCGAGGCGGTGCTCCACGAGGTGCTGGTGAATGCCGACAGCGGCACCATGGCATCGCTGTCGTTGCGCACGTACCAGGCGCCGATGTCCTCGGCCAGCATGCGTTTGTCGGCTTCGCCTTGCAGGTACACCTTCTTCACCCGCCCGGCATCGACAAAGTCGTTGACGTAGCTGCCACCCATCACCGTGCTGAGGGTGGCGTTGATGTCACTGGCGGCAACGCCCATGGCACCGGCCTTGCGGTCGTCGATGGCAACGTTCAGCTGGGGCGTGTCCTCCAGGCCCTGGGCCCGTACATTGGCCAGGCGCGCGTCCTTGGCGGCGAGGCTGATGAACTGGTCACGCGCCTTGAGCAGTTCGGCGTGGCCCAGGCCTGCCAGGTCCTGCAACTGCACATCGAAGCCCGAACTTTGCCCCAGGCCCTGGATGGCTGGCGGCGCCATCACGAACACGTTGGCGTCGAGAATTTTCGACAATGCCATGCTGGCCCGGCGCGCCACGGCAGCGGCGCTGTGTTCGTCGCCCTGGCGTTCGCTCCAGTCCTTGAGCTTGATAAAGCCGCGCCCCGAGTTCTGTGCGTTGCCGCCATTGCCCAGGCCACGCACGATCAGGATCGAGGCCACCTCCGGTTGTTGCAGCATGTAGTCCTGCACCTGGCTGCTCACCGCCTGCAAGCGTTCGTCGGTGCCGCCCACCGGCAGGGTCATCTGCATCATCAGCATGCCCTGGTCTTCTTCGGGCAGGAACGCCGACGGCAGTTTCTGGAACATCAGCGCTACACCGCCCAGCACCAGGGCGTATACCAGCAGCGCTCGCAGCGGGCGTGCCAGCACCGTGCCAACCGCCTGCTGGTAACGCCGGGAGGTGCGATTGAAGTGGCGGTTGAACCAGCCAAAGAAGCCGCGGCGCGGTTCGTCATGGGCTGACACAGGCTTGAGTAACGTGGCGCACAGGGCCGGGGTGAGGGTCATGGCTACCAGCACCGACAGCGTCATTGCCGCCACCAGGGTGACCGAGAACTGCTTGTAGATCACCCCGGTGGAGCCACCAAAGAACGCCATGGGCACGAACACCGCTGACAGCACCACGGCAATGCCGACCAGCGCGCCACTGATTTCGCCCATCGACTGGCGTGTCGCCTCGCGCGGTGGCAGGCTTTTTTCGGCCATGATGCGTTCGACGTTTTCCACCACCACAATGGCATCGTCCACCAGCAGGCCGATGGCCAGCACCATGCCGAACATGGTCAGGGTGTTGATCGAGTAGCCGAGCAGGGCCAGCACGCCGAAGGTGCCCAGCAGTACAACCGGCACGGCGATGGCCGGGATCAGCGTGGCGCGCAGGTTCTGCATGAACAGGTACATGATCAGCACCACCAGGGCGATGGCCTCGAACAGCGTCTTGACCACTTCCTCGATGGAGATTTTCACGAACGGCGCAGTGTTATAGGCCACTTCGCTGCGCAACTGCAGCTTGCCGGGGAAGAACTGTTCCAGCTCGGCAAGCTTGGCCTGCACCGCTTCGGACACGTCCAGCGCGTTGGCGCCCGTGGCCAGGCTCACCGCCAGGCCGCCGGAGGGCCGGCCATTGTGCTCGGCGACCACGTCATAGCTTTCGCTACCCAGCTCGACGTGGGCCACGTCCGCCAGCGTCACCACCGCGCCAGCGCTGTTGTGCTTGAGCACCAGCTCGCGGAACTGCGCGGCGGTCTGCAGCTTGCTGCGGGCGTTGATGGTGGCGTTCAGCTGTTGGCCGGCGCGGGCGGGCAGGGCGCCCAGCTGGCCGGCGGAGGTGTCGACGTTCTGCGCTTCCAGGGCGCTGCTCACATCCGAGGGCATCAGCGCGTACTGTTTGAGTTTGTCCGGGTCGAGCCAGATGCGCATGGCGTAGCTTGAGCCCAGGGTAGTCACCTGGCCGACGCCGCTGACCCGGCTGATCTGGTCGTACAGGGTGCTGGAGATGAAGTCGCTGATATCGGTGGCGCTGACGTCGAGGTTGTCCGACACCAGCGACAGGATGATCAGGAAGTCGCTGGCGGAGTTGTGAATCTCGATGCCTTGCTGCTGCACGGCTTCGGGCAGCCGCGCCTTGGCCTGCTCCAGCTTGGTCTGCACCAGCATCTGCGCGGTGTTGATGTCGGTACCGGCCTCGAAGGTGAGGGTGATCGAGGCACTGCCCGCCGAACTGCTGCTGGACGACATGTAGGTGAGGCCGTCCAGGCCGGTCATTTGCTGCTCGATCACCTGGATGACCGAGTCTTCCATGGTCTTGGCCGAGGCGCCGGTGTAGGTGGCGCTGAGGCTGATCTGCGGCGGGGCGATATTGGGGTATTGCGCCAGCGGCAGCTGGAAGATGGCCAGGCCGCCACCGAGCATCACCAGGATGGCGATCACCCAGGCGAAGATTGGCCGGTCGATGAAGAAGCGTGCCATGTCATTCGCCTCGCTGGCTGTCGTTGCGGGCGGTCAGGGCGTTGTCCCGCACCTGGACTTGCTGGCCAACGCGCACCTTTTGCAGGCCCTGGACGATCAACTGGTCGCCAGCGGCCAGGCCTTGGCTGACCCACCAGCGGTTGCCCACTGCGCGAGCCAGGGTCAGTTCGCGTTGCTGTACCTTGCCGTCGACCACCACCAGGGCGGTAGCATCGCCGCGTTCGTCACGGCTCACGCCTTGCTGCGGTACCAGGATGGCATCCGCTTGTACGCCTTCCTGCACGGTGGCCTTGAGGTACATGCCCGGCATCAGCAGGCCATCGGGGTTGGGTACCACGGCGCGGAAGGTCACGCTGCCAGTGCTTTCATCCACGCTCACGCCGTTGAAAGTAAGGGTGCCGGCATGGGTGTAGGTGCTGCCGTCTTCCAGTTCCAGGCTGATACGGGTGGCGTCCTGCTGCGTGCTGGGCGCCAGCTTGCCTTCGGCCAGTTCGCGTTTCAGGCGCAGCAGGGTGCTGCTGGGCTGGGTGAAATCGACGTAGATCGGGTCCAGTTGCTGCACGGTGGTCAGCGCGGTGGTCTGCTCGGCGGTGACCAGTGCGCCGGGGGTCACCGACGAGGTGGCCGTGCGCCCATCAATCGGCGCATTGATGCGGGTGTAGTCCAGGTTGATACGCGCGGTGCGCTGCGCAGCCTGGGCCGATTGCAGGCTGGCGCGGGCTTCGAGCAGAGCGGCCTGGGCGCTTTCGTTGTCTTCGGCGCTGATGGCGTCGAGCTTCACCAGTTGGGCATCGCGTTTGGCCTTCAGCTCGGCGGCCTTGAGGGTGGCGCGTGCTGAGCTGACCGTGGCCTCGGCCTGGGCCAGCGTGGCCTGGTAAGGCTGCGGGTCGATCTGGTACAGCGCCTGGCCGGCCTTGACCGTATCGCCCTCGTTGAACAGGCGCTTCTGGATGATGCCGCCGACCTGTGGGCGAATCTCTGCAATCAGGTGAGCACTGGCGCGACCGGGCAGGGTGGTGGTCAAGGTTTGGGCGGCAGTGGTCACCTCGTAGACGGCGACTTCCGGTACGGGGGGCTCTGCGGCGCCCGTTTCGGCTTCACGGCAGCCGCCAATGACCAGCAGGCCGGCGCCCAGCAACAAGGCACGCGCCAGGGGCGAACGGGCGAACATCAGGGAATGGAATAAAGTAGGCATCGCAGGCTCCGAGCCAAGGGATTTCGATGGCGCCAGCGTGCGCGGCAATTGTGCAGGCAATGTGCAGAAAGCATGGAGATTGCCCGCCGAGCCTTGCGGCACATGGGCCTGCACGGTTCAATACGGGCAATTCCAACGTGCCGGCGGTGCCATGAAAGTCAGCCTTTCGCGCAAGTTCTTCTTCGCCATGCTCGCGGTGTGTGCGTTCGCCGTGCTGGGCATGGTGTTTGCCGCCTACCTGAGCTTGAAATACGGCTTTCTCGGTTACCTCAACCAGCAGGCCGAAGAACGCATGGACCGCATTGTGCCGAGGGTCGAGCAGGCCTATGCGCGCAATGGCAGCTGGGATTTCATCCGTCGTGACAAGGACCAGTGGTTCGAGTTGTTGCGCCCGGAAGACGTGCTGCCCAATGCACGTTTCGACGCAAGCCTGCTGACGGTTTCCGACCTGACCGGCGCGTTTGTGCGTTTTGCCCTGCTTGATGCGCAGCGCCAGCCGATCATCGGCTACCAGGGCGCTCTGGCCGACATGCTCTTGCGCCCCATCCGTCACCAGGGGCAGGTGGTGGGCTGGATGGCCCTGGCACCCTTGCAGTCGGTGACCAGCATTGGCGACCAGCGTTTCCAGCTCAACCAGCTACGTTCCAGCCTGCTGATCGGGCTGGCCTGCCTGCTGGCCACGGCGGTCATCGCCTGGTGGCTGAGCCGCGCCCTGTTGCGGCCCATCCGCGAAGTGGCCCGCGCCACCCATCGCCTGGCAGCAGGCGACTACGCCATCCAGCTGCCGGTACGTTCGGCAGACGAAGCCGGGCAACTGGCCGGTGACTTCAATCGTATGGCTGCCACGTTGGCCAGCAACGAACGCCTGCGTCGCGACTTCATGGCGGACATCTCCCACGAGCTGCGCACGCCGCTGGCTGTGATGAGGGCCGAGCTGGAAGCCATGGAAGACGGTATTCGCCCGCTCGACGGCAATGCTTTGCGATCATTGCAGGGGGAGGTGGGCGCATTGAGCAAGCTGGTCGACGACCTGTTCGACCTGTCGTTGGCGGAAGTCGGCGGCCCTACGTACCGCCGCGAACGCATCGACCTGTGCGTGTTGCTGCCGGTGGTGGCCGAAGCTTTCCAGGCCGGTTTTGCCGAACGTGGCTTGCAGCTACGCCTGGAATTGCCCGGGCAGCCGTTGTGGGTGTTGGGCGATGAGTCGCGCCTGGGCCAGTTGCTGCACAACCTGCTGGAGAACAGCCGCCGCTATACCGATGCAGGTGGCCATACTGTGTTGCGTGCGTTTCAGGAGGGTGACGAGGTGCTGGTGCAATGCGAAGACACCGCCCCCGGCGTCGACAGCGCGTCGCTGGCGCGCCTTTTCGAACGTTTCTACCGTGCCGAGCGCTCGCGCAACCGGGCCAGTGGCGGCACCGGGCTGGGCCTGGCGATCTGCCGCGGTATTGCTGAAGTACACGGTGGCCGGCTGACAGCCAAGGCCTCTGCCATGGGCGGGCTGCTGCTGGTGCTGGCCCTGCCGGTTGCTGGAGAGCAAACATGAGCCGGATCCTGCTGGTAGAAGACGAACCCAAGCTCGCCGCCCTGGTGGGCGATTACTTGCGGGCGGGTGGTTATGGCGTCGATCATCTGGCCGACGGCCTGGCGGTGATCCCGGCCATTCGCCAGGGCCAGTACGACCTGGTGCTGCTGGACCTGATGCTGCCGGGCCGTGACGGCCTGGACATCTGCCGGGAGCTGCGCGGCTTCAGCCACTTGCCGCTGATCATGATGACCGCTCGCGTAGACGAGATCGACCGCCTGCTGGGCCTGGAGCTGGGTGCGGATGACTACATCTGCAAGCCTTTCTCGCCCCGTGAGCTGGTGGCACGGGTGAAGGCGGTGCTGCGCCGCAGTGGCGAGCAGCCAGGCAACCTGGGCCTGGAACTGGATGCCCGTGCATTCCAGGCGCGCTATCGGGGCGTGGCGCTGGAGCTCACACCCGTGGAGTTCCGCATGCTGGCAGCGTTGGCGGTACGCCCGGGGCAGGTGCTGTCGCGGGACCAGTTGATGAACCACATCTACCAGGACCACCGGGTGGTGGCCGACCGCACGGTGGACAGCCATGTGAAGAACCTGCGGCGCAAGCTGACTGCGGTGACGCCGGGGCATGACCCGATTCGGTCGGTGTATGGGGTGGGCTACAGCCTGGAATTTGAATGAAGGTGAACGGGGCTGCGCAGCAGCCCCGGTTTCCAGGCCGTCCCGGTCAGCTACCGGTCACTTCGGCTTCTGTTGAGGCCTTCACCGAAGCCTTCTTCTCCTGCACCACGATGTAGAACTCCTCGCCATGCTTCACCGCGCCATACAGCACGGCCTTCTCGATCAGCTCGTTACCGCGCAGGTGGCGCAGCATCATCGGGTCTTTACGCAGGTCGCGGTACAGGGCCAGGCACAGCAGCACCATCACCACCACAAAGGGCAAGGCCACGACGATGGTCAGGTTCTGCAACCCCGTCAGCGCCTCGCCCGGGTCCCGCGGGTCGCCAATCGCCAGCATGATCGCCGCCACGGTACCGGTCAGCGCGCCCCAGAAAATCACCGTGCGCCGCGAGGGTGCGGTGGTGCCATGTTCCGAGAGTGTGCCCATCACCAGCGAGGCGGCGTCGGCACCCGAAACGAAGAAGATGCCCACCAGGATCATCACCAGCACCGAGGTCGCTGAGGCCAGTGGATAGCTGTCCAGCAACTGGTACAGCGCGTGGTTGCTGTTGACTGCGCCATTGGCCAGCTGGAACACGCCTTCGCGTACGGCATCGATGGCCGCACCGCCAAAAATGGTGAACCACACCAGGCTGACCAGGCTGGGCACCAGCAGTACACCGGTAACGAACTGGCGAATAGTGCGGCCGCGGCTGATGCGGGCGATGAACATGCCCACGAACGGTGTCCAGGAAATCCACCAGGCCCAGTAGAACACGGTCCAGCCGGCCAGCCAGCTGTTCATCTGCTCACCGCCGCTGGCGTTGGTACGGGCCATCATTTCCGGCAGCATCTTGATGTAGATGCCGAGCGACGTCGGCAGCAGGTTGAGCATCAGCAAGGTCGGGCCGACCATGAACACGAACACTGCCAGCACCAGTGCCAGCACCATGTTGGTGTTGGACAACCACTGGATGCCCTTGCCGATGCCCGACACCGCCGAGGTGACGAAGGCAATGGTCAGCAGGGTGATGATCGAGATGTAGAACAGCTTGCCGGGGCTCTCGATCCAACCGTTGTATTCCAGGCCGCCGGCAATCTGCAGGGCCCCAAGGCCCAATGAGGCGGCCGAGCCGAACAGCGTGGCGAAAATTGCCATCATGTCGATCATGCGCCCTAGCGGGCCGTTGGCATGCTTGCCGATCAGCGGCCGGAAGGCAGCGGAAATCAGCTGTGAACGGCCACGGCGGAAGGTGCCATAGGCAATCACCAGGCCGACGATGGCGTACATGGCCCAAGGGTGCAGGGTCCAGTGGAACAAGGTGGTGGCCATGGCCACCTGCATCGCTTCACTTGTCTGCCCGGTGGCCGAGCCCGGCGGCGGCGACACATAGTGCGACAGCGGCTCGGCCACGCCGAAGAACATCAGGCCGATGCCCATGCCGGCGCTGAACATCATGGCCACCCAGGACACCGTACGGAATTCTGGCTGTTCGCCATCACGCCCCAGTGGCACCCGGCCATAACGGCTGGCGGCCAGCCACAGCACGAACACCACGAACAAGGTGGATGTGAGCACGAAGAACCAGCCAAAATTGAGAATGACCCAGGACTGCGCGCTGGAAGCGCTGCTGGCGAGGCTGGCCTGGTTGAGGAAGCCCCAGAGTACGAACGCGATTGCCAGGAGGCTGGTGAAACCAAACACGACGCCGTCGAGTTTGCCCTCGAAATGCCGGTCCTGGCGGGCTTCTGCGGTTTTCGAGGGGTCCGTCACGCCAAGGTCGAGCGTTTCGGTGATGTGTTCCTTTGCCATGAATGATGAGGCCCCTTTGTGGCTTACCTGCGCGCGCAGGCTTGTTGTTGTGTGAGCTACCGAGTTCGATGACGGCCTCGGCGGGGTGGAATGCTGGCGCGATTATCCTGCGCGGGAAAAGGCGGCCCCTGTCTCGATAACGCCCTGGGGCGTCCCTTGCGCGACTTGGCAAATACTTTTAGTTCTGGGGGCAATAGCCCTTTCTGCCTCGGGTTCTGGTACCCTGATGGGCATTACCCGGGCCCGCTCATCCGAGCACCGTAGAAGCGCTGCTGCTTGCGGGCCTGGCCGTACCAGGAAACGGAGATTCGTCAAAATGGCCACTGATCGTGTGAGCCTGATTCATTTCGATAAATTGAGCATGAGCCCTGCCGCTGCCGATCGGTTCCAGAAAGCCCTCGACGCGCTGGCAGCGCTCAAGCTGCAGGACCGTTACGTGTACCTCATCGCTCCCTATCTGGGTGATATCGCTGACGCGTCTGACGCCGAGCAACTGGACACCGCCCTGGGCCAGTGCATCCGGGTGGTTGATGAGCTGCTGGCTGCCAGGTCGGTGAGCAAGGTCAAGGCCGAGGAAGTGCGCCAGGTGTTCCACAGCGCTGCCGAGCGTGCGCGGGCAGAACTGCCTGGCTGAGTGGTGGCATGGCCAAAGACATCGACAACCCCTGCGTTTCGTTATGCCAGCTCAACAGCGAGCTGTGCGTGAGCTGTGGCCGCACCCGTGACGAAATTCGCAAGTGGCGGGGCATGAAACGGCCGGAAAAGATGGCCACCGTGCAACGCGCGGCAACGCGGATGAAGGCTATCGTCAAGAAGGCAGCCAAGCGGCAGAATGCCGACTGAACCCTCGCGCCCTGTACAGGGCCTTTCCTGATTTGCCTGAAGAGCCTGAAAATGGATGTTCACTCGCTGCTAGCGTTTACCCTGGTTGCCGCCATCGCGATCGCCAGCCCCGGCCCCGCCACCCTCATGGCCATCAACAACAGCCTGGCCCATGGCCAGCGCAGCACGATCTGGTCGTCGTTGGGCAATGGCTCGGGCCTGTTCTGCCTGTCGGCAGCCGCCATGCTGGGCCTGGGCGCGCTGCTGGCCAGTTCTGAAGTGCTGTTCAATGCCGTGAAAATCCTGGGGGCGGGCTACCTGTTCTACCTGGGTGTGCGGCAGTTGCTGAAAAAAGGCCCGATGCTGGCGCAGGCTACGGCCGAGGGGGCGGCCAAGGTTCGCCCCTCGCCGCTGAAACTCTACAAGTCGGCGTTCCTTACCGCAGTGACCAACCCCAAGGCAACCATGTTCTTCACGGCGCTGTTCCCGCAGTTCATCGACCAAGGGGCCGCACTGTTGCCGCAATTCCTGGCCTTGACCGGTATTTTCGTGGCGTTGTCGCTGGTTTCGCTGAGCTTGTATGCCGCGCTGGCTGCACGGGCGAAAGGCGTGCTGACCCGGCCGTCGCTGTCGCGCTGGGTGAGCCGGGTGGTGGGCACCACCTTCATCGGGTTTGGTGCGGCGATCCTGGCGATGCGTCGTCAGGGCGCCTGAGTGCCAGAGAGGGTAATCGACGACCCGTTTCATCGTTAGCCGATGAAAGGCCCATCTACTTTTCGCACAGGGTCCAGACTGTCTACAGCCCGCACAGATGAATGCTGCAGTTGATCACAGGATGTGGCAGCCTTTGGCCACCACGCCGGGTCACCGGATGTAACTTGTGCCGAGGGTTGTAGATGATCGAGCGTTGCTTTCGCCGCGCCTTGCTCCTGTTGTCGTGCCTGCTGCTGCCGTTGGCTGCGGTAGCGGAAGAGCCTTGCCGGCGGTTGACCGCCACCGGCAACCCGGAATACCCCCCGTACCTGTGGCGCGACCCGCAAAACCCCCAGCAACTGATCGGTGCCAACGCTGACCTGCTCAAGTACCTGGGCAAGCAGTTGGGGCTGGAGATCGAGGTGGTTTACGGCGGGCCGTGGTCGCGCGCCCAGGAAGAGGTGCGCACCGGCCGGATCGACTTGATGGCCGGGTACTTCATGACCCAGGCCCGGCAGCAACAGATGGACTTCATCACCCCGCCATTTCTGCACACGCCCAGCGTGGTCTGGGTACGCCAGGACAATGCCTTTGCCTACCACCAATGGGCAGACCTGAAAGGTCGCAAGGGTGGGACCTTGGTCAACAACAGCCACGGTCAGCAGTTCGACGACTTTGCCAGGGCCAACCTCATCCTCGAAGCGGTACCCAGCGCCAGGCAGGCATTCGAAAAACTCATGCACAAACGCAGCGACTATGTCGTGTACGAGCAGTACCCCGGCATGGCACTGGCGCGTACCTTGGGTATTGCCAGCACTGTGCAGGTGCTGGAACCGCCAATCTCCAGCGAAGGGCTGTACCTGGCGCTTTCGCATGATTCGCCCTGCAATCGGCCGCATTTGCGTGAAGCGCTGGCGCGGGAAATGGAAAAGATCGTGGCCGGGGCGTTGCCGCAGCAGTTGTTGCAGCAGAACCTGGAGCGGTGGCAGTGATCAGCGAGGAAGGTGCGCGGCCTCCCGTGCGTGCTTGGCCCGGGTCACGTTGACCGCACCAGGCAGGGTGACGTCGTTCTTCGCTGCGAGGATTTCGGCCATGACGCTGACGGCGATCTCGGCCGGTGTCTTGCTGCCGATGTAGATGCCAATCGGGCCATGCAAGCGTTGCAGCGAAGCCTCACTTACACCGAAGTGCTCGATCAGGCGTTCACGGCGCAGCTGGCTGTTGCGCCGCGAGCCGATGGCGCCAATGTAGAACGCCGGGCTGTGCAAGGCTTCGAGCAGGGCCAGATCATCCAGCTTGGGGTCGTGGCTGACGGCGACGATGGCGCTGCGCAGGTCCGCAGCGAAGGCGCGGACCACATCGTCGGGCATGCCGGCCAGCAGGTTGACGCCGGGCACGCTCCAGCCTGCGGTGTACTCAGGGCGTGGGTCGCACAGCGAAACGTTGAAACCATTGAACAGGGCCATGGTGGCCAGGTACTCGGCCAGTGCGCCACCACCGATCAGCAGTAAACGGTAGCCCGGGCCAAGGGTGCTGAGCATGTGGTGGCCATCGAAGCTGAACAGGTCAGGCGTGCTGGTAGGGGTCAGGCTGATATCACCGTTGTGCAGGTTGAGCCCGCGGCGGACCAGGCTGCCCTCATCGAGGCAGGCCAGCAGTCGTTCGAGGTGCTGCAGCGGCGGTGCGAACTCCAGCACAAGCTCCAGTGTGCCGCCACAGGGCAGGCCGAAACGGTGTGCTTCATCGGCGCTGACGCCGTAACGCACCACTTGGGGTAGGCCGTTGGGCATGCCGGGGCCGCCGTAGGCAGTGGTGTAACGGTGAATGAGGTCGTCCTCGATACAGCCACCGGAGACACTGCCGACCACCCGGCCGTCACTGCGCAAGGCCATCATCGAGCCCACCGGGCGCGGGGAGGAGCCCCAGGTGCGGGCTACCGTGGCCAGCAGGACGCGGTGCCCGGCGGTGAGCCAGTCTCGGGTGGTGCGCAGCACCAGCAGGTCGATGCTTTCCATGGAGGCTCCCGTTCAGCGCATATGCAAAATGATCGGGCTGCTGCTGGCCGGGTCGGTATGCCCACGCAACGTGCCCACCGCCTGTGCATTCACGGCACCGCCCCGGTTGCCCCAGGCCGTGCGCACAAAACTCAGCACATCGGCAATTTCCTGGTCACTCAACTGCTCCCGGAAGGCTGGCATGCGATAAGCATCAGGCAACCCCGCCGTCACCACCCGCTGCGAACCGTTCAAGGTAATGTTGATCGCCGAAGCGTCTTCTTTCGCCAGTGCCGAGGTTGCCCCCGCCAAAGGCGGCATCCATTGGTCCTGGCCCTTGCCCTCCAGCCCGTGGCACGAGGCGCAGCGGGTCACGTATGTATGTGCGCCCGGGCTGTCGAGCTGTGTTGCTGCCGACTCGGCCACGTACTGCCACGGCGCCCCATCGCGCTGCGGGTCGCCGGGAAGCGATTTCAGGTAGTGGGCGATGGCCGCCAGGTCATCGTCGCTCATGAACTGCGTGGAGTTGTTGAACGCCTCGGTCATTGAGCCGAACACGACGGCATGGCGGTTGCGGCCGGTTTTGAGAAACTGCGCAATCTCGTTTTCGCTCCAGCGCCCCAGCCCTGTGTTGTGGTCGGCACGCAGGCTCGGTGCGTACCAGCCATCGAGCAGGGCGCCCGCCAGGAATGGTTTGCCGCTGTCATCCAGCGCCTTTTCGTTGAAGGCCAGGCCACGGGGCGTGTGGCAACTGCCACAGTGACCGGGGCCCTGAACGATATAGGCACCCCGGTTCCACAGCGCATCCTGCCCGGCCTTGTCGGCGTAAGGCGTGGTGGCGGCGAACAGGCCGTTCCACAGGGCAATGGGCCAGCGCAGGTTCAGCGGCCAGGGGATGTCGCTGGCCAGGTTGGCCTGCCGGGCCGGTTGCACGCCGTGCATGAAGAATGCGTACAGCGCCTTTACATCGTCGTCACTGAGCTTGGCGTAGGACGGATAGGGCATGGCCGGGTACAGCCGCCGGCCGCCGGGCGCGACACCCTGGCGCACGGCGCGGTCGAAGTCGGCGAGGCTGTAGCTGCCGATACCGGTGTCCCGATCAGGGGTAATGTTGGTGGCGTGGATGGCCCCCAGCGGGGTGGCCATTTCCAGCCCGCCGGCGAACGGTTTGCCGTCCGGCAGGCTGTGGCAAGCCACGCAGTCGCTGAGCCGGGCCACGTACTCGCCACGGCTGACCAGCGCCGGGTCGGCGGCACTGGCCTGTGCATCGACGAACGGCGAGGCAGGCTCACGGGTGACATACCAGGCCATCAGGCCTGCCGCGACCAGGCACGGCAGCGCCAGCCAGCCAGCGGTTCTTGCGAAACGATGGGTCATGGGGCGATCCTTGTGCGGTCAGCTGAAGGTATGGCGGCTCATTGGCAGGCTGCGCACGCGCTGGCCAGTCAGTTGCGCGACGGCGTTGGCCACCGCCGGGGCTACGGCCGGTAACGGAGGCTCGCCAATGCCGCCCATCTTCGCCCCGCTTTCGACAATGCGCACATGCACCCGGGCCATGCGTGAAGGCGGCAGGATCGGGTACAGGTCGTAGTTGCGCGCTCGTGGTTTGCCATCCACGTATACCGCCTCTTCCACCAGCGTCTGCGACAGGCCCAGGGCGACGGCGCCGTTCACCTGATGCTCGATGATTGCCGGGTTGACGATGCTGCCAGGGTCGATGGCCTGCCAGATGTCGTGCACCTTCACCTGCCCGTTCTCGATCGACACCTCGGCGATGACTGCCGCCTCCGAACCGAATGGCGAGGCCATGGCCACGCCGCGTGCCCGTTTGCTGCCATCCTCGGCGGTGAACGGGCCGCGCTTCCAGCCACCGGACAGGTCGGCGACCGCGTTCAGCAGGTTGGTCAGGCGCGGGTTGTCGCGCAGCAGGTGCAGGCGCAGTTCGAACGGGTCCTTGCCTCCTTTGTCGGCCAGTTCGTCGAGGAACGACTCGTAGAAGAAGTCGTTCAGCGAGTTACCCACCGAACGCCAGTAGCCGAGCATGGCCGGGCCTTTTACGTAGATCTGCGCGATGCGCTTGTTGGCGATGGCGTAGGCTTTGCCCGACAGCCCTTCAAGCGCGGTCGGGTCGATCTTTTCACCTTGCTTGCCGGCCAGGGCCTCGGTCGGGCCTTCGGTGGCGCTTACCGCTTCGAGGGCCACCGGCATGCCGTCGGCATCCAGGCCGGCGCGGAACTTCACCACGGCGACCGGGCGCAGCACATCACGCAGGAATTCCTCTTCGCGGCTCCAGATAAGCTTCACCGGCCGGCCAACCGCCTTGGCCAGGGCAATGGCCTGCGGGTAGGGGTTGGCCGAGTCGTACAGGAAGTGGCGGCCAAAGAAGCCGCCCAGCAGTGGCGAGTGCAGGTTGATCTGCGCAGCCTCCAGGCCTGTACGCTTGGCAATGTCGTCGCGGAACATGTCCGGTGCCTGGTTGGGCAGCCACACGTCCAGGGTGCCGTCCGCGTTGAAGCGGGCGAGGGCTGAGGGCGGTTCCAGCTGGGCATGGTTCAGGTACTGGTTGTGGTAGCTGGCCTCGACCTTGGTCTTGGCATTGCTCAAGGCACTCGTGATATCGCCCTCGTTCTCCTCATCACGTGCCGGGCCCTCGACCGTGGCCAGGTGCTCGCGCCAGCCATCGCTGGAGAAGTCTGCCGGCATCGCCCGCACCTTGGTGTCGGCGGTCGCCTCTTGCCAGTCCACCTGGATAGCCTCCACCGCGCGTTTGGCATGCCACCAGCGTTCGGCGACCACGGCGACAGCGCCCGGCAACTGATGCACGGAATGCACACCCTTCATGGCCTTGACCTGCTCTTCGTTGCGCAGGCTGCCCACGGTCATGCCCAGGCGTGGCGCGTGCTGCACGGCGGCGTGGAGCATGCCGTCGACCTTGATGTCGATGCAGTACTGCGCCTTGCCGGTGGACTTGTCGTAGGCGTCCAGGCGACGCACCGGCTTGCCGATCCAGCGAAACTGGCTGGGGTCGCGCAATTTGACGCTGTCCGGGTCGGGTACTGGCAGGTCCATGGCGCGGCCGGCAAGCTCGCCATAGGGGATGGAACGGCCTGTCGTGGTATGTACCACGCTGCCCGGCGTGGTGGAGAGCTCATCGACCGGTACACCCAGCTGCTGGGCGCCCGCCTGCAGCAGCATGGCCCGGGCGAGGGCACCCAGGCGGCGCATGGTCGGGTAGCTCATGCGCACCGACATGCTGCCGCCAGTGATGCGCATACCGTTTTCCATGACGACATAGGCTTCGCCCGGTGGCGCGCTGTCCACCACGAAATGGGCAGGGTCGACATCCAGCTCTTCACCTACGATCTGCGCCATGGCGGTGAAGGGCCCTTGCCCGCCTTCCATGAAGGGGCTGAGCAGGCGCACCGTGCCATCCGGGCGAATTTCCAGAAACGCAGGCACTTGGGTACCGCGTTGCGGGGCGGCTATAGTCGCCGCCTGTACGCGTGCCGACCCCATTGGCAGGCCGAAACCCAACACCAGGGCCCCGACGGCCGTGCCGGCAAGAAAGCGCCGACGCGACAGGTTGACGGTTTCGCCCATTTGCAGCTTGAGCAGTTCGGCCGGTGTATCGACTGGCGTGTTCATCAGGCCTGCTCCCCTTGGGCCAGCGCATGCACGGCAGCATGAATGGCGTTGTAGGTGCCGCAGCGGCACAGGTTGACCATGGCCGCGTCGATCTGCGCGTCACTGGGCTTAGGGGTGTGCTTGAGCAGCGCCGTGGCCGCCATCACCTGGCCGGACTGGCAGTAGCCGCACTGGGCCACCTGGTGCTCGACCCAGGCCGCGACCACCCGTTTGCCAACGGCATCGGCTTCGACCGCCTCGATGGTCGTCACTTCGCGCCCGACCACGCCGGCCACCGGGGTGACACAGGCGCGTACCACGTTGCCGTCCACCAGCACCGAACAGGCGCCGCACTGGGCCAGGCCGCAGCCATACTTGGTGCCGGTCAGCCCCAGGTCGTCGCGGATTACCCACAGCAGGGGCGTGTCGGCGTCCACCTCGACCTGATAGGTCTTCTGGTTGATGCGTAGTTCCATGGTTCACCTGCCAATCATCGGTTGCTGTCGCTGTGTTTTTTCTGGGTGGGGAATACGTTGTTCCCCAGAGAAGAAACGCTAGCACAGGGGCATGACCGCTGGTCTGGTGGCGGGGGCAGGTCCAGAGGATCAGGCAAGCAATTCGGTGGAATGCGCAAGCGACGAGGTAAACAGGACTTCCAGGCTGAAAACCCGGATAATGCCGGCCACTTTCGTTTTGCACGCTTAAATCACGGTAAACCCGCATGGAAATCAAGGTCAATTTTCTCGACAATCTCCGTCTCGAAGCCAAGTTCGACGACTTCACGGTGATCGCCGACCAACCGATCCGCTACAAGGGTGATGGTTCGGCCCCAGGCCCGTTCGATTACTTCCTGGCGTCTTCGGCCTTGTGCGCGGCTTACTTCGTCAAGCTGTACTGCCAGACCCGCGACATCCCGACCGAAAACATTCGCCTGTCGCAAAACAACATCGTCGACCCGGAAAACCGCTACAACCAGATCTTCAAGATCCAGGTCGAGCTGCCCGAAGACATTTCCGAGAAGGACCGCCAGGGCATCCTGCGCTCGATCGACCGCTGCACCGTCAAGAAGGTGGTACAGACCGGCCCCGAGTTCGTGATCGAAGTGGTCGACAACCTCGACGCCGATGCCCAGGGCCTGCTGATGCCGGTGTCGGACAGCACCACCTACATCCCTGGCAAGGACCTGCCGCTGGAGCAGACCATCGCCAACATGTCGGGCATCCTGGCCGGGTTGGGGATGAAGATCGAGATCGCTTCGTGGCGCAATATCGTGCCCAACGTGTGGTCGTTGCATGTGCGTGATGCGCAGTCACCGATGTGCTTCACCAACGGCAAGGGTGCCACCAAGGAAGCCGCGCTGGCATCGGCGCTGGGTGAGTTCATCGAGCGCCTGAACTGCAACTTCTTCTATAACGACCAGTTCTGGGGCGAGGACCTGGCCAACGCGCCGTTCGTGCATTACCCGAACGAGCAGTGGTTCAAGCCTGGCCCACGCGATGCGCTGCCCGCCGAGATCCTCGACGAGCACTGCCTGGCAATCTACAACCCCGACGGTGAGCTGCGCGGTTCGCACTTGTACGACACCAACTCGGGCAACACGGCGCGCGGCATCTGCTCGCTGCCGTTTGTACGCCAATCGGACGAGCAGGTGGTGTACTTCCCGTCCAACCTGATCGAAAACCTGTTCCTCAGCAACGGCATGAGCGCTGGCAACACCCTCGCTGAGGCGCAGGTGCAGTGCCTGTCGGAAATCTTCGAGCGTGCGGTCAAGCGCGAAATCCTCGAAGGCGAGCTGTGCCTGCCGGATGTGCCGCAGGACGTACTGGCCAAGTACCCGGCCATCGTTGCCGGCATTCAGGGCCTGGAAGAACAGGGCTTCCCGGTGCTGGTCAAGGATGCGTCGCTCGGTGGCGAATTCCCGGTCATGTGCGTGACCCTGATGAACCCGCGCACCGGTGGCGTATTCGCCTCGTTCGGCGCCCACCCAAGCCTGGAAGTGGCACTGGAGCGCAGCCTTACCGAACTGCTGCAGGGCCGCAGCTTCGAAGGCCTGAACGACCTGCCGCAGCCGACCTTCGAAAGCCACGCCCTGACCGAGCCGAACAACTTCGTCGAGCACTTCATCGACTCCAGCGGTGTGGTGTCGTGGCGCTTCTTCAGTGCCAAGGCCGACTTCGAGTTCGTCGAGTGGGACTTCTCCGGCCACGGCGAGGATTCCAATATTCAAGAGGCCGCAACCCTGTTCGGCATCCTCGAAGACCTGGGCAAGGACGTGTACATGGCGGTGTACGACAACCTGGGCGCCACCGCCTGCCGCATCCTGGTGCCGGGCTACTCGGAAATCTACCCGGTCGAGGACCTGATCTGGGACAACACCAACCGCGCCTTGTCGTTCCGCGCCGACATCCTCAACCTGCACAACCTTGAAAGCCGCCCCCTGAAGCTGCTGCTCAAGCGCCTGGACAACTGCGATGTGGATGACTACACCACCATCACCACACTGATTGGCGTGGAGTTCGACGAAAACACGGTGTGGGGCCAGCTGACCATTCTGGAACTGAAGCTGCTGATCTGCCTGGCAGTGCAGCGCTTCGAGGAGGCCAAGGAACTGGTCGAGGCGTTCCTGCAGTTCAACGACAACACTGTCGAGCGCGGGCTGTTCTACCAGGCCCTGAACGTGGTGCTGGAAGTGGTGCTGGATGATGAGCTGGAAATGGACGACTACGAGCCCAACTTCCGCCGCATGTTCGGCAACGCGCGCATGGACGCGGTGCTGGGCTCGGTGGATGGCAGCGTGCGTTTCCATGGCCTGACCCCGACCAGCATGAAGCTCGAAGGCCTTGATCGCCACCTGCGCTTGATCGAAAGCTACAAGAAACTGCACGCAGCCCGGGCCAAGTTCGCCTGATAGCTGCTGTCTTACTCGTTATTTTGTGCTGGCTGTACCGGCCTCATCGCCGGCAAGCCAGCTCCCACAGGTACTGCATCGTTCTTGAGCGTTTTGCTGAGCTTGTGGGAGCTGGCTTGCCGGCGATTGGGCCAGCAGCCCTCATATAGCACTTTGATCTTTGCGCTATCCCCAATGCGTCTTTGCGCTTCGCCTGACAGGGGCGTAGCGTTCTGCTCCCCAAATCCATGGCGCGTTAACCGCCAGAAGGACCTCGGCCGCGCACAGCAAAAAGGCGCAGACCATGAGCACCCCTTTGGATACCAATGCCCTCAAAGCCCGTCAGCAAGCCGCCTGGGCCAGCGGTGACTACGCGGTGATCGGCACCACCCTGCAACTGGTTGGCGAGCGCCTGGCAGAAGCCTGTGACCTGCGCTGGGATGAGCAGGTGCTGGATGTTGCGGCCGGCAACGGCAACGCCACATTGGCTGCTGCCCGGCGCGGTTGCCGCGTCACTTCCACCGACTATGTACCCGAGCTGCTCAAGCGTGGCGAAGAACGGGCACGGGCCGAACACCTGAATGTGCTGTTTCAGGCTGCCGATGCCGAAGCGTTGCCGTTTGCCGATGGCACCTTCGATGCGGTGCTCTCCACGTTCGGTGTGATGTTTGCACCTGATCAGGCCCAGGCCGCACGTGAGCTGGGGCGGGTATGCCGACCCGGTGGCCGTATAGGCTTGGCCAACTGGACCCCGCAAGGTTTTGTCGGGCAGATGTTCAAAACCCTCGGGCGGCATGTACCACCACCCGCCGGGGCCTTGCCGCCCTCGCGGTGGGGTGACGAGGAACAGTTGCGCGCGATGTTCGAAGGGGTTCTGGGTGAGCTGAATGTCAGCCGCCAGCAGTTCAACTTCCGCTACCGCTCGGCGGCGCATTTCATCGAGGTGTTTCGTACCTGGTACGGGCCGGTGCACAAGGCGTTTGCTTCGCTGGATACGGAGAAGGCCACTGCTCTGGAGCGAGACCTTACTCAGTTGCTGGATGAGAGCAATGTGGGAGGGCCTTCATCGTTGGTGGTACCCAGCGAATACCTTGAGGTGGTGATCATTCGCGGGTGTTAGTCGGCACACCTTCAAAAGCCTCGGCGGGTGGCGGTGCCGCGCGGACATTGAAGAGCTTGCAGATGAAGTACCAACAGATGGCGACGGTCAGGTTGTAAGGGAACAGGACGGCCCAGAAGGGCAGTTGCCAGTTTTTCTTGCCCTGCATTTCACCGGGTTCGCCGGTTCGCCAAGGGGCGTAGTGGCGCCAGGCTTCAGCCGGGGTCAGGCAGATGGCATGCAGGGGCTTGTGCCACCAGTTGGGTTCGCCGGGTGGGGGGAGTTTGTCGGGGCCGTGGGCCATGAAGTGGCGCAGGTATTCCCAGACTTCGGCGACGTGTCTGACGCCGGGTTCGGTGGGCTCGTTGCTGTCGACCCAGAGGCAGTCTTTTTGGTGGAGGCTGCCGTCTGCTCGGCGGGGGGCGAAGGCGAGGGCATAGCTGGTGCTGAAGGATGAGCCACCGTTTTCGGTGCGTTTGAAAAGGCCACCGCCGGTGTTGCTCCACTCAAAGACTAATACTTTGCTCAAACGTCGGTAGTAGATTTTTTGAGTTGAACGGTTGAGGCAGAAGCTTGATAAGCGTTTTATAAAATATATACGATAAAATAAAAAAGGAAGGAATATAAAAGGTCCAAATGCTACGCTGGTTATAAAAATAGGGCTGAAAATGTATGGGTCCCAGGCTTCGCTCGATAGTAAGTAAGGATAAAAGCCGATCATCAGTGCGAGAGTCATTGCGCAGTACAGTTTTCCCATGAAGACTGAGTCTGTCACCCAAGGATTTCTCAAGCATAAGGTGTTGTCGGATAAGTTTAATAATTGCCCGGCGATAGCGGGATTATGCCCTGAGTCCGACATTGAGTTGAATATCCAAATGGTTGCCATGATCAGCGCTCCAGGCGAAAAATTGACAGGGACTCATTGTCTTCATCCAGCCCTTGATTGGCGCGGTAAGCTAGATGCAGTGAGACATGCTTTTGATTGGTCAACGTGTTCTCGAAATGCAGGACCAAGCCCGCACTTACGATGTGGCTGGTCGGGGCGATAGGGAATACGTCCATTCCTTGGTCGTCACGGAGGGTACTTAAACTTCCTGACCATTCGCTTACGCCTAGAACAAAGCCTGGTAGCAGTACGGTGAACTCAACGGTTGGTTGAGGTGTGGCTACTTCATTGTGTGTAATGGCTGTCCAGTTTGGTGGGGACCAGTGATCGTTCTGATGCCATCGGGTGTCGACTTTAGTTATGCCGAGTGATACAGCCTGCTCGGCGGATAGTAGTTTGGGTCCGTAATGCTCGTTGTGCCAGGCTTTGATCTCGGCTTGTAGTGAGTCATAAACAGGCAGTTTTTTCTGATAGTCCAAGGCAATGTCAGGACGCACCTCTCCATCATTGATGCGATTGCCAAAGATGCTGCGTGCGGCCCAGAGCTCAATTGGGCTGTGAAGGTGCTCGTGTGCCTTGGCGTGCAGGTACAGGCCTCCTGCAATGATGGCTACGCCCACGAGGACTAGGGCGGCTGCGGCCCATCCGGCAAAAGGCACTACTGACGTAGCGCCAGCAATGGCAAGTCCAGCCTCAAGGACGACTGCAGAACCAACAGCCATGGTTAAGCTACCAGTCACCGTGTAGTCGGCAGCCGCTCGATTGCCATTCGACCTCTGACGCCCAGCCTTGGAGAGATCAGAAAACAGGCCGAATGCTATTGCAGGATATCCCGCTAAACGAGCAAACAAATTACTGCTTAAGAATTTGATGATTCCGTTACCGAATGCCATCCCTGGCGCTGTCGAACTTAACCTCAGCATGACGGCCTTCTGCGTCGCCCGCACGCTAACCAGCGTCGCCGCTGCTGCACCGATCACCCCGAAAATCGACGAAGCAAAACCCAAGGTGTATTCCGGGGCATTGCTCTTTTGCAGGCTGTTGTAGGCCGTCTGGAGCGATAGGATGTTGTACCACAGCATCCCCGCGTTCAAACCTCCGCCTCCGCCCGAGGTGAGCATCCCGAGAAAGTTGGGCTTCACCCGTGCAGTGGTGGTCAGTTCGATCGAGACCGTCCGGCTCCCCGAAATGCGCAGCTGCTTCATCTCCTCAACCTGCGCCATGCCACTCTTCAGGTACTTCTCCACCTCCTGGCTGAACGGGTTGTTCTTGATGGCCTGCCCGGTGATCCGGTAACGCGCTGCCAATAGCCCCAGCGCTTTCTCGGCATTCGCTTCACGCGCCGCCAACAACACCTGCTGGCGCAGGCCATGGCTGGCGTCCCAGCGGGTTTGCCCGTGCAGGCGTTTGAGCACCACGGTATTGACCGACTGGGCGGTGAGGTCGGTGATGTCGGCCATGGCCGGGAAGCGACCGGCCAGCCCCTCGATCACATTGTCGCTGGCGCCGAACAGGCTGCCGATCGAATCGGCCTTGTCCTTGAACGGGTTGAACGGCGCCAGGGCGGTGTACAGCGGGCTGTCGTCCCGGTCCAGCCACTGCTCCAGGCGTTTGAAACGCCGATCCTGTTCTTCGGCGCCCGGTGTCGGTTGGCCCATCGGGTGAATCAGCAGCGCCAGGGAGATTTCCAGGCCTCGGGCGGACACGATTTCGTCGCGGTCGTAACAGGCCAGGGCGGCGGCCAGGCTGTAGGGGTTGTCGATATGCTCGGGCTCGGCTGTCGCCAGCCAGGCGTCATGGTCGTTGCTGGCGTGCAAGGCCTGGTTGCGCAGGGCGGCCATCCGGCGTCCCAGCTCGTCGCGTTCGGCGAGGAAGCGCCGGTATTTGTCCAGATCGAGGCGCTGCGCCAGGCGCGCGCCGTGGGGGGAGTAGTCCTTGTGGGTGAGGGCCTGGAAATGTGATTCGGCGGGCGACAGGGCGGGGCCCCGGCGTTCCGTGCCCAGCCGGAACGCGGCGAGTTCGGGCGAGGCAGCGTCGGCCGGGTACATACTCTCCAGCGTCTTGTTCAGCAGCATGGCCACCAGGTTGCGATGGTGAAAATCACGGCTCTGCGTGCTCAACTGTTCGGCATCCAGCTGGAAGCACGCCGGCACGCGTTCGTTCTCGGGCGGTTGGGCGGGTTTGGTGTGTTGCAGCTGCTCGGCGGGCATCAGGTC
The DNA here is from genome assembly GCF_003208145.1 of Pseudomonas sp. RV120224-01b. Classification (NCBI taxonomy): domain Bacteria; kingdom Pseudomonadati; phylum Pseudomonadota; class Gammaproteobacteria; order Pseudomonadales; family Pseudomonadaceae; genus Pseudomonas; species Pseudomonas sp. RV120224-01b. The sequence goes on along the minus strand of NZ_QKMQ01000006.1, from coordinate 66,695 downwards.
ACGCAGCTGGTGCTGGTAGGCCGATACCGACAGGCTCAGGTCCAGGGCCATGCCTTCGGCGTCGGCGAGCGCGACCACCACTGGCACTTTGGGTTGGGTCCAGGGATAGTGCCGGGCCACGGCGACGAGGTTGCCGATGGGCAAGGTGTCGGTGATCGGGTCGCTGCTCCAGCTCAGCGGCATGCGCCGCTCGGTGGGCTTGAAGTCTTCGACCCAGGTTTGCAGGGCACTGACCGGCAAGACATGGGGCTGGGTCGAGGGTGCCCGGTTGCCGGTTATCAGTTCGGCCATGTCCAGCCGGCGCATGTGCCGTTTAAGCAGGGCGGGCGAGCCGGTGATGCGGGCGGTCATGGCGTTGGTCCACAGGTGCGGGCTGTAGCCGATCCACACCTCCCTGGCGGTATCGGGGCAGGTGTCGGCCCACACCCAGCCCATGGGGCGGCTGGACAGGTAACGGTCACGCCGGTGGTAGCCATCCAGCCCTTTGTAGAGCAGCTCCTTGTACAGGCCCGCGCCGACGTACTCATGGATGACCAGCTTCTGGCCCAGAGCGCCTTTCATGAACACGTAGACATAACCCGGGCGCAATGCGCGGAGGGTATAGGCGGAGCGCTGCAGCGGGGCGAAGCCTTGCTCCAGGTTGAAGCCTGAATCGGCGTAACGGCAGGCGGGTGCGTCAGCGGTGCGCGGCACGATGGCATAGCGGATGGGCAGAATGGGGACGCGTGCGCTGCAGGCAGGGCCGGAGGTGGCGCTGCTGACGGAAGCATCAGTCATGTGAACTCCTTGTTCAGCACTTGCCGTTACAGGTCGTGCACAAGCCCAGTGCGCACTACTTAGGCTTCGAGAAAGTTGAAGAATGAAACTTTCTTGATCAATGAAGTGTGGTGAATGAATCTTCAGTTGATCTTAAAGTGCAGGACATTGCCTTGATTAAGGCAGGAGTGTCGAGGCGGGAAGTGTAAGAATATGTTGTCGGGTTTTGAGTCTGATAGTTGTGGTGTTTAATGCAGTAAGACAGCTTGTTTATATTTGTAGGAAGTTTCCGTTTTTATTGGTAGTGCATAAACACTTAATTCTTGCACTTGGCCATCACCACTTGACACGTTCTAGGCGTGCCTCCTGACCGGGTGGCATAGCGCACGCAGTTGTTCAGCGACTTCTGCCGGGCAATGCTCAGGGTATTCCCCCACGCCAGACCGCCTTCTCCGGTTGAGGGGACTGCTTTGGCAAAGCAGTTCGAGCCTACGGTAGAAGCTGCATAGCGTGCCTTGCTGTTTTTGCTGGAGCAGCCAGCAGAGAGCGCCAGGCTGAGGGCGAGCAGGGTGGTCAGAGCCAAGGAGGTATGGGGGCCCTTCGTGATACTGCTCATGTTTACTCCGGCTTCATGTGTTGAATACCTTGCAGGATATTTCATTCACGCGAAGCGGTGAACTGTTGCATCGCAGTAGCGGGCTGATTCGTATGTGCAGACATCGGCGAAGCTGCAAACAGGCGGGGCGCTGCGCGCCCCTTTCGTGACGGAAGGCCCCGCTCATACGGGGCATGCAAGGCTTCAGTGTGTTCCGAAGGTCAGAAGCGGTAGTTGAAGCTGGCTTCCAGCGTACGGGGTGCCCCTGGGGTAACCAGGTCTACCGAGCCATGTGCCGAGGCATAGTAATCCCGGTCGAACACGTTCTTCAGGCGCAGCGCCGCATCCCACTGCGGCACGCTGTACAGCAGCGCGGCGTCGAAGGTGGTGTAGCCCGGCATCACCACCACGTTGTCGAGCGCGGTGTAGCGTTCGTCCACGTAGTTGGCGCCAGCGGCCACGCGCCACTCCGGGGTCAGGGTGCGTACCAGCCAGACGTTGGCGCTGTTACGCGGCGTCAGGGTAGGGGTCTGGCCTTCGTTGGCCACGCCGTTGGTTTTGCTGTTGGACTTGGTGATCTCGGCATCCAGGTAGGCGTAGCCGGCGTAGATCTGCCACTTGTCCGTAAGCTGCCCGCTGACGGTGGCCTCGAAGCCGTCGGTGCGTTGTTCGCCGGCCAGCACGGTCAGGTTGGGGTTGGCCGGGTCGGCGGTCTTCATGTTGGTGCGTTCCAGGCGGAACACCGCCGCTGTCAGCGACAGGCGGCTGTCGAGCAGGTCCCACTTGGCGCCGATTTCGTAGTTGGTGGTTTCTTCCGGTTCCAGGTGCTGGTTGGTTGGGCTGACCGCGAACACCTCGCCCGAAGGCTGGTAGCTGCGGCTGACCGACACGTAGTAGGACTGGATGGCGTCTGGCTGGTAGACCAGGCCGGCACGCGGGCTCCAGGTCTTGTCGGTACGGTCGAGGTCGACGTTCTGCACGCGGTCGTCGTCGTACTCCTGGCCAAAGATGTCATAACGCACCCCGACCAGGGCCTTCCAGTGCTCGTTCAGCTCGATCATGTCCTGCAGGTACAGGCCGGTGGTCTGCTGGAAGTTGGTGCCTTTGGAGGAAAGGTTGGCAGCGTGCTCAGGTACCGATACCAAGGCGTCGCGGTACACCGGCACCTGGGCCACGTTGTTCTGGCTCAACACGCGCTGGTACTTGTCCTGGAAGCCCACCTCCACGCCGTACAGCAGGTTGTGCTGCATGCCGGCCAGTTGCGCCTGTTGTTTGAGCTCGGTCTGGTTGAATACGCCGTATTCGTCACGGGCCACGTTGCCGCGGTTGAGCTTGACCAGCAGTTCGCCGTTGGGCGCAGTGACGAAGCGGGTCGGGCTGCTGTCAGCCAGGGTGTTGTTGCGGTCCAGGTCGTAGCGGTAGTAGCGGCTGGTGTTGGTCAGGGTGAAGTTGTCGTTGATGCGGTAGTCCAGGCTGGCGGTCAACGAGAACACTTCGCTGCGGGCATAGTCCTGCTCGGCGTCGCCAGAGCCGAAGCGCTTGTCGCGGTCCACATCCACGGGGCGATTGCCCAGGGCCGGGATGCCGAAGTCGATCAGGCGCTTGTCGTACAGGTAGGTGGCACCCAGGTTCAGTTCCAGGTCGTCGGACAGGCGGAAGTAGGCCGACGGCGCAATGGCCTTGCGGTCGATGTAGCCATCGTCGCGGAAGGTGTCGCTGTCTTCGAAGGCGCCGGTAACACGGTAAGCCTGGTTGCTTTGCGGGTCGGCCCAGCCGGTGTCGAACTGCGTACGGCGCTTGCCTTCGCTGTCGAAACTCATGCCGACCTCGCGCTTGGGCGTAAAGCTTGGTTTCTTGCTGATGCTGTTGATCAGCCCGCCGGAAGAGCCGCGGCCATACAGCACGGCTGCAGGGCCCTTGATGACCTCGACACGCTCGATGTTGGACAGGTCGCGGAAGTACAGGGCGTCATCCCGCACGCCGTCGATGTACATGTCACCAATGGCGCTGAAGCCACGGATGGTCACCTGGTCGCGCTGGCCGTCGCCGTTGGACAGGCCGATGCCGGGCACGTTTTTCAGCACGTCTTCCATGGATTGCGCGCCTTGGTCCTTGATCACGCTTTCAGGCACGACGTTGACGGTTTGCGGGATGTCACGCAGTGGCGCGTCGATCTTCATGGCGCTGCGGCTATCACTGGCCTTGTAGCTTTGTTGCTCGTAGGCGCTGGTGACGGCAGTGGCGGGCAGGGCGAGTGAGCCCTGAGCATCGGGTTGAACGGCGGCGTGAACAGCAGGCACTACTAGCAGGCCCAGCATGGAAATGGATGCTGGGGCAACAGACCTTTTTGCCATTAAAGGTGACTCTTTGTTGTTTTGAAGGTCACGAATAGTAATGATTTGTAAATGTAAAGCAAGTGTAAAGAGTTCGCATTTGCTATTGCAAGGGTGGGCATGACGAAAACGGGACGAAATAGGTCGCGCCAGCAGGGTGGCGGACAGGGTCTATGCTTGTTGGCGCGCGAACGTTTCGCGCCCCTATCCGGTCTTGATCACATGGAAGCAGGCCTATGAACCCGATCCGCTCTCTTGCGCGTGCTGTTGCTTTGGCCACGCTGGTGTCCGCTACCAGCCTCACTGTGCACGCTGCAGATATCCCGATTGCCAGCGAGGCGCTGGAAAGTCACGTGACCACGCAGGTCACCGCCATCGACCTGGCCAACCGCCAGGTCACGGTGAAGGGCCCAGATAACAAGAAGGATGTGACGTTCCAGCTGACTGAAAAGGCCAAGGCCCTACCCAACCTCAAGGTGGGGGACCAGGTCGACATCTTCGTGACCCGTGCCGTGGCCTATGTGCTCAACACGGATGTGGGCGGGGCGCCGAAGGCCAGTGAGGAGTCCGGCACCATTCGCGCCACGGCGCAAAACCCCAACCCGGGCGGCGAGGCCTTCCGCCAGGTCAGGGTCACCTCGCAGATCAAGAAGATCGACCTCGCCAAACATGAAGTGAGCCTGCTGCCGCCAGAGGGCAAGCTGCAGGTGGTCAAGGTCGAGAACCCGGACCTGCAGGCGCGCATGAAAAACCTCAAGGTCGGTCAGACCGTCGACGCGATCTACACCGAAGTGCTGCGCGTCGAAACCTCGCGCTGATTTCAGCTGCTGCCGACCTCGGTTGCCTCCGAGGTCGAGCGTGGGGTGCGGGCATGTGCTGTGAGCAGCCGGATCAAGGGTGAGGCGATGAAGGTACTGATGATGGCCATGATCACCAACAGGGTGAAGTACTCCTTGGGAAGTACGCCCAGGTCATAGCCGACATTCAGCACGACCAGCTCCATCAGCGCCCGGGTATTCATGCACACGCCTATCAGCGCCGCATCACGGCGGCTTTCGCCAAGCAGGCGGCTGGCTCCGTAGGCACCGAAAAACTTGCTGGCGAAGGCCACCAGGCAGATCAGCAGGCAATTCCACAGTGCGGTCGTGCCTTCCAGGGCACCCACATCCGTGCGCAGGCCGGTGTAGGCGAAGAATATCGGCAAGAAGAATGCATTGACCACGCCACTGACCTTGGCATTCCACTGCTGGACGAAGCGGCGTTCAGTGTGCAGGGCAACGCCGAGAATGAAACCGCCGATGATCGAGAACACGCCGATCAGGTTGGTCACGGTCGCGCTGGCCAGCAGGATGATCAGCATCAGCGATATGCCTTGGGCCGTCAGCGGTCGGCGCTCCAGGTCGCCGAGGATCCAGCGCATGATCAGCGGTCGCACCAGGCCGATCACCAGCACAATGAACAAGCCCAGCGCCAGCACCCGGGCCAACGAAGCCCAAGGGTTGAACTGCGAGGCGATCAGCGATGTAACGCCACCAAGGATGAGCCAGCCACAGACATCGTCTATTGCCGCCGCACCGATGGTAAGGGTGGCGACTCGCGAGCGCGAAAGGCCCAGTTCCATGAAGATGCGCCCGAGGATGGGCAGGGCGGTAATTGACAGTGCCGTGGCGAAGAACAGCTGGAACGCCAGCAGGGGCGGTCTGTCCCCGCTGATTTGCTGCCAGAAGTACTCGGCAGTGAGCATGCCGCTGGCAAAGGGTACCAGCAGCCCACCCATGCTGATGATGATGACCGAACGCTTGCGGCCCTTGAGGTGCGCACCGAACTCGAACTCCAGGCCGACCTGGAACATCAGCAGGATAAGGCCGATTTGTGCTGTTACCACGAAGGCAGTGGCCGTTTGCGGTACGAACAGCGCGGCCAGTTGCTCAGGAAAAAAGTAGCCGAGCAGGCTTGGGCCTAGCACCAGCCCGGCAAGGATTTCGCCGGCGACTGGCGTTTGGCCCAAGCGGCGGGTGCTGAACCAGGCGATCAGCCGCGAAACACTGAAGATCACGATGAGCTGCAGTAGAAACATCAGGGTCAGGTGTTCGGCCTGGGAGCCAACGGCTGACTGTGCCGGCGCCGTTGGCGCGAGTTGCACGGTACTGGCGTGAAGGGTATTGGGCATGATGGTGTCCCGAATGTGTTGGGTCAGAAGGGCGGTGCGATCCAGCCACCGAATGCGAGCTCCAGTGAGCGCGCTGCGTCGAGCAGCACATGCTCCTGGCCGGGGCCGGCCACCAGCTGCAGGGCCACCGGGCAGCCTTGATCGAGGCGCCCCATGGGTACCGTCAGGGCCGGCAGGCCCAGTACGTTGAACAACGCGGTGTAGCCGATATCCCCCGGGTAGCGCAGGGCATGGCCATGCTCGGGCGAGGTGCCGGGCAACGCTGGCAGGGCCAGTACACTGTTGCCATCCAGCCGTTCGGTCAGCGCGTGGAACAGGGCATCGCGTTTGGGTAGCTGCCTTGCAAGGCCGGGGTTACCCAGGCATTCGCCCAGGCTGTCGAGCACGGTTGCCAGCCAAGGCCCGGTGGCATGCTGCGGTTGGCCGAGCAGTGCTTGCCAGGCATGCGCCAAATGCGCCACAGGCTGGCCGTCACCGAGAATGTCGGCCAGGCGCACGCCGGTTTCCTGCTTGAGCACGGCCAACCAGATGGCGAACGCATCGTTCAGTGCGTGGGGTAGCCAGCGCTCGACATGGGTGCCTTGGCTTTGATAGTGGTGGGCCACGTCATCCAGCGCCTGAGCCACGGCCGGCGAAACCCGGCTTCCCCAGGCCAGGCGTTCGGGCTGGCACAGGTACAGGCGTTGCAACGCTGCAGGCGGTGGGCGGTGTACGTAGCTGTCGAGGATATTGCGGTCCAGTTGGTCAGGCCCGGCAATGATCTCCAGCAGCACGGGCAGGTCTTCGGCATGCCGACACAATGGGCCGGCAGCAAAGTGCCTGGCGATGGCCATGGCATTCGGCTGCCCCAGGCCGCGTTCGTCCAAGGGGAGATGCCCGGTCAGTGGCACCAACCCCCGTGACGGCTTGAGGCCGAAAATGCCGTTGCAGGCAGCCGGGATTCGCACCGAGCCACCGCCGTCGGTACCCAGCGCGAAAGGCACGCAAGCGCTGGCTACCAGCACGGCATCACCGCCACTGCTGCCACCGGCACTCCGGTCGTTCCGGTAGGGGCTGCTGGTGCGGCCGTAGACCGGGTTATCGGTTTCTGGCCATAGCGCCATCTCGGCCTGGTTACCCAGTGCGACCGGAATGGCGCCCGCATCGATCAGGCGTTGCGCGGCGGTGGCGGTAAACCCGGCAACCTTGTGCTGTCGGCGGCGTGAGCCGCACGTTTTGGGCGCATCGGCCAGCCCCAGGCCCTCCTTGAAGCTGAAGGGCACGCCATGCAGTCGACCCAGCAGGACGCCTTGGTCTCGCTGGCGTTCGGCAACTTCGGCGGCCCGCCGCGCCTGGTCGTACAACGCCACTGCCACCGCGTTGCAGCGCCGTTGCACGGTTTGGCAGCGGCGGATGCTGTGTTCGACCAGTGCTACCGGCGACAGCGTGCCATCACGGACCCCGGCAGCCAGGCGCACACCGCTATGAGCCAGCAGTGCGTCGCTGCTGGCTTCGGCCATGGGCATGCCCATCAGTGGCGCGCCAGGTCGAGGAAGCCGCCGTCGCTGCCGAACGGCGACTTGAGCAGCTCGGGCGCCTCGCCGTACTTGTAGAACAGTGAAGGCATCAGCCGCAGGCTGGTAGCGCGTCCCAAGTCCTGCAGCGTGCCCAGGCTATGCCGCGCCAGCAGTTTCAGGTGGCGAGGCGCCAAACTCCAGCGCACCATGCGCATCAAGCGTAAGCGCAGCAGCGCCGAGCGCAGGAAGTAGCTGGCGGCGTATCGCGGCCGGGCCTGGTTGTCGGCCTTGTACAGGGCGAAGTTGATGGTGCGCGAATACAGGTTGGGGATCATCTGCGGGCTGATGCCCGGATTGGAACGGCGTACTTCACGTAACAGGCAGGCAAAGGGCAGCGGTGATGGCTGCAGGTCCCGCGTGTAGCGTGGCAACAAATCGGCGAATTGCTGGGCCTGATGGCCGTCGAGAAAATCACCGCTGACATACATGGGCAACACCACATGGAAGTACGCCATGTTGGCGAACAGCAGCGTCCAGCCCATCAGGAACGGGTCATCCATTACCTCGTACCACTTGCTCCAGGTGTCCTGAAGCGCCAGTTGCGCCTGGATGTGCGATTCCAGGCAATTGACATAGGCGGGCGTCAACGTGCCCTGGATGTCTTTCTCGATCATGGCGGCCACTTGCGGTATCTGCTGGGCTACATAGGCCAGCCCCGCACTGTTGGCCGGGTCGAAGGTGAACGCTGCATCGCCGATCAGGAACCAGCCATCGGTGGAGTAGTACTGGTTGGCCTCGTACATGTAGTTGTACATGGCGTGCTGGTCGATGACTTCGCCCGATGCCATCAGCTCGGTGATCACCGGGTGGTCTGCCATGACCCTTTCCTTGAAGGCTTCCAGCGTGCCAATCCGTTCGTTGATCATGTCCGGGCGGTAGGTAATACCGATGCTGATCATGTCGGCACCGTCTTCGCTGCGCATGGGTATGAGCCAGATCCAGTAGCCCTTGCCGTAGAAGTGATGGGTGACGTAGTACGGGTCGAAACAGTGATGCTTGTCCTTGTGGGTGTTGATGCTGTGCAGGATGTTGCGATCAAACTGGCGAAGGCGGAACCAGAACGTGCTGCGCTGGTAGGTCGGCTCCTTGTGCAGCTTCAGTTTCTTGGCCATGAAACGGTTGCGGCCGGTGGCGTCGACCACCCAGTCGGCGTCCATTTGCCAGGTTTGCGCTTCGCTGCGCAGGGTCAGGCGGTGACGGGTGTGCTCGCCTTCGTGCAGGTCGACCGCAGCCACGTCGGCCTCGATCAATTGCACCTGCTGGTCGGCCACGATGGCACGCAGGTCTTTGTCGAAGCTGAAGCGGTTGAGGTTGTAGGCGGGCATGCGGATCACCCCAGGTGCCTCATGGACCACGTAGTTACGGCACTCCGGGTTGTTGCGCAGTTTCAGGTAATAGGTCAGGCCGTATTTGTGGTAATGCTTTTCTTCAAGCAGGCTGCCCAGGCCGATACCTTTGAAAAAATGCGTGGTCAGCTCGACCGTCGACTCACCGACGATCGGCCGCTTGCGGTCCGGGCGGCCGATCAGCGTCACTTCTACGCCAGGCAGGCGCTTGCGCAGGTACAGGGCAGCCAGGTGGCCGGCCACGCCGGCCCCCATGATAGCGATACGTTTCATGTCATCAGTCCGTGATGGGGTGGGGCACCGGGAAAACCGGTGCCGGGGAGTGGCACTCAGTGGCTGGCGGCTTCGATCAGTGCCTGGGGTTCGGCGCGCTCGGAGTAGTCGACATTGATGAACGCCCGGCGTATGTGACCGTCCTGGCCGATGACGAATGCGCTGGCCATCGGCAAACTGAGGTCGTCGCTGGCATTGAGGGCCTTGAGGTCTGCACCAAGTGAGCGGTACACCGCCTCGAGCTCCGGTTCCAGTTCGAAGACGATGCCGTACTGGCGCGCCAACTGGTTGCCGGGATCGCTCAACAGTTGATAGCGCACCCCCAGGGCTTCGCGGGTTTTCCAGGTGGCGGCAGGGCTCTGGGCGGAGACAGCCACCAAGGTGGCACCGCTGGCGGCCAGGTCACCCACCATCTGCTGGTATTCGCCAAGCGCGGCATTGCAGAACGGGCACCACAGGCCGCGATAGAAAACCAGCACCAATGGGCCGCGTGCCAGCAAGGCATGCAGGTCTACCGCCTTGCCATCGGCATCCTCCAACACGGCCAGTGGTGCGCGGTCACCGGCTTTCAGCGCATGGGCTTCGGGGTGGCGTGCGATCAAGGCCTGTAGCGATGTGCTGAATTTTTCCAGCACGTCGGCGGGCAGTTGGCCCATCTGCTGTTTGATGGCGTCGAGTTTTTCCTTGAGTGACATGCTTCTCTCCTTGTGGTGATTCACTGGGGCAGGCTTCGGGTTGCCCGGGCGTGGATTCGCTGCGAGGCCTTGCAGCCGGGGGGATAGCGCTGGAACAGCTGGAGTACCCAATCGGGTCGGGTTTTGCTGGCATCGTTAAGCCAGTTGGCGACCGAGTCCTGGGCGTACTTTTCAGCCTCGGCCAACAGCGGCACCAGCAACGGCTCGGCCACTTCCGGTTGTTCTTTGAGCGCGGCTATGTGCTCACACCAGACGCCACGTGGGCGCAGGATTTCGATACAAAAGCGTCGCACCAGCGGGTCTGCGTCGCCTGCGTAGCGGCTGAGCAATGGCAGGGCGGTGTCCAACTGCTTTGCCAGGCGTGGGCGCAGGGCAATCCAGGCCCATTCGCGTACACCAAAATGCTCATCGCGGGCGAAGCGCAACTGCGCCAGCAGGGCGTCTTGTGCAGGCAGCGTGCGCGAAAGGTGCGCCTGAGCGAAGGCTGCCCAGCTGCGTACGGTGTCGGACGGGTGCGCACAGCATTGCTCGAACACCTCCTGGCGCAGGGGGGCGGGCGCATGTTCCAGCCATTGGCCCAGCGCCAGGCCGATGGCTGCAACCTTTTTTGACAGGCCCAGCGTCTGAACCTGGTCAGCGCAGGCAGCCAGTTGCGCGACCAGCGCCGCAGGTAACCGGGTGACCAGTGCATTGGCCAGTGTCGCCTGATCCACGGCCAGGCATTCGGCCAGGTTGCGGGTTGGCAGTTGGCCAAGGTCGATCAGGGACTTGCGATCATCAGTCATTGCTGAGGCTCCATCACAGCAGGTTGGCAGTGGGGGGCTGGCGCCAACGGGCAGTAACGCCCTGGCGCGAGCAGGTGCTCTGGGTCCAGCGCATCCTTGATGCGCTGGCCGAGTTGCCAGGCAGGCGCTTGTGTTTCGCTCAGCAAGCCCATGAAGGCCAGGGGAAGCCGATAGGGCAGTACGCCTTGCTGTTTGCCCGTGCGGAACAACTGCCGGTAGCAGTCTTCGGCGCGGCTGCTGCCGGGGGCATCGTTGCGGTCGAACAGTAGCGGCACGGTGCAGTCGATTGCGCGGCCCGACAAGGTGGTTAGGGTAACCGGGCAGGGCATGCGATGGGTTTCGCAAGCCTGTTCCATGTGCGAGACGAAGGTGGCTACCTGCTGGCTGCGCAGAGGCAGGATAGGCGCGTACCAGATCAGGCCACAGTTGTCCCGGGCCGGGTCGAGCAAGGTGCCTTGCTGCGGTTGCGCACCTGCGGCGTAAGCCAGCGGCAGTGCCACCTGGTTCGGCTGGCCTTCCATCAGTTCAACGCCCATGCGCAGTTTGCTCAAGGTCAGTTGCCAACGCCTGGACCAGGCCCCCGGCAGCAGACGCAAGGCACGCTCAGCCAGCGCCAGCTGGCGTTGGCTGCGGAACAGGTAACGGCTGCAGAACCGCCGCAGTTCGCTGCGGATGATGCCCTTGAGCGAGGCCAGCTGCGCCTGTTCGCAGTAGATCGAACCTACCCCCATCCAGGCGGGCAATGCCAGCGATTGCGCGGCGGCGTTGCGTTCGGCCGGGTTCAGTTGGGTAAGGGGGCGGGTATCGTAGGCCATGCTTAGCAGACGCGTGCTGTTCATCAGGTTTATGCCGCCCACCTGGCTGCCGCAACGTTCCAGAATGCGCTTGATGCCATCGAGGGCGGCCGGGAGCTGTGCTGCCGAATCCACCCAGAAATAGAACGGTTGCACGACCTGTGGGCGCTTGACCAAGGCGATCGACATGTTTGTCACCACCCCCAGCCCGCTCTGGCTGAACAGGCCGTCCAGGTAGGGGCCGATGCCCCATTTGAAGCAGGCGGTTGTGCCCGTTGCCCACATCGGCGAGCGATAGCGTTGGCCATCGGGCAGAATGGCTTCAAGGCCCATGACGGCTTGCCAGTGGTCCGTTAACGGTGTGATGCCAAAGCCGCGCTCCAGCGCGTTGGCCAACACACTGCAGGTGGGCCCTGCGCCGGTGACTGGCGTAAGGAATGGCAGGTTGCGACTGGCCAGGTAATCGGCCAGCGCGGCCTGGGTAACCCCTGGCTCAAGGGTGACCACGCCCAGAGCCTCGTCGAAGGCAAGGATCTTGTCCATGCGCGACAGGTCAAGTTGCACGCAGCGCTCGTGAAGCGTTGCAACGCCGCCATAGCCCCAGTTGTGGCCTGTGCTAACCGGCTGCACCGCGACACCGTGCAGGTGTGCAATGGCCAGGCAGGCAGCTACCTGCTCGCTGTTGGCTGGCCTGAGCCTGGCACTGGCATGGGCGGGCGAGCGCATGGTGTCCTGGCTCAGCTGGCGCAGCGTGCTGGCGTCACTCTGCACATGGGCGTCACCCAGCACCGCGCGCCAGGCTGCCAAGGCGGCTTGCAGCCCTTGCGGCTCAGAACGCACTTGCCAGGCCTCCCATGCCAAGGAACAGCCGCAGCTGGTCGACATCGGCCCGACGGCTGCGTGGCAAATCGCGGTAGCGTCGCCGAAATTCGCCCTTCATCGCTGCCACACAGCGCCGCTTGGGGGTGCGGATCACCATCATCAGAGGGCTGACCGCCGTGCTGTAAACCTTGGCACAGGGGCCCAGGTAGCTGGCGGCAAGGGTCTGGAATTCTTCCAGAGAGAAAGCAGCCAACAGCGAATTGCGGTAGTCGAGCAGTGTGGCCTGGTCGGCCCCATCACTGGCGCGGCTGACGAAATAGTCCACCGACTCTACCGACTTGAGCCGGCCAAAGTCGTTCAGGTAGATGGCCCGGTCATTGCGGAGCACGCGTGCGATGTTGCGAAACGTGGCTTCCAGTTGAGCGAGGTCGGCCAGGTGATGCAGCGCCATCGAAGAGATCACCACGTCAACGCTACGGTCGGCGATACCGGCCAGGCGAGTCATGTCTTCCTCGCGCAGTTCGACGTTGTCGATGCCTTGCTGGCGAATCGAGGCCTGCCCCACCTCGAGCATGGTGGCTGACAGGTCGGTGCCGATGAATTCGGCTCTCGGGTTCAGGCGGGCCAGTTGCAGCAACAGGCTGGCCGGGCCACAACCGATGTCCAGCACGACATCGCCGGGTTTGATCAGTGCACACATCTGGGCGCAGTGGTACAGGTACGTACCGGACAGCGCCTGGCCTTGGCCTGCACTGTCGGCGTAAGCCGAGACACAGGCGTCGTCGGCCATTACCAGATCAGGCTCAGGCGTGCGCACCAGCGGGTGCCTGAGGGTAATTTCCCTGTAGATCGCGCGCAGCAATCCCATGTCCATGAACGTATCCTCCATGAAAGTCGTGTGGTGTGGAGCGCGGGGCGGGCTGCTCAATCCAGTTGCAGAACCCGCCGTACCCGCGGCGTCAGATGGCGCGGCGAAGTGCCGCAACGTGCCATGTGGGTGAGCACTTCGTCAGTGCTCCAGTGGGTTTGAGGCGGCGCGACGGGCAATTGGATGTGCGGGAAATGCCGTGCGCAGAAGAAGTCGAAAAGATCGGTGTGCTGCTGCTCGACGGTAAAGCCAAGGCCTGGGTGCTGGTAGACCTTGGCGAACACCTGGCGTGCCTGGTTCAGGTTCAACGCCAGGGGTAGCGACAGGGCATTGTTGAGTTTGGTGTAGGTCTGCACAGGGCCAATGGGCGAAAAGAACAGCACGTTGCGGTAGAAGCTGGCCGCGCGAGGGTGCACGGCGATCAGCAGGCTATTTACCCGGCGATGGTCCATGGCCCAACGGAACATGGCGTTGTACAGCATGAGGGGCACGCCTTTGCCTTTGTAGTGGCTACAGACCGCCAGGGTGCCGACTTCGGCCAGACGGCCACCGCCCAGGCGTTGCAACACAGCTTCGTTGACATGCACGTCTTCCAGCGGCAAACCGAGCGGCGAGTCTTCGATCAGAGATACGGTCCCCACCACCTGGTCACCTTTAAGTGCCACGAACGTGGTGGTGCCAGGTAGCAGATGAAAGGGTGAGAAGCGCATGCCGGCGCGGCACACAGTAGCAATGCCGCGACGGGCATAGCTGTCGTTGACCAGGCGCAGGGCCTGCTCGAGTTCGTACAGATTCTGCACCGGTCGAAAGCTAAAGCCTTCAATGGCTAGCGGGTGGCTGGAGAGGCGGCGAATGAACAGCCGCCGGTAGAGTGCTGCTGGCAGGCAGGCTTCAAGCCAGGCCTGGCGCCGCCTTACCTGGTCGCGCTCGCTGTGCACGCGCGGCTTCCTGCCGATTCGTGCCAGTACGCTCTGATTCTGCAACATCATCCACCTCCATGTGGTTTGACGGGTGTATTGGCTTCAGTCCTTGTCGGGTGGCAATGCCAGGGCAGGGCTCGCCGAAAGTGCCTGCAGCGTGGCGGAAAGGGCTTCCCTTTGTGTGTTGTCCAGCGTGTGCATGATCGTGCCGATCCAGTCGGTGTGTTCGGCGAATACCGCGTCCAGGACAGCAACACCTGCCGGGGTAAGGCTGATGCTCAGTTTGCGACGGTCATGGGCATCCTTGCGGCGCTTGATGAAGCCGTCGCCTTGCAGGCCGTCGAGCAGGCCGGTGACGGTGCCCGAAGTGATCGCCAGACGCGTCGCCAGTTCCAGCGGCGACAAGCGTCCGCCAGCCGCTTGCAACGTCAGCAAGATGGCGAAACGCCCCTCTGACAGGTTATGGCGAGCCAGGCGCACCGCGCACACGCGGTTGATTGCCGCAGCCGCGGACAGCAGTTCGAAACACAGGCGCACGCTTTGCCTGGCGTCGGCAGGGGCCTCTGCCAGTGCGTCGAGCATGATGTGATGCTTGTTCTCAAGAATATTCATAAGGCGCAGTTTATCTTGGTGCCTTAGTAAGTCAACAGTGCCTGTGTTACAGGGCTGCGACAGCGATTGAATTATTGCGTTGCATGCCTGATTTTCATGCATGTTACGAATAGTTCATGTGCATGATTTTGATTTCCATCAGCTTGGTGCATTGCACGATGATGGCGGTCATCAAAACGTTGAAAAGGCACGGCCATGTTCAGTAAATCCATGCTTCTGTTGGTTCTGCCGCTTGCCCTGGCGTTGTTTGCCGGTGCCGTATTGCCCTTTCAGGCCACCGCTAACGCTGCCGTAGGCCGGGCATTGGGGCACTGGTTATGGGGGGCGTTCACCTCGTTAACGGTGAGTTCGCTGGTGGTGATTGTTGCCCTGCTGGTTCTCAGGGTGCCTGCACCGGATATGGGCAAGGCGCTGCAGGGGCCTTGGTGGCTGTGGGTAGGGGGTGTTCTGGGGGCTCTGTATGTGGCCGGTGCTGCTGCACTTATCCCTAGGCTGGGGGCGGCGGGCTTCCTGGTACTGGTCGTGGCAGGGCAGATCATCACCGCAGTGCTGGCCGACCATTTTGGGGTAATGGGGTTGGCTGGCAAGCCACTCAACCTGGCCAGGCTGGCAGGCGTGGTGCTGATTTTATGTGGCGTGCTGCTGGTGCAGGGCACCTGGACGACGGCGACACCGGCCGGTGCCGCAGCGGTGGTGAAGCAGCCAGAAGGTTGATCAGCCCCCCGGTTGGCTGCAGGCCCACACGGTTTCGCGTAGCCAGCGATGCCCGGGGTCGTTGTCCTTGCGGCTGTGCCAGGCTTGCTGGTAGTCGAACGAGGCGATTGCCAACGGCGGCTCGAACTGGCGTAACGCCGTGTGCGGGTGCAGTGAGCCTACGGCGCGGCTGGCCACGGTAAGGATCAGGTCGGTACCGGCCAGTACCTCCACCGCTGCGCTCCAGTGCGGCAAGGCCAGGGCAATTCGACGGCGCAGGCCTTGGGCCGCCAGCGCACGTTCAATCTCATCGAAGGCGTCCGGGCGCATGGCCATCAGTACATGCGGGCGCGCCAACCAGTCTTCCAGCGTCAAGCGGCCGCTGGCTGGCAGCACCTGGCGGTCGGCGACGCTGATGAAGCTGTCGGCAAACAGCGGCTGGGTGGTGATGCCCTGGGGCCGGTCCGGGAAGATGCCCAAGGCCAGGTCCAGTTCACCGTCGAGCAGTTGGGCCAGCATGGTTTCGCGGCTGGCCTGGCTGATGGCCAGGTCTACCCCGGGTGCGACCTGGCGCAGATGGCGCATCAGGGGTGGCAGGATAATGCGCGACGAGTAGTCGGACAGCGACAGCCTGAAGCGGCGCTGGGCCTTGGCCGGGTCGAACTGGGGGGTGGCGAGCAGGCCGTTGAGGCTGCCCAGCGCATCCTGCAGCGGGCTGGCCAGCGACTGGGCGAGTGTGGTGAGCGCCATGCGGCCGTTCTGGCGAACCAGCAAGGGGTCGTCGAAGTGTTTGCGCAACTGAGCAAGGGCGTGGCTTACCGCCGGTTGGCTGCGGTGCAGGCGCAGGGCGGCGCGGGTCACGTGTTTCTCGCTGAGCAGCGCGTGAAGGGCCAGCAGCAGGTTGAGGTCGATCTTGCGCAGTTCATCCATGGGGTGAATGGCTTTATCACTATCCAAAGGTCTTGATCAGATTAACAAATACAAGCACCGACATGTCGTTGCTGACGGTGTTAGGGGCATTCAATTCTTTGCTGCAAGAGGTGCAGATATAATCTGCATCCAGCCTGATTGTTCAACTTTGCCAGCCTCATTAGCCTGACTCGAACATTCATCCAGCAGGATCCGATCATGGCTACCCGAATCATTCTCGATACCACCGGCACGGCCGATGTCATGCAGCTTGAACACGTCGACGCGCAATCGCCAGGGCCTGGCCAGGTCTGGCTGGAGCAGACCTTCATTGGCGTAAACCCCCTTGACGTGTTGCAGCGCAAGGGTGGCGCAGCGCTGTCATTGCCCTCGGGCTTGGGCCTGGAAGGCGCGGGCCGGGTTGCGGCCATCGGCGAGGGGGTAACCAACGTGCAGGTGGGCGATCGGGTCGCCTATGCAATGGGTCCAGTAGGCGCCTATGCCAGCGGCCGGCTGTTCCCGGCCGAGCGGCTGGTCAAGCTGCCACCGCAGCTGGATGACGAGGCCGCCGCAGCGGTGTTGTTCAAGGGCATCACGGCGCAATACCTGCTGAAAACCACCTGTGCTGTGGGGCCGGGAACCCAAGTGCTGCTGTACGGTGCCGCCGGTGCTTTGGGCCAGCTGATGGCGCCTTGGGCGCGGCATCTCGGGGCGACAGTGATTGGCGTGGTATCGCGCCCGCAGAGCGTGGGCAGGGCGCAGGCGGCTGGCTGCCACCATGTGCTGGTGTTCGATGCGGCAACACTGGCCGGTGAAGTACGCGAGCTGACCCAAGGGCAGGGCGTGGACGTGGTCTATGACTGTGTCGGCAAGGTGTCGCTGGACGCTTCGTTGGACAGCCTGCGGGTGCGCGGCCTGCTGGTGTCGTTTGGCGGTACCTCCGGTGCCCCGGCGGCGATCGAGGTCGCCACGCTCAATGCCAAAGGCTCGCTGTACCTGACCCGACCGTCGCTGGCGGCACATACGCGCACGGTTGACGAATATCAGCAACGCGCCGCCGATGTGCTGGCAGCCGTCGCCGAAGGTATCATCCAGCCTCGGGTCTGGCGTCGCTACCCGCTGGCCGAAGTGGCCAGGGCCCACCGGGACCTGGAACAAGGGCTGTCGGAGGGTGCGCTGGTCCTTACCGCCTGATGCCCGATCACACCACCGAGTCTTGCCATGGATGCCTTCGACAGCCGCCGCGCCGATGAACGTGCCACCTTGCTGGCCCTGCACGAGCAGGGGTCGTTTGCCGCTGCCGGGCGGCTGCTGGAGCGCCACCCCACGGTGCTGTCGAAGCGCCTGAGTGCACTGGAGGCCCGCCTGGGCATTCGCCTGGTGGAGCGCAGCACACGGCAGTTGCGCTTTACCGATGAAGGCGAGCGGTTGGTGGCCAAGGTGCGCGAGGCCAACCGGCTGATCGCCGAGGCGGAACAGGAAGCTGCCGAGGGCGCGGTCGCGGTGCGCGGGCGCTTGCGCCTGGCGTTGCCGGCGGCCATGGGCCGGCGCTGGTTGAGCGGGATGCTGGCCGACTTTGTGCTGGCCTACCCGCAGGTGGCGGTGGAGGCTGAGTACGCTGATCGATTCGTCGACCTGATCGGCGAAGGTTTCGACGCCGCCATCCGCATTGGTGAGCTGGCGGACAATCGCCTGGTCGCCAGGAAACTGTGCGATCACCTGCGCATCCTGTGCGCTTCACCCGAGTACCTCGCTCGCCAGGGCGTGCCTGCCCTGCCGGAGGACCTGGTCGGTCATAACTGTTTGGGGTTCAGTGGCTTACGTTCATTTCCTGAGTGGCGCTTGATGAGCGCTGGGCAGCAGGTAAGCGTTAAAGTCGCTGGCAACTTACGCAGCAATGACAATGAGGCGCTGCTGGAGGCGGCGCGGCGTGGTGTGGGTATTCTTGCCGGGGGGGACTGGCTGATGGGGGAAGACCTTGCCCGTGGGCGCCTGGTGCGGGTGTTGCCGCAGTGGCAGCTGGATGTGGCCGCGGGCATCTACCTGGTGCGGCCGACCGCGCGCCTGAATACAGCGGCACTGGGGGCATTCAAGGCCTGGCTGGAAGACCGCTTCAAGGCCGGAGCCCCTTGGCGGCCTTGAAGCGGTCTGTCGTTATTCAAGACTTATTCTAAAGTTTATTTCATAAGCATTTGATAAATAACAAATTATCTTCTTGCTATAGCGTGCTGAACGCACTGTTCATAGTAAGTCTGCCTGATTGCCGACGGCTTTAGCCGCGAGCGGCTGTTGTAGGTCTGCTCGGTGATACCGAAGGCGGTCATGCGCATCCACGGTTTTGGGAATTTGCGTACCTGCAGCTTCTTTCGCGTGGCATACAGCGTTACCCCGGAAAGCTTGGCCTGTTGGGCTTCGGCGGCTATCTGCGCCCCCCAGGTGCAGGTGTGGCGATCATTCTGGCTTGGCGCCCGGGCTTGGGCGCCGAAAGCGAGCGTGGCCAGCAGGCAACCGGCCAACGTTGCTAGAAGTACTCGCATGTTGCTGTCCTAAGCATCTGAAGAGGAAGGAAGTTTGCCTTCGCTTTTCAAGGCTGGGGGCCAGCAGTTTGCCGTCAGATCACCGCCATGCGCAGCGGGCTGGTGGCAGGTTTGCGCAGGCTGGCCCAGGCCAGGCCGGCGACCCAGATCACCGACACGCCATAGTTCAGGCGTTGGTACAGGCCGAACAACTGGCCGCTTTCTACCGCTTGGCCCATCAGCGCGACGGTAACGATGGCGAGTACCACGCAGGCCAGGGAGAACAATGACAGAGCGGGCGAACCTGCAATGCGATTGCCCAGCCAGGCCCACAAGGCGCTGGCCAGGGTCAGTGAGAGGAACATCAGCAGGCCGGACAGGTTATGCAGTTGCTGAGAGGTGGACGGCTGCGCCGGAGCGCACCCCTGGTCGCAGGGGAACCAGCCGGTGCCCAGGCTGCCGACACCGTGTAGCAGCACCAGGCCCGCACTCAGCAGTGCAAGTCTGGAGTGACGCCAGCGCCGCGCCAGGCCCCAGGCAAACAGTGCGAACAGTACGGCCAAGGGGAAGTTGTTGACCTGTGGCGACCAGCTATGGGTTGGCGAGCCAACGGCGCCGAGTTGGCTCATGGCCTGTTGCAGGTGGTCGTAGCCGGGGTAGGCTTGGGCAGTGAGCCATACACCGGCCAGCAGCCAGAGGGGGATCAGCAGGCCGCTGGCGAGCAGCAGGCGGTCGTGGGCTTTCATGCCGGGTCTTCCTTCCATGGATGAGTGAGCGCAAAGGCGCACAGTACAGGCTTGCACTGGCTTTGGGCCAGCTTTTCCCGAGGTGGGGCGACAGGGATGCGCAATAAATACCGCACCGGATGTATGTGATCGTACAACTGCATGCGCTATGATGAGCGCTGTCTTTCAAGGTGAAACACAGGGCAATGACAGAGCAGCAGGTACAGGCAAGGACCCGGCGCAAGCCGCGTAGTCTGGCCCAGGAACTGGTCACGGTGCTGACCGAGCGCATTCGCAGTGGCCAGCTCAAGCGTGGCGACAAGCTTCCGACCGAATCGCAGATCATGGCTGAGGAGGGCGTCAGCCGCACCGTGGTGCGTGAGGCGATCTCGCGGCTACAGGCCGCCGGGCAGGTCGAGACCCGTCATGGCATCGGCACCTTCGTGCTGGACGCGCCGGCCACAGGGGGCTTTCGCATCGACCCGGCCACCGTGGTCACCCTGCGTGAAGTGCTGGCAGTGCTGGAATTGCGCATTGCCCTTGAGATCGAGTCGGCAGGCCTGGCGGCACAGCGGCGCAGCGATGAAGAGCTTGCAGGCATGCGCGCGGCGCTGGACGAACTCAACGAAGGGGCGGCCCATGCCAACGATGCCGTGTCGGCAGACTTCCAGTTTCATCTGCGCATTGCACAGGCCAGCGGCAACCATTACTTCGCCGACATCATCAACCACCTGGGTACCAGCATCATCCCGCGTACCCGGCTGAATTCGGCGCGGTTGGCCCATGATGACCAGGCGCATTACATGAGCCGGTTGATGCATGAGCACGAAGCGATCTACGAAGCCATTGCCCGGCGTGACAGCGAAGGGGCGAAGATGGCCATGCGCATGCACCTGAGCAATAGCCGGGAGCGTTTGCGTCAGGTGCATGAAGAGGCTGAGGCGCAAGGGGCCTGACATTTCTCTTGCCTGCGGACACTGCCAAAAGAAAGCCCCGCCATGCGCGGGGCTTTCTTGTATCAGGCAATCACTCAGATCGCCCCGTCACGCCACTGACCATTTACCAGGCGGCGCAGACCCAATGGGTTGCCGTCGCGCAGGGCTTCAGGCAGCAGCGCCTGCGGGTAGTTCTGGTAGCACACCGGTCGCAGGAAGCGGTCGATGGCCAGGGTACCTACCGACGTGCCGCGCGCATCCGAAGTGGCCGGGTAGGGCCCGCCGTGGACCATCGCATCACACACTTCGACACCGGTCGGGTAACCGTTGACCAGAATGCGTCCGACCTTCTCCTCCAGCAGCGGCACCAGCCAGGCAAAGGCCTCGAAGTCCTCCTGCTCACCGATCAGCGTCGCGGTCAGCTGGCCACGCAGGCCGAGCAGGGCGGCGCGCAGCTGGTCGTTGTCCTGCACTTCGACCGCTACGGTGGTTGGGCCGAACACTTCTTCCTGCAGCAGCGGGTCGGCATTCACCAGCAGGCTGGCGTCGGCCTTGAACAGCTGGGCGCGGGCCTGGCTGCCTTCCTGTGGCTGGCCAGCCAGGTGCTGGATACCCGCGTGGGCGTGCAGGTGTTCCAGGCCGCCGACGTAGCTGCGCAGGCCGCCGGCGTTGAGCATGGTCTGGCCGGCCTGGGCGTTCAGGTGCTGGCCAAGGTCGGCCAGCAGTTGGCTGAACTGAGGCGATTGCAAGCCGATGACCATGCCTGGGTTGGTGCAGAACTGGCCGGCGCCCATGCACACGGAGCCGGCCAGTTCGCGGGCGATGGCCTCGCCACGTTTGGCGAGGGCGCCCGGAAGGACGATCACCGGGTTGATGCTGGACATCTCGGCGAACACAGGGATGGGTTGCGGGCGCTCGGCAGCCATGCGGCACAAGGCGTCGCCACCTTTGAGCGAACCGGTGAAGCCGACAGCCTGGATGGCCGGGTGCTTGACCAGCCACTCGCCCACGCCGCCACCGAATACCATGTTGAACACACCCTTGGGCATGCCGGTACGCTCGGCGGCGCGCACGATGGCGCAGCCGACCAGGTCGGCGGTGGCCATGTGGCCGCTGTGTGCCTTGAACACCACCGGGCAACCGGCAGCCAGGGCGGCGGCGGTGTCGCCACCGGCGGTGGAGAAGGCCAGCGGGAAGTTGCTGGCGCCGAACACGGCGACCGGGCCAACGCCGATGCGCATCTGGCGCAGGTCTACGCGCGGCAGCGGCTGGCGCTCGGGCAGGGCCAGGTCGATACGGGCACCGAGGAAGTCACCCCGGCGCAGCACCTGGGCGAACAGGCGCATCTGGCCGCTGGTGCGGCCACGCTCGCCTTGAATGCGGGCAGCGGGCAGGGCGGTTTCGCGGCAGACGATGGCGACGAAGGCGTCGTCCAGTTCGTCCAGTTCCGCGGCAATGGCTTCAAGGAATTCGGCGCGCCGCGCCGGGGCCAGTTGGCGGAATTCGGCGAAGGCAGCAGCGGCGGCTTTGGCGGCCTGGTCCACTTCGGTTTCAGTGGCCTGGGCAAAGTTGTAGGGCAGGGCCTCGCCAGTGCTGGCGTCCAGGCTCTGCAGGCGCTGTTGGCCGGCGGCGCTACGCTGGCCGGCGATGAAGTTGTGGCCGAGGATTTCAGGCATGGAGTGCTCCTGTAGGTTGAGAGAACGTCTGATGGGTTGCCACCTTGGGCATCAGGTAATCGGTGCCGGGTTGAACAGGGTGATGTCGTTGTGCAACCGGTGCTGTTCGGCCCAGGTCTGCTTGCGGCCGCTGGCCACGTCCAGGTAGTAATGGAACAGCTCCCAACCCAGCTCTTCGATGGTCGAACGGCCTGTGGCGATGCGCCCGGCGTCGATGTCGATCAGGTCGGGCCAGCGCTGCGCCAGTTCGCTGCGGGTGCATACCTTGACCACCGGCGCCATGGCCAGGCCATACGGGGTACCGCGGCCGGTAGTGAATACGTGCAGGTTCATGCCAGCGGCCAGTTGCAGGGTGCCGCACACGAAGTCGCTGGCCGGGGTGGCGCAGAAGATCAGGCCTTTGCGGTTTACCCGCTCGCCAGGGCCAAGCACGCCCTGGATGGCGCCGCTGCCGGACTTGACGATCGAACCCAGCGACTTCTCGACGATATTGGACAGGCCACCTTTCTTGTTGCCCGGCGTGGTATTGGCACTGCGGTCGGCGGCGCCTTGCTGCAAGTAGCGGTCGTACCAGTCCATCTCGCGCACCAGGGCTTCGGCGACGTCCTGGTTTTCGGCGCGAGAGGTCAGCATGTAGATGGCGTCGCGCACCTCGGTCACTTCCGAGAACAGCACGGTGGCGCCGGCGCGTACCAGCAGGTCGGACGCGTAGCCCAGTGCCGGGTTGGCGGTAATGCCCGAGAAGGCGTCGCTGCCGCCGCACTGCATGCCAAGGATCAGCTCGCTGGCGGGTACGGTTTCGCGTCGGCGCTGATCGAGTTTCTTCAGTCGGGTTTCGGCCAGTTCCATGATCTGTTCGATCATTTCCACAAAGCCCAGGCTGGCGTCCTGCAGGCGGTACAGCCACGGGTCGCTGAGGTCCACCGACGGGTCGTTGTCGTGCATCACCTGGCCGGCCTGCAGTTTTTCGCAGCCCAGGCTGATGACCAGCGCCTCGCCACCCAGGTTGGGGTTGCGCGCCAGGTTGCGCACGGTGCGGATCGGGATGTAAGCGTCGCGCGCGTTGATGGCCACGCCGCAGCCGTAGCTGTGGGTGATGGCTACCACGTCGTCGACGTTGGGGTACTTGGGCAGCAGTTCGCTGCGAATGCGCTTGACCGCATGCTCCAGCACGCCGGTAACGCATTGCACGGTGGTGGTGATGCCGAGGATGTTGCGGGTGCCGACGGTGCCGTCTGCGTTGCGGTAGCCTTCGAAGGTGAAGCCCTCAAGGGGGGGCAAAGGCTGTGGGACAGCGTCACAGCGCGGCAGGCTGTCCAGCTCGGGGGCGGCCGGCATGGCCAGCTGGCTTTCCTGCACCCAGCTGCCCTGGCGCAGGTCTTCCAGCGCGTAGCCGATGATTTGCCCATAGCGGCGCACAGGTTCGCCCTTGGCGATGGCCACGGTGGCCACCTTGTGGCTTTGCGGCACGCCTTCGATCAGGGTCAGGCCGTCGGCGAAGCGGGCGCCTTCGCCCAGGCCGCCGTCGTTTACAACCACCACGACGTTATCGTCGTCGTGCAGGCGGACGTAGCGGGGCGAGTCGGAATGTTCGATCAACTGCATGTTTGGGCCCTACTTGTCAGGTTCTCAGGCTTTTTGTACATCCGCCCGCACCGGGTAACCCGGCGCGGGCGTGTTCACTCAGTGGCGCGAGCTGGCCAGTTCGCCGTTGGCGGCAGGCTCAGCCTGTGGCTTTGGGGCATCGTCGCGCAGCTCGATACGCTTGATCGGGCCGACGATCACCAGGTAGCTGAACACGGCCACCAGGGCGTTGGCACCTACATAAACCAGTGCCCACTTGAACGAGCCGGTGGCGCTGATGATGTAGCCGATCACGATAGGGGTGGTGATCGAGGCGATGTTGCCGAAGGTGTTGAACAGGCCACCGGACAGCCCGGCGATCTGTTTGGGCGAGGTGTCTGCCACCACCGCCCAGCCCAGCGCGCCGATGCCTTTGCCGAAGAACGCCAGGGTCATGAAACCGACCACCATCCATTCGGCGTCGACGTAGTTGCAGAACACCATAGTGGTCGACAGCAACAGGCCACAGACGATCGGCAGTTTGCGCGAAAAGGTCAGCGAGTTGCCCCGGCGCAGCAGCCAGTCCGAGATCACGCCACCCAGCACACCACCAATGAAGCCGCAGACCGCTGGCAGCGAAGCGATGAAGCCCGCCTTGAGGATGGTCATGCCGCGCTCCTGCACCAGGTACACCGGGAACCAGGTGAGGAAGAAGTAGGTGATGGCGTTGATGCAGTATTGGCCCAGGTACACGCCCAGCAGCATGCGGCTGGTCAGCAGTTGCTTGATGTAGCCCCATTTCGGGCCGTCGTTGCCGCGCTTCTGGTCCATGTCCACCAGGCCGCCGTTCTGCTCGATGTGTTCAAGCTCGCTTTGGCTGATGCGGGGGTGTTGGCGCGGGTTGTGGATGGTCTTCAGCCATACCATGGAGAACACGATGCCCAGTGCGCCCATGACCACGAACACATGCTCCCAGCCGAAGCTGAACACGATCCAGCCCATGATCGGAGCGAACAGTGCGGTGGCGAAGTACTGTGCCGAGTTGAAGATGGCCGAAGCCGTGCCACGTTCCTGTGTGGGGAACCAGGCGGCGACGATGCGCGCGTTACCCGGGAACGACGGGGCTTCGGCGAAGCCAACCAGGAAGCGCAGGGTGAAGAGGGTCACTACGGCCCAGGCAATCGGCAGGCCACCGACAAAACCCTGCAGTAGGGTGAACAGCGACCAGGTGAAGATGCTGAAGGCGTAGACGTTCTTGGAACCGAAACGATCGAGCAGCCAGCCACCAGGAATCTGGCCAGCCACGTAAGCCCATCCGAAGGCGGAGAAGATATAACCGAGGGTTACGGCGTCAATGCCGAGGTCTTTCTGCAGGCTGGAGCCTGCGATTGCAATGGTAGCGCGGTCGGCATAGTTGATCGTGGTCACCAGAAACAGCATGAACAGGATCAGGTAGCGCACATGCGTCTTCTTAGTCGCTTGCATGCTGGTAATACTCCCACTAGTTATTTTTGTGCGGGCTCACGAATTGTAACCGGAGTGGGGCTTCCCACTCCGGGTGCGGCAAGGGCAGGCCGCAGGGGGTCGCTTATTGCGGACCCATCTTGTCCATCAGGGCAGCGAGCATTTCGTACTCTTCGGCAGTCAGGTCGGTCAGCGGCGTGCGCACCGGGCCTGCGTCGTAACCGGCAATTTTGGCGCCGGCCTTGACGATGCTGACGGCGTAGCCGGCTTTGCGGTTACGGATGTCCAGGTACGGCAGGAAGAAATCGTCGATCAGCTTGGCCACGGCGGCGTGGTCGTCACGGGCGATGGCGTTGTAGAAGTCCATGGCGGTCTTCGGCACGAAGTTGAACACGGCGGAGGAGTACACCGGTACGCCCAGGGCCTTGTAGGCAGCAGCATACACTTCGGCGGTCGGCAGGCCACCCAGGTAGCTGAAGCGGTCGCCCAGGCGGCGACGGATCGACACCATCAGCTCGATATCACCCAGGCCGTCCTTGTAACCGATCAGGTTCGGGCAGCGCTCGGCCAGTTTTTCCAGCAGGTCGGCGTTCAGGCGGCAGACGTTGCGGTTGTACACCACCACGCCGATTTTTACCGATTTGCACACCGCTTCAACGTGGGCGGCAACGCCATCCTGGCTGGCTTCGGTCAGGTAGTGTGGCAGCAGCAACAGGCCCTTGGCACCCAGGCGCTCGGCTTCCTGGGCGTATTCGATGGCCTGGCGGGTGGAACCACCTACGCCGGCGAGGATAGGTACCGAAGTGGCGCAGGTGTCGACGGCGGTCTTGATCACCTGGCTGTATTCGCTGGCAGCCAGGGAGAAGAACTCACCGGTGCCGCCAGCGGCGAACAGGGCACTGGCGCCATACGGGGCCAGCCATTCCAGGCGTTTGATGTAGCCAGCCTGGTTGAAATCGCCCTGGGCGTTGAAGTCGGTGACCGGGAAAGACAGCAGGCCGTGGGAGAGGATGGATTTCAGTTCTTGTGGAGTCATTGTTGTAGGCATCCTGTGGCGCTTGGGTGAAGGGTGTTGTTCTGTGTTGGAGGTAAGTTATCGTACAACTAGTACGATGACTAGTCCCTTTGCGAGATTTTTTTGCAGTGGGGCAGGGAAGAAGGGTTATTGCCTGTCCTGACCTGTTCACGGGACAAGCCCGCATCCACAGGTGCAGCACCACCTTTGAGACCAGCGCAGCCCCTGTGGGAGCGGGCTTGCCCGCGAAGAGGCCGGTACAAGTAAAAACCGAAGGCGCAGGAGATACCGATGGCAGCCTACCTGCAATCAGTCATCGTATCTCTTGAGAGGAAGGGAAAAACGATCGCGGAGACAGGCGCAAGCCCGCCGCCCGCATCCACGGGAAGTGTTCTGGGACCAGCAGAGGGTGACCGGGGAAACGGGGGCGGCCTTGCGCCGCCCCGCGATCAAAGCAGAGGAAACGGTAGGTCAGGCAGCGTGCTGGCGCTTGACCTGCGCCTTGCGTACCTGGGCACGGCAAGCATCGCCGAATGCCTGGAAGATCTTGATCGAATCAGGGTTTTTCGCCGCTTGCCACTCCGGGTGCCACTGCACGGCGAACAGGAACGGCGAAATGCTTGGGGCGTGAATGGCCTCGACCAGGCCATCTTCGGCGTGGGCGATGGCTTCGATGCCGGCGCCGAGTTTGCGCAGACC
This sequence comes from Pseudomonas sp. RV120224-01b, assembly GCF_003208145.1. Lineage (NCBI taxonomy): Bacteria > Pseudomonadati > Pseudomonadota > Gammaproteobacteria > Pseudomonadales > Pseudomonadaceae > Pseudomonas > Pseudomonas sp. RV120224-01b. The sequence continues at coordinate 39,975 of NZ_QKMQ01000006.1, read as the reverse complement.
TTGGCCATGCAACGAGTTGACGCGAATCTCGTCGGTACCCAGGGTGTCCTGCAGCCAGCTGCCTGGCTGGATTTTCACGCCATGAACCTGAGCGTATTGCACTTCAACCGGGTCTTCCGGGTTTTCCCGGTGGTCGTTGAAGCCCGGCTCGGCGTACACCTTCTGGTAGATGTCGCCGCCCAGGGCGACGTTGATTTCCTGCATGCCACGGCAGATGCCGAAGATTGGCAGGCCACGCTTGATCGCCGCCTTGACCAGCGGGATGTCGAACAGGTCGCGGTTCTGGTCCTGGCCTTTGCCTGGGGTCTGGTTTTCCTGGCCGTACAGGGCCGGGTCGATGTTGCTGCCAGCGCCGGTCAGGTACACGCCGTCGGCCATGTCCAGGTAGGTCTCGAGGTCTTCAGTGCCGCAGCAGGTGGGCACCAGCACCGGAACGCAATCAGAGAACTCGACCAGCGGCGTGATGTATTTGTGGGTCATGACCTGATAGTCATGGCCTTTGCGCTCTTGGCTGCCCATGGTCATCAGGACGACGGGTTTGCGCAGGGAAGGTTGCTTGTTGCCAATGTTGCTGTTGGACATATGTCACCTTGGGACAGGTTCAGCCTGTCGTTGTTGTGCAGGTGCACGGCGCGGAGCCTTGGGTGCAGCCTGTAGCCCCGAGCACTGCCGGCTCGTCAGAGGCGACGATTCCGGTCGGGGCATGTAGATAGCTTGCCAGAGCCGTTCGATATGTCAAACGACTGAAGAGGGCTTTAACGCGGGGAATGCACCGGTTTTTGGGGGCTGAAACCGATGCGGGCCTGTAGCAGCGTGGGTTTGGCGGGGGTGTCGGTCAATAATATTTAACGATGCAGTCGGGTCTTTGCAGCGGTGCAATAAAGTGTTGCTTGTGCCAGCCTCTTCGCGGGCACGCCCGCGAAGAGGCCAGAGCAGGTTTCAGTGCAGTATCTGCGCCAGAAACGCCTTGGCCCGGTCGGTGCGCGGCTGGTTGAAGAACACCTGCGGCGGGCTGTCCTCGATGATATGCCCACCCTCCAGGAACAGCACCCGCTCGGCCACTTGCCGGGCAAAGCCCATTTCATGAGTGACGCACAGCATGGTCATGCCGGTGCCGGCCAGTTGCACCAGCACATCCAGCACTTCGGCGACCATTTCCGGGTCCAGTGCGGAGGTTGGCTCGTCAAACAGCATGATCCTCGGCTTCATGCACAGCGCCCGGGCGATTGCCACGCGCTGCTGCTGGCCACCGGATAGCTGGCTGGGGTACTTGTGCGCCTGGCTTTCGATACCCACCTTCTTCAGGTACGTGCGCGCCCGTTCCTCGGCGTCCTTGCGCGACAGCCCGCGCACGCTGGTAGGGGCCAGCAGGCAGTTGTCCAATACGCTCATGTGCGGGAACAGGTTGAAATGCTGGAATACCATGCCGATATCGCTGCGCACCTGCGCCGCTTCACGGGTGGTGGCGGCGAGGTCGATGCCGTCGACCTTGATGCTGCCCTGCTGGGCCACCTCCAGGCGGTTGATGCAGCGGATCAGCGTCGATTTGCCCGAGCCGGACGGCCCGCACAGCACGATGCGTTCGCCTTCGCGCACCTGCAGGTCGATGTCGTGCAGCACGTGGTACGCGCCGTAGTGCTTGTTCAGGCCTTCGATGCGGATCAGCACCTGGCGTGGGTCGGGCTCGGGGGCAAGGCTGGCAAGGCTCAGTGGTGCGGTCATGGTTGTTTTTCTCCCGCGTGGGTTCAGTCGAAACGGGTCGCGCTGTAGGGCGCGGGGTCGGTGAAGGGGTGTTCGCCGGTGATCAGCTCGGCCACCAGCCGACCGCTGACCGGGCCCAGGGTGAGCCCGTGGTGGGCGTGGCCGAAGTTGAACCACAGCCCCGGGTGGCGCGGTGCCGGGCCGATCACCGGGCGCATGTCGGGCAGGCACGGGCGACGGCCCAGCCACGGCGTGTCATCGAGGCGTTCGCCCAAGGCCGGGAACAGCTTGCGCGCCAGGGCCTCGCAGCGGCCCAGCTGGATCTGGTTACCGGGCGCGCTGGCTGCGTCGAACTCGATGCCTGTGGTCAGGCGCACGCCGCGCGCCATCGGTGCCAGCACGTAGCCGCCCTGGGTATCGCAAATGGAATGCTCCAGTTGCGCGCCGTCACGGGTGCTGTAGTGCATGTGGTAACCGCGCTTGATCGCCAGCGGGATCTGGTAGCCCAGGCCGCTGAACAGGTCGGCCGATTGTGGGCCGAGGCAGGCCACCACTTCGTCGGCGGTAATCGGGCCGCGGCGGCTCTCGACCCGCCATTGGCCGTTGGCCTGGCGCAGGCTGCGTGCATCACCATGCAGGAACTGCCCGCCGCGTTGCTGGAACAGCGTCGCGTAGCCACGGGTGAGGGCGCCGGGGTTGTTCACGGTCTTCGGGTCGAGCCAGTGAATGCCGCCGACCACGGTGGCGTCCAGCTGGTGCTCGCGGGCCTGCAGTTGCCCGCATTCAAGGATTTCAAATTGCAGGCCATAGCGGCTCAGGCCCTTGGCATCGGCCTTGGCCTGCTCGAACAGGGCCGGGTCGCGGAACACTTCGATCCAGCCTTTGGCTTGCACCAGCCCTTCAAGGCCGGCGGCGGCGACGAACGCGTCGTGTTCTTCGACGCAGCGCTGCACCAGCGGCAGCATGTCAGCGGCGGCACCGGCCAGCCGACCAGGGGCTGACTGACGCCAGTAGCGCCACAGCCACGGTGCGGCCTTGGGCAGGTGCGCCAGGCTGTAGCGCACATCGGGCTGGCGGTTCAGGCCGTAGCGCAGCAATGCGCCCAGTTGCCGGGGAAAGGCATAGGGGATGACGCTGGAGCGCTCGATCAACCCGGCGTTGCCGTGGCTGGTGCCGCTGCCCGGTTCGTCGCGGTCGATCAGGATCACCTGGCGCCCGCGGGCCTGCAGGTGCAGCGCGGTGCTGACGCCGACGATGCCGGCGCCGAGGACAAGGGTCTGGCAATGCATGGAACGTATCCTTCGGTCAGTTCAGGTGGCGGCCCAGGCGGGCTTCCAGGTGTTTCAGCAGGCGCCGCACCAGTTCCACGATCACCAGGTAGAGCACAGCGGCCCACAGGTAGATCTGGAAGTCGAAACTGCGCGAGAAGGCCAGTTTGGTCACGCCCATGAGGTCGTAGATGGTCACCAGCGAGGCAATCGCGCTGGCCTTGATCATCAGGATCAGTTCGTTGCCCAGCGGGCCGATGGCCACCAGCAGCGACTGCGGCAGGATCACCTTGAAGAAGGTGGTCGAGCGTTTCAGGTTCAGCGCCCGGGCTGCCTCATGCTGGCCGGGGGCCACGGCCATCAGGCTGCCGCGGAAGATCTCGGCCTGGTAGGCGGCGGTGTTCAGGGTGAATGCCAGCAAGGTGCAGAACCACGCCTCGCGGAAGAACCACCACAGGCCCACGTCCTGCCAGAAGCCCTTGAGCGAGCCCAGGCCGTAATACAGCAGGAACAGTTGGGCCAGCAGCGGCGAGCCACGGAAGAAGTACACGTAACCGGCGGCCATGCGCTGCAGTACCAGGCTGCGCGACATGCGTGCCAGGGCCAGCAACAGGCCGAGCACGGCGCCCAGGCTGAAGGAAATGGCCACCAGCTTGGCGGTTACCAGCAGGCCATCGAGAAAGCGCGGGCCGTAGCGCTCCAGCAGGTCGGGGTCGAGCACCAGTGCCAGCAGTTGTTCGAAGCTCATGCGCGTGCTCCTTGCAGGTGGCGGTTGCTGCGCCGTTCGATGTAGGCGAACACGCGCCCGGAAAGTGCCGCGAACAGCAGGTAACCCAGGCAGGCGACGCCGTAGAAGAACATCGGCTCCTTGGTCACGCTGACCGCCAGGTTGGTCTGGCGCATCAGGTCGACCAGCGAAATGGTCGACACCAGCGAGGTGTCCTTGAGCAGCGACAGCCAGTTGTTCGACAAGCCGGGCAGGGCGATGCGGGTCAGTTGCGGCAGCAGCACCTTGAAGAAGCCGGTGCGCTTGCTCAGGCCCAGTGCCGAGCAGGCTTCCAGCTGGCCTTTGGGCAGGGTCTTGAAGGCTGCGAGCCAGATTTCGCTGGAAAACGCGGCGAACACCAGGCTGAAGGCAATCATCGCGGCAAGGAAGGTGTTGATCAGGAACTCACCCTCGTAGCCCATGGCGGCAAGGATCTTCTGCGCGGCGATCTGGCAGCCGTAATAAATGATCAGCAACGTCAGCAGCTCTGGCAGGCCGCGGAACACGGTAGAGAACGTGGTGGCCCAGGCCCGTGGCAGGCGTTTGCGTGAGCGTGCGGCCAGGGCAACTACCAGGCCCAGCGGCAGGCCGATGGGCAGGCAGGCCAGGGCGAGGGAAACCGTAACCAGCGCGCCGGCCAGCAGCGCCTGGCCCCAGCCTCCACTGGCGAAGGACAGCAAGGACAATTGATCGAGCATGACAAACACCTTGTGTTGACCTCACCGGCCTCATCGCCGGCAAGCCAGCTCCCACAGGTACACCTCTGTTCTTCAGGTCAGTGAGCAACCTGTGGGAGCTGGCTTGCCGGCGATAGGGCCCGGTCAGGCAATGCGGGCTTGAAGGTCAGTTGTAGATATCGAAAGCGAAGTACTTGCTGGCGATCTTCTGGTAGGTGCCGTTGGCCACGATCTGTTGCAGTGCAACGTTCAGGCGCTGGCGCAGGGCCTCGTCGTCCTTGCGCACGGCAATGGCAGCATCGGCTTTGGTGTCTGCCACGTCGCCGAGGATCTTGCAGCAATCCCCACCGTTCTTGGTCATCCACTCGTGCAGCGGGAATTTGTCGGCAATCACCCCGTCCAGGCGCCCGGCGGCCAGGTCGGCGTTGGCTTCGTCCATGGTCGGGTACAGCTTCACGTCGGCACCGGCCTTGCCATACACGTCTTCGGCGTAGATGGCCTGGGTGGACGACGACTGGGCGCCGACGGTGTAGCCGACGAAGTCAGTCTGGGCGCTGTCGATCTTGCTGTCCTTGGCGACGGCAACGGTCAGCGGGGTGCGGTAGTAATGGTCGGTGAAGGCGATTTTCTTGCGACGTTCTTCGGTGTCGATCATCGAGGCGACAATAGCGTCATACTTGCGGGCCATCAGGGCCGGGATGATGCCTTCCCAGTCCTGGGCCACCAGCGTGCACTCGACTTTCATCTGTTCGCACAGGGCGTGGGTGATGTCGATGTCGAAGCCGTGCAGTTTGTTATCGGCATCGACATAGTTGAAGGGCGGGTAGGCGCCCTCGGTGGCAAAACGCAGGGTTTCGGCACTGGCGGCACCCGTCAGCAGCAGGGCACACGCACCCACCAAGGCCATGGTCTTGTTCATCTCGCACCTCATTGCACTCTTGCTATTGTTGTTTGCCCGCCGACCACGAGGTGTAGCCGACGAACTCGTTATGTAGAGCGGCAGTCGCTTCCAAGCGTTTTTCAACATCAGGCCCGAGTTTCTTGCAGACCTCGTTGACCATCAGGTGAACCCACGACAGCATCGTCGAGGTGGATTCCCAGAACAGATTGAACTCGGTGGGGATGCGGAACACCTCGTCGGCGTTGGCATCGGCCCAGTCACAGAAGGTGTCGGTCACCAGGGTGACCGCGATGCCCGCCTCGCGCGCCTTCTGGCACAGCATCAAGGCATGGCGGGAATAACGGCGCGCTTCGAACACCACCAGGGCGCTGTCTTCGGCGCGGCCCAGCAACACGTCGCCGAAGTGCCCGGCGCTGATATCGACCAGCTGCACGCCATCGCGCAGGTATTGCAGCAAGTGGCTCATGCACATGGCCACGCCGCGCTCGGTCTGGAAGCCGGCAATGAATACCCGTGGCTTGCTGGCCAGGCGTTGCGCCACGCTGTGCCAGGCCGGGCTCTGGCGGTATTCGTGCACGCGCACCAGGGCGGCGATCTCCAGCTCCAGGCTGCCGGCGTTGTCGCTGGCGTCCTGGTTCTGGCGGTAATCTTGCAGGCGGTCACCCACCAGCCACGGGCCGTCGCCCAGGTCGTTCTGCAGGTCTTGCTTAAGCGCCTTGAGGTGGGCATAACCCAGTGAGCGGCAGAAGCGCCCGACGCTGGATTCGCTGACGCCCAGCTTGGCGGCGATGCTGGCCGAAGTCTGGAACGGCAGTTCGTGCAGGTTGGCGAGCATGTAGGTGGCGATCTTGCGGCCCGAGGCAGCGGCCCCTTCGAGGCTGTTTTCCAGGCGTTGCTTGATCGGTTGGCTCATGCTGTGGCTCCAGGGGTAAGGCTTGGGGAAGAAAATGAATGTTTTCTGTCATCAAGTCAACATTTGACAGATTGCTGTCACATGCAGGAAAGTTTTTGTCGTTGCAACGCTGTAGCCATTCCAAAATCAACAAGGAGCTTCAGATGTCCGCACCTTCTACCGGCACTGTCGTGCGTGTGCCTTTTACCGAACTGCAGGGCCTGTTGCAGTCCATCTTCCAGCGCCATGGCTGCAGCGAGCGTGTGGCTGGGGTGCTGGCTTACAACTGTGCCAGCGCCCAACGCGATGGCGCGCACAGCCATGGGGTATTCCGCATGCCCGGGTATGTTTCGACCCTGGCCAGTGGCTGGGTTGACGGCCAGGCCATACCGAAGGTCAGTGATGTAGCTGCCGGCTATGTCAGTGTCGATGCAGCCGGCGGCTTTGCCCAGCCGGCGCTGGCTGCGGCCCGCGAGCTGCTGGTGGCCAAGGCGCGCAATGCCGGCATTGCCGTACTGGCGATCCACAACTCGCACCACTTCGCGGCACTGTGGCCGGATGTAGAGCCGTTCGCCGAAGAGGGCCTGGTGGCCCTGAGCGTGGTCAACAGCATGACCTGCGTGGTGCCGCATGGCGCCCGCAAGCCACTGTTCGGCACCAACCCCATCGCGTTTGCTGCGCCTTGCGCCGAACACGACCCGATCGTCTTCGACATGGCCACCAGCGCCATGGCCCACGGTGACGTGCAGATTGCTGCGCGTGCCGGCCAGCAACTACCGGAAGGCATGGGTGTGGATGCCAACGGCGAGCCGACCACCGACCCGCTGGCGATTCTGGAGGGTGGCGCCTTGCTACCGTTTGGCGGGCACAAGGGCTCGGCGCTGTCGATGATGGTCGAGTTGCTGGCGGCGGCGCTGACGGGCGGGCATTTCTCCTGGGAGTTCGACTGGTCCGGGCACCCGGGGGCAAAAACGCCATGGACGGGGCAGCTGATCATCGTCATCGACCCGCACAAGGCCGAGGGCGAGCGGTTTGCCCAGCGCAGCCGCGAATTGGTGGAACAGATGCAGGCGGTGGGGTTGACCCGCATGCCGGGTGAGCGGCGATACCGCGAGCGTGAGGTGGCCGAGGAGGAGGGGGTGGCGGTGACTGAGCAGGAGTTGCAGGGCCTGAAAGAGCTGCTTGGCTGAACCGGCCTCTTCGCGGGTAAACCCGCTCCCACAGGTATGCGCTGAACCTGTAGGAGCGGTTTTACCCGCGAAGAATCCAGCACAGATTCCCAGCCATGCAATGTTGCATAGACAACCTTGCACAATAGTGGATGTTCCTGAACCCGCACTCCGGGTATGCTCAACGCTGACTTTTCGTACTGTCCTGATCCAAGGAGCTGCACGCTGTGTTCAAACATGTCGATGCCTATGCCGGCGACCCGATCCTCTCGTTGATGGAAACCTTCAAGGCCGACCCGCGCGCCGACAAGGTCAACCTGAGTATCGGCCTGTATTACGATGAGGCTGGCGTGGTGCCGCAACTGGCAGCTGTGGATGCGGTGGAAAAACGCATCGCCGGCCAGGACCACGAAGCTTCCCTGTACCTGCCGATGGAAGGCCTGGCCAGCTACCGCCAGGCCATCCAGGCACTGCTGTTCGGTGCCGATCACCCGGCTGTGACCGGCGGCCGTGTGGCCACCGTGCAGACCGTGGGTGGCTCCGGCGCCCTGAAAGTCGGTGCCGACTTCCTCAAGCGCTATTTCCCGCAGTCCGAAGTCTGGGTCAGCAACCCGACCTGGGACAACCACCGCGCCATCTTCGAAGGCGCCGGCTTCAAGGTGCACACCTACCCGTACTTCGACCAGGCCACCCGTGGCGTGGACTTCGACGGCATGCTGGCCACCCTGCAGACCCTGCCGGCCAACAGCGTGGTACTGCTGCACCCTTGCTGCCACAACCCCACCGGCGCCGACCTGGAACAACACCAGTGGCAACAAGTGGTTGAAGTGGTCAAGGCACGCCAACTGATCCCGTTCCTCGACATCGCCTACCAGGGCTTCGCCGAAGGCCTGGTGGAAGACGCCTACGCCATCCGCGAAATGGCCCGTGCCGGTGTGCCGTGCCTGGTCAGCAACTCGTTCTCGAAAATTTTCTCGCTGTACGGCGAGCGGGTAGGGGGCTTGTCGGTGGTGTGCGACGACGACGCCACTGCCCAGAGCGTCCTTGGCCAGCTCAAGGCCACCGTACGCCGCAACTATTCCAGCCCGCCCAACTTCGGTGCCCAGCTGGTCGCTGGCGTGCTGAGCGATACCGGCCTCAATGCCCAATGGGCCGAAGAAGTCGAAGTGATGCGCAAGCGTATCCTCGACATGCGCCAGGCGCTGGTCGATGCGCTGGCGAAGCTGCTGCCAGGCCAGGACTTCCAGTTCTTCCTGCGCCAGCGTGGCATGTTCAGCTACACCGGCTTCAGCGTGGAGCAAGTGCGCCGCCTGCGTGACGAGTTTGGCGTCTACCTGATCGACAGCGGCCGCGTGTGCATGTCCGGCCTGCGCCCGGCCAACCTGCAACGGGTTGCCGAAGCGTTTGCTGCTGTTCAGAAGTAACACCACCAAGGGGCCTGCGCGGCCCCTTGCATTTCCTGTCGGCACAACCCGCTTGTAAAGACAAGTGCAACCGCCCCTCGGAAAGGGGCTTCGCAAGTGCAACCTTTCCGTGCACAATCGCGCCCCTCTTTTCCGGTTGAGTTGGGCGAAGGCACTATTTCGCCATTCTCAGCCTGTTGCAGTCTTGCGAGTGGAGCTTCACCCGGAATGAATGAGCAGGCCCCAAGCGTTGAACAACGCTTTGCAGAATCGACCCCCGCCACCCTTGGCAGCTGGGCGCGTCACGACACTACCTGGATGCTGGGCCTGTTTGGCACAGCCATCGGCGCCGGAACCCTGTTCCTGCCGATCAACGCCGGCCTTGGCGGCTTCTGGCCGCTGCTGATCCTGGCCATCCTGGCCTTCCCGATGACGTACTTTGCCCACCGTGGGCTGACCCGTTTCGTCCTGTCGGGGCGCAACGGTGGCGACATCACCGAGGTGGTCAAAGAGCACTTCGGCAGCACCGCCGGTGCCTCGATCACCGTGCTGTACTTCTTCGCGATTTTCCCCATCCTGCTTATCTATAGCGTGGCGCTGACCAACACCGTGTCCAGCTTCATGGAGCACCAGCTGCACATGGCGCCGCCGCCACGGGCCATCCTGTCGTTCGTGCTGATCCTCGGCCTGCTGGCCATCGTGCGTTGCGGCGAGCAGGCCACGGTCAAGGTCATGAGCCTGCTGGTGTACCCGTTCATCGTCGCCCTGGCGCTGCTGGGCCTGTACCTGGTGCCGCACTGGACCGGTGGCATCCTCGACAGCGCCACCCAGGTGCCGCCGGCCTCGGCGTTCCTGCACACCCTGTGGCTGGCCATTCCGGTGATGGTGTTCTCGTTCAACCACTCGCCGATCATCTCGGCCTTCGCGGTGGACCAGAAGCGCCGTTACGGCGAGCACGCCGATGAGCGCAGCGGCCAGATCCTGCGCCGTGCCCACCTGCTGATGGTGGTGATGGTGCTGTTCTTCGTGTTCAGCTGCGTGCTCACCCTGAGCAGCGCCCAGCTGGCCGAAGCCAAGGCACAGAACCTGTCGATCCTGTCGTACCTGGCCAACCACTTCAGCAACCCGACCATCGCGTTCGCGGCGCCGCTGATCGCCTTCGTGGCTATCGCCAAGTCGTTCCTGGGCCACTACATCGGTGCCAGCGAAGGCCTGAAGGGCATCATCGCCAAGACTGGCGCGCGCCCGGGTGCCAAAACCCTGGACCGCGTGGTTGCTGCGCTGATGCTGGTGGTGTGCTGGATCGTTGCCACCCTCAACCCGAGCATCCTCGGCATGATCGAGTCGCTCGGCGGCCCGATTCTCGCGGTGCTGCTGTTCCTGATGCCGATGTACGCCATTCACCGTGTACCGTCGATGCGCAAGTACAGCGGCGCGGCCTCCAACGTGTTCGTGGTGGTGGTCGGCTTGGTTGCGTTGACTTCGGTGGTGTACGGCCTGCTGGGCTGATTCGCCTCCTGCAATAAAGAATGCCCGGGTTGCCTGTCGCAAACCGGGTATTTTTTTGTCCACAAAAAGTGTCTGGAAATAGAACAATTTCACCGGACCCATAGGCACCCGGCCGGCTTCATGCTTAACTCAGTGTCCTTTTCAAACCCAGCATAAGGATTTCGTCATGGCTCAAGTGACTCTCAAAGGCGGCCCGGTTCAGGTTAACGGCAACCTGCCACAGGCCGGCGCCCAGGCTCCGGCATTCTCCCTGGTCGGTGAAGGCCTGGCTGACAAGTCGCTGAAAGACTTCGCCGGCAAGCGCAAAGTGCTGAACATTTTCCCGAGCGTCGACACCCCAACCTGCGCTACCTCCGTGCGCAAGTTCAACGCCCAGGCCAACGATGTCGCCAACACTGTCGTGCTGTGCATCTCCGCCGACCTGCCGTTCGCCCAGGCGCGCTTCTGCGGCACTGAAGGCCTGGAAAACGTGAAGAACCTGTCGACCCTGCGTGGCCGCGAGTTCCTCGAAAACTACGGCGTTGCCATCGCCGACGGCCCGCTGGCCGGCCTGGCTGCCCGCGCCGTGGTGGTGCTGGACGAGAACGACAAGGTGCTGCACAGCGAGCTGGTTGGCGAAATTGCTGACGAGCCGAACTACGATGCAGCCCTGGCTGTACTGAAGTAAGGATTGTGTGGGGCAGGGCGGGCATTTATTGCCTGTGCCGGCCTCTTCGCGGGCAAGCCCGCTCCCACAGGGATCGTACAGCTTTTGAAACCTGTGCAGTACCTGTGGGAGCGGGCTTGCCCGCGAAGAGGCCGGCACATAAAAAGAAACCTTCTAGCCCGCCACCGCTCCAAGCAACACCCTGTAACGGCCCGGAATACGTTCCGGGCCGTTTTCATTTAAAATTCCGCGTCTTGGCAACGTCAGCCTAAGGTAAACCTCTGGTAAAGGCCCTTTGCTAAAGCGATGCCATTGCTTATCGTTCACCCTCCCCAAGTCGCCATTCCGAACAAGGTTCGTTCAACCCATGCAAGCGTCCAATTCCCGTTCCCCCCGTCGCTGGCTCGTCGGCCTGCTGATCCTGCTGCTGGTGGCTGCACTGGCCTGGTGGCTGTGGCCTGCAGCAACGCCTGCGCATAAAGAAGCCAGTGGCGGCGGCGGGCGCGGTGGCAAGGGCATGGGCATGATGGGCGGTCGCCCGGGCTTTGGCGGCTCCAGCGAAGCTGTGCCCGTGCGCGTCGAGCCGGTGCGGGTGGGTGATTTCCCGCTGTACTACAAGGCCCTGGGCACGGTCACCGCGACCAACACCGTCAACGTACGCAGCCGCGTGGCTGGCGAACTGGTGAAAATCCACTTCAAGGAAGGCCAGCAGGTCAAGGCCGGCGACTTGCTTGCCGAAATCGACCCGCGCTCGTACCGCATCGCCCTGCAGCAAGCCGAAGGCACCTTGGCGCAGAACCAGGCGCAGTTGAAGAACGCCCAGGTCGACCTGGCCCGTTACAAAGGCCTGTACGCCGAAGACAGCATCGCCAAGCAAACCCTCGACACCGCCGAAGCACAGGTGGCGCAATTCCAGGGGCTGGTCAAGACCAACCAGGCCCAGGTCAACGATGCCCGCCTGAACCTCGACTTCACCCAGATCCGTGCGCCGATCAGCGGCCGTGTCGGCCTGCGTCAGCTTGACCTGGGCAACCTGGTGGCGGCCAACGACACCACCGCACTGGTAGTCATCACCCAGACCGAGCCGATCAACGTCGCCTTCACCCTGCCGGAAACCGAGCTGAGCACCGTGCTGGAGCGCTATCGCAGCGGCGCCAGCCTGCCGGTCGAGGCCTGGGACCGCAGTGACAGCAAACTGCAATCTACCGGCGTGCTGGGCAGCATCGACAACCAGATCGACACCACCACCGGCACCCTCAAGTTCAAAGGCCGCTTCGAGAACAAGGACCTGGTCCTGTTCCCCAACCAGTTCGTCAACGTGCGCTTGCTGGCCGATACCCTCAAGCAGGTGGTCATGGCCCCGGCGGCGGCCATCCAGTTCGGCAACGACGGCAGCTTCGCCTACGTGGTCAATGCCGAGAACACGGTTAACGTGCGCAAGCTCAAGGTGGGGGCCAGCGATGGCGAGAACAGCGTCATTCTCGACGGCCTGAAGGCCGGTGACCGGCTGGTGCTGGAAGGTACCGACCGCCTGCGCGAAGGCACCAAGGTCGAAGTGGTCGAAGACAGCTCACAAGTGCCGACCACCCCGGGCCAGCACCTGCAAGGGCAAGAGGCCAAAGGTTCGGCGCAAACCGGTGAAGCACAACCTGGCAAAGCAGCAGGCAAGGCGGGCGCATGAACCTCTCGCGTCTGTTCATTCTGCGGCCGGTCGCCACCACGCTGAGCATGCTGGCCATCGTTCTGGCCGGCCTGATCGCCTACAAGCTGCTGCCGGTTTCCGCCTTGCCGCAGGTGGATTACCCGACCATCCGCGTCATGACCCTGTACCCCGGCGCCAGCCCGCAGGTCATGACCAGTGCAGTCACCGCACCGCTGGAGCGCCAGTTCGGGCAGATGCCTGGCCTTGAGCAAATGGCCTCGACCAGCTCCGGCGGCGCGTCGGTGCTGACCTTGCGCTTCAACCTCGACATGAACATGGACGTTGCCGAGCAACAGGTGCAGGCCGCGATCAACGCCGCCAGCAACCTGCTGCCCAGCGACCTGCCAGCGCCACCGGTGTACAACAAGGTCAACCCGGCCGACACCCCGGTGCTGACCCTGGCCATTTCCAGCAAGACCATGCCGCTGCCCAAGCTCAACGACCTGGTCGACACCCGCGTGGCGCAAAAGCTCGCGCAGATCAGTGGCGTGGGCATGGTCAGCATTGCCGGCGGCCAGCGCCAGGCAGTGCGCATCAAGGTCAACGTCGATGCCTTGGCCGCCAACGGCCTGAACCTGGATGACGTGCGCACGCTGATTGGCGCGTCCAACGTCAACCAGCCCAAGGGCAACTTCGACGGCCCGACCCGGGTGTCGATGCTCGATGCCAACGACCAGCTGCGTTCCCCCGAGGAATACGCCAACCTGATCCTGGCCTACAACAACGGTGCGCCGCTGCGCCTGAAAGACGTGGCCGAAATCGTCGACGGCGCGGAGAACGAGCGCCTGGCTGCCTGGGCCAACGAAAACCATGCGGTGCTGTTGAATATCCAGCGTCAGCCGGGCGCCAACGTGATCGAAGTGGTCGACCGCATCAAGGAACTGTTGCCGTCGATTACCGACAACCTGCCGGCCGGTCTGGATGTGTCGGTGCTCACCGACCGCACCCAGACCATCCGCGCTGCCGTGAAGGACGTACAGCACGAACTGCTGATCGCCATCGCCCTGGTGGTGATGGTCACCTTCCTCTTCCTGCGCCGCTTCAGTGCCACCATTATCCCTTCGATTGCCGTGCCTTTGTCGCTGATCGGCACCTTCGGCGTGATGTACCTGGCCGGCTTTTCGGTCAACAACCTGACGCTGATGGCCCTGACCATCGCCACGGGCTTTGTGGTCGATGATGCCATCGTGATGCTGGAAAACATCTCGCGGCATATCGAAGAGGGCGAGACGCCCATGCAGGCAGCGCTCAAGGGCGCCCGGCAAATCGGCTTCACCCTGATTTCCCTGACCTTCTCGCTGATCGCGGTACTGATCCCGCTGCTGTTCATGGCCGATGTCGTCGGCCGGCTGTTCCGCGAGTTCGCCATTACCCTGGCGGTGGCCATCCTGATTTCCCTGGTGGTGTCGCTGACCCTGACGCCGATGATGTGCGCCCGGCTGCTCAAGCGCGAGCCCAAGGAAGAAGAGCAGGGGCGCTTCTACCGTGCCAGTGGTGCCTGGATCGACTGGCTGATCAAGCACTACGGCAGTGCCCTGCAATGGGTGCTGAAGCACCAGCCGTTGACCTTGCTGGTCGCCGTGGCCAGCCTGGCGCTGACGGTGTTCCTGTACATGGTGGTACCCAAGGGCTTCTTCCCGGTGCAGGACACCGGGGTCATCCAGGGTATCTCCGAAGCGCCGCAATCCACCTCGTTTGCCGCCATGAGCGAACGCCAGCAGGCCCTGAGCAAGGTGATCCTGCAGGACCCTGCCGTGCAGAGCCTGTCGTCCTACATCGGCGTCGATGGCGATAACGCCACGCTCAACAGTGGCCGCCTGCTGATCAACCTCAAGCCCCATGGCGAACGGGATGTCACCGCCAGCGAGGTCATCAGCCGTCTGCAGCCGCAACTCGACCGGCTGGTGGGTATCCGCCTGTTCATGCAGCCGGTGCAGGACCTGAGTATCGAAGACCGTGTCAGCCGCACCCAGTACCAGTTCAGCCTGTCGTCGCCCGACGCCGACCTGTTGGCGCAATGGAGCAGCAAGCTGGTACAGGCGCTGCAGCAACGCCCCGAACTGGCCGACGTGGCCAGCGACCTGCAGGACAAAGGCTTGCAGGTCTACCTGGTGATTGACCGTGACATGGCCAGCCGCCTGGGCATCACGGTGTCGCAGATCACCAACGCCCTGTATGACGCCTTTGGCCAACGGCAGATCTCCACCATCTACACCCAGGCCAGCCAGTACCGTGTGGTACTGCAGTCGCAGGACGCGGCAGTTATCGGCCCGCAAGCGCTGGAGTCGATTCACGTCAAAGCCACCGATGGCGGCCAGGTGCGCCTGTCGGCGCTGGCGCGTATCGAGCAGCGCCAGGCCCAGTTGGCCATTTCCCACATTGGCCAGTTCCCGGCGGTGACCCTGTCGTTCAACCTGGCTCACGGTGCATCGCTGGGTGAAGCCGTGCAGGTGATCGAGCAGGTGCAGAAGGACATCGGCATGCCGTTGGGTGTGCAAACCCGCTTCCAGGGTGCGGCGGAGGCCTTCCAGGCATCGCTGTCGAGCACCTTGCTGCTGATCCTGGCGGCGGTGGTGACCATGTACATCGTGCTGGGCGTGCTGTACGAAAGCTACATTCACCCGGTGACCATCCTCTCGACCTTGCCGTCGGCAGCAGTGGGCGCTTTGCTGGCTCTGCTCATCAGCGGCAACGACCTGGGCATGATCGCCATCATCGGTATCATCCTGCTGATCGGTATCGTCAAGAAGAACGCGATCATGATGATCGACTTCGCCCTGGAGGCCGAGCGCCACCAAGGCATGAGCCCGCGCGATGCCATCTACCAGGCGGCGCTGCTGCGCTTCCGGCCGATCCTGATGACCACCCTGGCCGCGCTGTTCGGTGCCGTGCCGCTGATGCTCGCTACCGGTTCCGGCGCCGAGCTGCGCCAGCCTCTGGGCCTGGTGATGGTGGGCGGGTTGCTGGTCAGCCAGGTGCTGACGCTGTTCACCACCCCGGTCATCTACCTCTACTTCGACCGCCTGGCCCGCCGCTGGCGCCCGGCCACTGACGCGAAGCAGGCCGAGGCATGAACCTGTCCGGTCCTTTCATCCGTCGCCCGGTGGCGACCATGCTGTTGAGCCTGGCGATCATGCTGCTGGGCGGCGTCAGCTTCAAGCTGCTGCCGGTTGCGCCGCTGCCGGAAATGGACTTCCCGGTGATCGTGGTGTCGGCCAACCTGTCCGGGGCCAGCCCCGAGGTCATGGCGTCTACCGTGGCCACACCACTGGAGCGTAAGCTGGGCAGCATCGCCGGCGTCACCACGCTGACCAGCAGCTCCAACCAGGGCTCGACCCGGGTGATCATCGGTTTCGAGATGGGCCGTGACATCGACGGTGCGGCGCGCGAGGTGCAGGCGGCGATCAACGCTACCCGCAACCTGCTGCCCAGCGGCATGCGCAGCATGCCCACCTACAAGAAGATCAACCCGTCCCAGGCGCCGATCATGGTGCTGTCGCTGACCTCGGATGTGCTGCAGAAAGGCCAGTTGTACGACCTGGCCGACACCATCCTGTCGCAGAGCCTGGCCCAGGTGTCGGGGGTAGGGGAGGTGCAGATCGGCGGCAGCTCGCTGCCGGCGGTGCGCATCGCCGTCGAGCCGCAGCTGCTCAACCAGTACAACCTGTCGCTGGACGAAGTGCGCACGGCGGTGTCCAACGCCAACCAGCGTCGCCCCATGGGCTTTGTCGAGGACGCCGAGCGCAACTGGCAGGTGCGCGCCAACGACCAGCTGGAAACGGCCAAGGACTACGAGCCGGTGGTGATCCGCCAGCAGAACGGTACCATCCTGCGCCTGTCCGACGTGGCGACCATCACCGACGGCGTCGAGAACCGCTACAACAGCGGCTTCTTCAATGACCAGGCGGCCGTGCTGCTGGTGGTCAACCGCCAGACCGGCGCCAACATCATCGAAACGGTTGACCAGATCAAGGCACAGCTGCCGGCCCTGCAGTCGTTGTTGCCAGCCAGCGTGCAACTGAACGTGGCCATGGACCGCTCGCCCGTGATCAAGGCCACCCTGAAAGAGGCCGAGCACACCCTGCTGATTGCGGTGGTGCTGGTGATCCTGGTGGTGTACCTGTTCCTCGGCAGCCTGCGCGCCTCGCTGATCCCCAGCCTGGCCGTGCCGGTGTCGCTGGTGGGCACGTTCGCGGTCATGTACCTGTGCGGTTTCTCGCTGAACAACCTGTCGCTGATGGCGCTGATTCTGGCCACCGGCCTGGTGGTGGACGATGCCATCGTGGTGCTGGAAAACATCTCGCGGCACATCGAGGACGGCCAGCCGCCGATGAAGGCGGCCTTCCTCGGCGCCAAGGAAGTAGGCTTCACCTTGCTGTCGATGAACGTGTCGCTGGTGGCGGTGTTCGTCTCCATCCTGTTCATGGGTGGCATTGTGCGCAACCTGTTCCAGGAGTTTTCCATCACCCTGGCGACGGCGATCATCGTGTCGCTGGTGGTATCGCTGACCCTGACGCCCATGCTCTGCGCCCGCTGGCTCAAACCGCATCAGGCCGAGCAGACACGCCTGCAACGCTGGAGCGACAAACTGCACCAGCGCATGGTTAACGTCTACGACCGCAGCCTGGGCTGGGCCCTGCGCCACAAGCGCCTGACCCTGCTCAGCCTGTTGGCCACCATCGGTATCAACATCGCGCTGTACGTCGTGGTGCCAAAGACGTTGATGCCGCAGCAGGACACCGGCCAGCTGATGGGCTTCATCCGTGGTGACGACGGGCTGTCGTTCACCGTGATGCAGCCGAAGATGGAAATTTACCGCCGTGCTTTGCTCGCCGACCCGGCAGTGCAGAGCGTTGCAGGTTTCATCGGTGGCAACAGCGGTACCAACAACGCCATGGTGCTGGTGCGCCTGAAACCGATCAGCGAGCGCAAGATCGATGCGCAGAAGGTGATCGAGCGCCTGCGCAAGGAAATGCCCAAAGTGCCTGGCGGGCGCCTGTTCCTGATGGCCGACCAGGACCTGCAACTGGGCGGCGGTGGCCGTGACCAGAACTCGTCGCAGTACCTGTATACCCTGCAGAGTGGCGACCTGGCAGCGCTGCGTGAGTGGTTCCCGAAAGTGGTCGCAGCCGTGCGTGCACTGCCGGAGCTCACCGCTATCGATGCGCGTGACGGTGCCGGCACCCAGCAGGTGACCCTGGTGGTCGACCGCGACCAGGCCAAGCGCCTGGGCATCGACATGGACATGGTTACCACGGTGTTGAACAACGCCTACAGCCAGCGGCAGATCTCCACCATCTACGACAGCCTCAACCAGTATCAGGTGGTGCTGGAGATCAACCCGAAATACGCCTGGGACCCAAGTACCCTGGAGCAAGTGCAGGTGATCACCGCCGACGGCGCCCGTGTGCCGCTGTCCACCATCGCCCACTACGAAAACAGCCTGGCCAACGACCGCGTCAGCCACGAAGGCCAGTTCGCCTCCGAAGACATTGCCTTCGACGTCGCGGAAGGCTACAGCCCCGACCAGGCCATGGCTGCGCTGGAGCGCGCGGTGGCCAAGTTGGGCTTGCCTGAGGAAGTGATCGCCAAGCTGGGTGGCACTGCCGATGCCTTTGCCAAGACCCAGGAAGGCCAGCCGTTCATGATCCTCGGTGCGCTGGTGCTGGTGTACCTGGTGCTGGGCATCCTGTACGAAAGCTACATTCACCCGCTGACCATTCTTTCGACACTGCCTTCAGCCGGTGTCGGGGCCTTGCTCGCGTTGTACGTCACGGGGGGCGAGTTCAGCCTGATCTCGCTGCTGGGGCTGTTCCTGCTGATCGGCGTGGTGAAGAAAAACGCCATCCTGATGATCGACCTGGCCTTGCAGCTGGAGCGCCACCAGGGGCTGTCCCCCGAGGAGTCAATTCGCCGGGCTTGTCTGCTGCGCCTGCGGCCGATCCTGATGACCACCCTGGCGGCCATTCTTGGCGCCTTGCCGCTGCTGCTGAGCCACGCCGAGGGCGCGGAAATGCGCCAGCCGCTGGGCCTGACCATCATTGGTGGCCTGGTGTTCAGCCAGATCCTCACCCTTTATACGACGCCGGTGGTCTACCTGTACCTGGACCGCCTGCGCCACCGTTTCAACCGTTGGCGCGGCGTGCGCACCGACGCCGCCCTGGAAAACCCGCTATGACTTTTGCCCAGACCCCACTTCATCGTGCCCTGCAAACGCTGACCCGTGGGCGTGGCTCGCGCCTGCTCGGCGCCGGGTTGTGCGTGGCCCTGCTCAGTGCCTGTACCCTGAGCCCGGACTACCATCGCCCCGAACTGAAAAGCTCGGCGGCGCAGTTCAAGCACGCCGAAGGCTGGACCCAGGCCGCGCCATCCGACGCCATCGCCCGCGGCGCCTGGTGGGAAATCTACGGCGATGCCGGGCTCAATGCGCTGGTTGAGGAACTGAACCGCAGCAACCAGACCGTAGCGCAATCCGAAGCCCAGTACCGCCAGGCCCAGGCGCTGGTGCGCAGCAGCCGCGCGGCGTTGTTCCCCAGCCTGGACCTGAACGCCAGCAAGAACCGCTCGGCCCAGGGCACCGGCAGTTCCAGTTCGAGCTTGTCCAACAACAGCAGCGGTATTCGCAACACCTACAACGCGCAGTTGGGCGTGAGCTGGGAGATCGACCTGTGGGGCAAGCTGCGCGAAACCATGAATGCCAACGAGGCCAGTGCCGAAGCCAGCTTCGCCGACCTCGCGTCGATTCGTTTGAGCCAGCAATCGGAGCTTGTGCAGAACTACCTGCAACTGCGGGTGATAGACGAGCAAAAGCGCCTGCTGGAAGCCACTGTGGCGGCCTACGAGCGCTCGTTGCGGATGAACGAAAACCAGTATCGCGCCGGCGTCGCCGGGCCAGATGCGGTGGCGCAGGCACGTACCCAGCTCAAGAGTACCCAGGCTGACCTGATCGACCTGATCTGGCAGCGCGCGCAGTTCGAGAATGCCATTGCCGTGCTGCTGGGCAAAACCCCGGCCGACTTTGCTCTGGCCGACAGCAAGGACATTCCCGCGCTGCCGCAAATCCCGGTTTCGCTGCCTTCGCAGTTGCTGGAACGGCGCCCGGATATCGCTGCCGCCGAGCGTAACGTGATGGCCGCCAATGCCAACATCGGCGTGTCGCGGGCGGCGTATTTCCCGGACCTCAGCCTGAGCATGAGTGGCGGCTATTCCAGCAGCAGCTTCAGCAACTGGATCGAGCTGCCCAACCGCTACTGGTCGGTAGGCCCGCAACTGGCGCTGACCCTGTTCGACGCCGGCAAGCGCAGCGCCGAGGTGGACCGCACGGTGGCCGCGTATGACCAGACCGTGGCGCAATACCGCCAGACCGTGCTCGACGGCTTCAAGGAAGTGGAAAACCTGCTGGTGCAGTTGAAGGTGTACGGCGATGAAGCGGTGGTGCGCCAAGAGGCGCTGGATGCCGCCCGTGAGTCGCTGCGCCTGACCGAGAACCAGTACCGCGCAGGGTTGATCGGCTACCTGGATGTGGTGAACGTGCAGACCACGGCGTTGAGCAACGAGCGCAGTGTGTTGAACCTGCTGCAAGGGCGCCTGGTGGCCAGTGTGCAGCTGGTGGCTGCGCTGGGTGGCGGCTGGGACGCAGAACAGGCATTTGCCGAGCAGGATTGACCCGTTCTGCCGGCGTACTACGAAACTCTGTGGGAGCGGGCGTGCCCGCGAAGCAGGCTGCGCGGAGCGTGGCACGGGCTTCGCCCGTGTTCGCGGGCATGCCCGCTCCCACAGTGATCGCGCAAGCTTTCAGATTTTGAGCAAGACAGTTGCTCCCTTAGGGGTGTATTGGATCCATTCCCATTCGCAAAAACCCCGTGCGTTTCGCTTAAGCTTGAGTACAATCGTCAGCTTTTGCCGGGCCCCCTGTCCCGTCGCTGGAACTCCCAATGCTGACCGGTAGCTACTCCTCTTCGCTGGTGCTGATTTCGCTGTGCGTGGCGATTCTGGCGTCTTATACCGCCCTTGACCTGACCGGCCGCATCGCCACGGCCAAGGGCCGGGCTGCCTACTTGTGGATGGGGGGCGGCGCGTTGGCCATGGGCATCGGCGTGTGGTCGATGCACTTTATCGGCATGCTCGCCTTCAGCCTGCCTGTCGACCTGGGTTATGACCTGGCGCTTACCGCGTTCTCGCTGCTGATCGCCGTGCTGTCCTCGGGCTTTGCCCTGTGGCTGGTGAGCCAGCCGAGCCTGCCGTGCCTGCAACTGGGCTTCGGCGCGCTGATCATGGGCGCCGGCATCGCCTGCATGCACTACACCGGCATGGCCGCGCTGCGCATGCTGCCGGGCATCGACTATGACCCGACGCTGTTTGGCGCCTCGCTGCTGATTGCCGTGGGTGCGTCTGCGGCGGCGTTGTGGATCGCCTTCCGTCTGCGCAAACACACCCCCTACGTGCGGCAGATCCGCGGGCTGGCGGCCGTGGTGATGGGGTTTGCCATCGTCGGCATGCACTACACCGGCATGGCGGCGGCGAACTTCCCCGAAGGCAGTTTCTGCGGTGCACTGGCAGGTGGGTTGCAGGGCGACAGCCTGGTTTACCTGGTGTTGATCACTACCTTGGCGGTGTTGGCCGTGGCCTTGCTCACCTCGGTGCTGGACGCGCGCCTGGAGGCGCGCACCGCCGAGCTGGCCCGTTCGCTGACCCTGGCCAACCAGGAGCTGACCCAGCTGGCCCTGCACGATACCCTGACCGATCTGCCAAACCGCACCTTGCTGGCCGACCGCATCGAGCAGGCCATTGCCAAGGTGGCGGAGCAGGGCGGCTGTTTTGCCCTGATGTTCATTGACCTGGACGGTTTCAAACCGGTCAATGATGCCTTTGGTCACCACATTGGCGACCTGCTGCTCAAGGCCGTGGCGGGGCGGCTGCGCGGCCACTTGCACAGCCAGGACACGTTGGCGCGCATCGGCGGTGACGAGTTCGTGCTGCTGGTGGAATTGCAGGAGCCGAACGATGCCATGGACGTGGCGGTCAAGCAGGTCAACCTGGTGTCGCGGCCATTCCGCGTGGCCGAACACGACCTGCAACTGTCGGCGAGCCTGGGCATTGTCCTGTATCCGGGCAACGGCCAGGACCAGCACGAGCTGCTGCGCAATGCCGACGCCGCCATGTACCACGCCAAAAGCGCCGGCAAGAACGGCTACAGCTTCTTCGACGTGTCGATGAACAGCAACGCCCGCCAGCAACTGCAACTGCTGCAGGACCTGCGCCAGGCGCTGGAGCAGCGCCAGTTCCGGTTGCACTACCAGCCCAAGTTCGACGCCCAGGCCTGTCAGCCGATCGGTGCCGAGGCCTTGCTGCGCTGGGAGCACCCGCAACAAGGGCTACTGCTGCCTGACCGTTTCATTGGCCTGGCAGAGAAAACCGGCCTGATCATTCCTATCGGCGAGTGGGTGCTGGACGAAGCCTGCCGGCAGATGCGCCAGTGGCTGGACCAAGGGCATCAAGGCTGGCGCATGGCCGTGAACCTGTCGGCCATCCAGTTCTGCCATGCCGGGCTGGTCGAGAGCGTGGCCCGGGCCCTGCAACAGAACGGCCTGCCGGCCAACTGCCTGACCCTGGAAATCACCGAAACCACCGCCATGCACGACGCCGATGCCAGCTTGACCGTGCTGCAACGCCTGTCCGACATGGGGGTGGACCTGTCCATCGATGACTTTGGCACCGGCTACTCCAGCCTGATGTACCTCAAGCGCCTGCCGGCCAATGAACTGAAAATCGACCGTGGCTTCGTGCGTGACCTGGAGCAGGACAGTGACGATGCGGCGATTGTTTCGGCTATCGTCGCCCTGGGCCAGGCGCTGGGCCTACGCATCGTTGCCGAAGGGGTGGAGACCGACAAGCAGCAAGACTTCCTGACCCGCCTGGGGTGTGATTCGCTGCAAGGCTACCTGCTGGGCCAGCCAGTGCCCGCCGAACAGTTCATGAGCAAGTTGCAGGCATTGCGTCAGCAGGACGCGGCGGCGGGTTAAACCGCGTCGCGCAAGGTGAAGCTGGGTATGAACGCGTCCATCTCCGCCTCGACGGCTTCGATGATGCGTTCAACGTCGGCGGCAGCCATGACGGCTGTGCAGGGGATACCGGCTATGGCCAGTAGCGTTTCGCCGGTGGCGCGGTCGAAGAGCCGTGCGACCATGCTGCGTGGCGCATCCATGATGGCCTCGAAGCCCAGCGGGTGGAAATGCCAGCGCATCACCTGGCAGGCGTTGGGGAACGTCATCTTGTTCATGCCTGCCTCCTTGTCCGTGCCTGGACGTGATGAGCGGATGGCCACATCGATGCGGCTGCCGGGAATGTAAACATAGCAGCTGCCACGCGTGATTCTCGGTTGCAAATACGACAAATGTGCCAATGCATGACAGCGGTCACACTCTTGCCATGGAGGCAGCTTCTCCGATGTCCCCATGGCAAACGTGTTCCTCGGACAATCGGAGCGGGCATGTCCTTGAGGTCCGATCGCTGTGCTCGACATTATTACTACTGCCTTTCAGACAAACGGTCGTAGTGACTCTGTGTGAATGGGTTCACCGGGAATAAAAATATTCAGTACAGGTTAATTGCGCGAGGCGCGAGGTTGTTCGGTTATCGGGTTGCGAGTATGGAAGGCGACTGGTGATACAGGCACAAAGGAGCCAGTTCTTATATCGCCTGATACGTCCGTCGCTGCAGTAGGGGCAGGAAGAAAACGTCCGCCATAGAAAATCCCTACTTGGACGTCTTCTTGGCGCTGGTTAAATCGTGGCCCATAGGCAATGAATGTAATCGCCGATCGGACTGGTCGCGGAAGCCTGTCCCATTGCCGTGCAATGCGGCTTGGGACGCGCATCAAGTCATCCACAGCATTATCGATTACATGGTATGTGTAATCGAGTGCGGCCTGGCCGAGCCTGTCGATCTGGGGTGTTGGCTCTGGGGTCAATGAGTTTCGTCTGGATGGCGGCGGTGTTGGCGTGCCTATGTCTATGGTGGTGTCTTGTTGGCTCAATGAGCTTCGTCTGGATGGCGGCGGCGTTTGCGGAGAAAGCCGGCGGTTTAATCTGGATACACGTTGCCTAAGCCACTCGAAGAATCGTCCGCTTGGATCGTGGCGATTGATGGGGTCGTTCTGGCAGTAAGCGTATGCGTTCGTTCCGCCAGCGGAAAACGGTGATAACGCATCTGCCTGAATGAAGCGCATCAGCAATGGCGAATAGAACCGATGCCCGTTGCCCAAAGGGTAGCATCCAGTGACCTTTTCGAGGCGCTGGCCAGTAAAACCGAGGGCAGGCATATTCGCGTTCGCTTCTCGAAAACCATAGGCTGAGTATCTGCATCTTGAGGGTGCAGGCGAGAAGCCTAGCACAGTCGTCGCACTATCACAGTGTGGCAGGTGCCATGCGGTGGAGCCCGAATTTCTCTGGCCGAAGGTTACTCCGCGTGCACGTAAATACTGCTTCGATGAAGTGCCTGTTTCAGTAACCAACATCCCGTTTTTGTAAAAATATCTGTTTTTGTCCATGGGAAGTCGGCCGTATTCATGTGCTGTAATTATTTGCGTCGCAAGAAAAGTAAGCCGATTTTTTCATCGGGTCTACTGGTAGAAATATTAGCTATGCAGGTAAGGGTATTGGTGATAGTGGCTCAACCGAGGAGCCCGGCAGCAATGTTGATAGTGAAACCTAAAATAGCCGTGTTGAACACGAAGCCCACAATGGAATGCGCCAGCACGATCCGCCGTAGCCGCCTGCCGGCAACCCCCACATCTGACGTTTGCACCGCCACGCTGATGGTGAACGAGAAGTAGTGAAAGTCCCAATAGTCCGGGTTGCGCTCGCCATCGGCGAAGCGCAGCGGTGGCTCGTGATTCTGCCCGGTATAGAACAGCCGGGCGTAATGCAGGCTGAAGATGCAACCAATCAGCAGCCAGGAACCGGCCACGGTCAGGCCGGTGTAGAGGTAGTGCAGGGCCAGGTCTGCGCCTTGCAGCCCCCGGCTGGACACCAGTTGCAGGGTGACTGCGGCGAGGCTGGCGATGGCGGAAATGCACACGGTGAGCAGGACCAAGCCTGCGTTTTCGTCTTCGACGCGGGCAACCTTGCGGACCTTTTCCGGGCTGGCGCCCCAGCTCAGGTACAGCACCAGCGCCAGGTACAGCCACACGCCCAGGTTCCAGCCAGCGAGGATGTGTTGCACGGCGTCACCGGCAGGGATCAGCCAGGCACCAATCAGGCCTGCCGCTGCGGCGAAGCTCAGGCGAGGGTGGGTACGGGTCAGGCGGTGGAAAGCCATGGGGCCTCATTCACTGTGGGTATGGTCTCTACTCTAGCTTGTTCTTTGCTGGCACCCATCGCACACCCTTGCAACTCTCAGTACACTGCACGTTCCAACACCAACATCTGTTGAACTCGAGGTTTTTGCATGACGCTCAGTCCTTTGGCAGGCAAGCCGGCTCCGGCCAGCGTGCTGGTCGATATTCCCCGGCTGCTCACCGCCTATTACACCGGCCGCCCAGACGCTGCCGTGGCGGCCCAGCGGGTGGCCTTCGGCACCTCGGGGCACCGGGGCACTTCGCTTGAATTGAGTTTCAACGAATACCACGTGCTGGCCATCACCCAGGCCATCTGCCTGTACCGCCAGGAAAAGGGCATCGATGGCCCGCTGTTCATCGGCGCCGACACCCACGCCCTGTCGGCCCCGGCCACGGCCAGCGCGCTGGAAGTGCTGGCGGCCAACGGCGTGCAAGTCAGGTTGTCGAAGGACGACGAATACACGCCCACGCCGGCTGTGTCCCACGCCATCCTCTGCCACAACCGTGGCCGCCAGCAGGGCCTGGCCGACGGCATCGTCATCACCCCGTCGCACAACCCGCCGCAAAGCGGTGGCTTCAAGTACAACCCGCCCAATGGCGGCCCGGCCGACAGCGATGTGACCAAGTGGGTCGAGGCCAAGGCCAACGAACTGCTGGCAGCGAACCTGGCAGGCGTCAAGCGCATGGACCATGCCCAGGCGCTGCAGGCCCCGACCACCCAGCGCCACGATTACGTGAGCAGCTATGTGGCGGACCTGGAAAACGTCATCGACTTCGATGTCATCCGTGGTGCCAAACTGCGCCTGGGCGTCGACCCGCTGGGCGGGGCAGGGGTGCGCTACTGGTCGGCCATTGCCGAACACTACAAGCTGGACCTGGAAGTGGTGAACACCGAGGTAGACCCCACCTTCCGCTTCATGACCGTCGACTGGGACGGCCAGATCCGCATGGACCCGTCCTCGCCATACGCCATGCAGGGCCTGATCGGCCTGCGCGAGCGCTTTGATGTGGCCTTCGCCTGCGACCCGGACCACGACCGCCACGGCATCGTAACCCCGGACGGCCTGCTGCAACCGAACAACTACCTGGCCGTGGCCATCGACTACCTGTACCGCCACCGCCCGCAATGGCGCAGCGATGCAGCCGTTGGCAAAACCGTGGTGTCCAGCGGCCTGATCGACCGCGTTACCCAGCGTCTGGGCCGTGAGCTGTACGAAGTGCCGGTGGGCTTCAAGTTCTTTGCCCAAGGGCTGTTCGACGGCTCGCTGGGCTTTGGTGGCGAAGAAAGTGCCGGTGCGTCGTTCCTGCGCCGCGATGGTTCGGTCTGGGCCACCGACAAGGACGGGCTGATCCCGGCCTTGCTGGCTGCCGAGATGACCGCCCGCACCGGCCGTAACCCGAGCCAGGCCTACGCGGACCTGACCGAAGCCTTGGGCAAGCCGTACGCTACCCGGGTCGAAGCCAAGGCCGATGCGCGGCAGAAGGCGTTGCTGAGCAAGCTGGCACCGGAGCAGGTCAAGTCGACCGAACTGGCCGGTGAGCCTATCGTGCAGATCCTCAGCCACGCGCCGGGCAATGGCCAGGCGATTGGCGGGTTGAAGGTGATGACCGCCAATGGCTGGTTTGCCGCACGGCCGTCGGGCACCGAGGACATCTACAAGATCTACGCCGAAAGCTTCATCGACGAGGCGCACCTGCAGCGCCTGGTGCAGGAAGCGCAGGTGCTGGTGGATGCAGCGATTGCCTGACCGGTAACAAACCGCTTGGTACTGCGGCGTAACGTAAATTAGAATTAATCCTATTTACGCCGCCGCAGGGCCATTCCCATGATCGACGCCGCGCCGCCACCAGAGCCTAGCCTGCCTGCCCTGTACCGGGAGCATCGCGGCTGGCTCGAAACCTGGCTACGCCGGCGCCTGGGCAATGCCTGGGATGCCGCCGATCTCAGCCAGGATACTTTTCTGCGGGTACTCACCAGTGCCCAGCCATTGGCAGACATACGTGAGCCAAGGGCTTATCTGCTGACAGTCGGCAAGCGCCTGCTGAGCAACTTCCACCAGCGACGTAGCCTGGAACAGGCTTATCTCGATGCCTTGGCCACCTTGCCCGAGCAGCATGTGCCCTCGCCAGAAAAACGCTGGATATTGCTGGAAACCCTGCAAGCACTCGACGAATTGCTCGATGGCCTGAAGGCACCGGTGCGCAAGGCCTTTCTCTGGAGCCAGCTCGAAGGCGTGGGTTACGCCGAAATCGGCAAGCGCCTGGGCGTTTGCGAGCGCTCGGTGAAACGCTACATGGCGCAGGCATACGAACATTGCCTGTTGGCCGAATTGCAATGACCCCCCATTCCCCCGAAACCCGCGAAGCTGTACGTGCTGCCGCCCGCTGGCTGGCGCTGCTGGACTCTGGCGACGCCAGCGAGACCGACTTGCTGCGCCTGGCACAATGGCGGGCCAGCAGCAGCCTGCATGAGGACGCCTGGCAAAAGGCATCATTGTTGCGCCAGCGTTTTACCGCGCTACCCGGTGCGCTGGCCATGGCCACCCTGGACCGCCCGGACGCCGGCCGCCGCGCGCTGCTCAAGCAAGCCTTGGGTATCGCCGCGCTGTTGCCGACAGCCTGGCTGGTCAGCCGTGAGCTGCCTCTGGATGCCTGGACTGCCGACATGCACACCTCGGTTGGCGAACGTCGGCAGGTGCTATTGAGCGATGGCACCTCCGTGCAGCTGAACACCGACAGTGCAGTGGATATCGACCTGGGGGCTCGCCGCCTGACATTGCTGCGCGGCGAAGTGGCGATCAAGGTGCCCGCTAACCTGAGCCTGACGTTGCAGGTGCCATATGGCCAGGTAGCATTCGGTGGCGGTGAGGTATGCCTGCGGCTGATCGATCAGGCTTGCCGGGTATCGATCGTCGAAGGTGTAGCCAGCCTGCAGCCGCTGCGTGGCCCGGCACAGGCTCTGCAAGCCGGGCAGCAGGCCAACCTGCACGTGGCCGGCGTCGGCCCGGTGACAGGCCTGGATGAATGGCGACTGGGCTGGCGCGAAGGCGTGCTGCGTCTGGATGACCGCCCGTTGGGCGAACTGCTGCATGAGCTGCGCCGATACCGCCCTGGCGTGTTGCGCTGGGCCCCGGAACTGGAGCGCCTGCGCGTGACCGGCACCTTCCGCCTTGACGACACCGACCGGGTGCTGGCCTTGCTGGCCGCCAGCCTGCCTTTACAGGTGCAAACACGCACGCGTTACTGGGTGAGCCTGGGCGCACGAGAAAATCGTGCGTGAGGCTGTCCCCTTTTTTTCATTCACCGGTCATTACCGGTAGAAGAAAACAAAGGGGAGCCTTGTTCAATGTCTGCAGTAATGTCTTGCCGCCTGCGCCCGCTGGCGCGCGCAGTGCGTCCGTTGTTCGCCATGAGCCTGTTGCTGTCTGCGCCCGCCTGGGCCGATGAGCCGGCGCGGCGTGCCTATGAGGTGCCGGCCGCGAGTCTGGGCGCCGTACTGACCCGCTTTGCCGACCAGGCCGGTGTCAGCCTTTCACTGGACCCTGCGCTGGTCCAGGGTCGGCAGAGCAGCGGCCTGTCAGGTAGCTACAGTGTCGAAGAAGGCTTCATGCAACTGCTGCGTGGCAGCGGCCTGCAGTTGCTGCCGGTAGGTGAGGGTGCCTTCACCCTGGTGCCGGCACCCGAGTCCGGTGGCGCTCTGGAGATCGCTCCGACCAGCATCGTCGGCGGACTGGCAGCAAGCAACGAAGCGCAGCCGTACGCCGGTGGCCAGGTGGCACGTCAGGGCACGCAGGGCCTGCTGGGCTCGCGCGATTTCATGGAAACCCCGTTCAGCATCACCAGTTACACCAGCGAACTGGTCAAGAACCAGCAAGCGCGGACCTTGGGCGAACTGATCGCCACCGACCCGTCGGTGCGCGCCACCAACCCGGCGGGCGGGCGTTTCGAGCAATTCACCATTCGCGGTTTCAGCCTGTTCAACAGTGATGTGGCCTACAACGGCCTGTACGGTATCTTACCGACTTACTCGATCGACATGGAAATGGCCGACCGGGTCGATATCATCAAAGGCCCCAGCCAGTTGATCAACGGCATTTCGCCGCGTGGCAGCGTGGGTGGCGGTATCAACGTGCAGCCCAAGCGGGCCACAGACAAGCCGATCACCGAGTTTACCGGCAGCTATGCGTCGGCTGGCCAGGCAGGGGGCGCGGTGGATGTTGGCCGGCGTTTTGGCGAAGGCCAGCAGTTCGGCGTGCGTTTGAATGCTGTGAAGCAGGCCGGCGATACCGAATGGGACCACCAACGTGTCGATCGCGAAATGGCGGTGCTGGGCCTGGATTTTCGCGGCGAGCGCCTGCGCCTGTCGGCAGACCTAGGCCACACCGAGCGTGACACGGATGCACCGCAGGAGCGCGTGCTGATCGGCGCCAACGCCAGGGTGCCGGATGCCAATGATGTTCGCCACAACTATGCCCAGGCCTGGAGCAAGGCGCGCACCAACGACACCTTTGGTGCGTTGCATGCCGAATACGACGTCAGTGAGTCGCTGCTGGCCTATGGCGCGGTCGGTGCGCGTGAAAGCAACCATGATTTCCTGCGGCACAACGTGTCCATCACCAACGATGCCGGCGACTTCACCGTGCAGCCGCGTGACTTCACCCGGGACGAGTCGGTGCGTACCGCCATGGGCGGCCTTCGCAACTGGTTTCACACCGGGCCGGTCAGCCACGAGTTGAACCTGGCCGCCACCTACTTCTACATGGACTTCACCAACGGCGGCGCCCGCTATGCTTCGGCGCCCAGCAACCTCTACAACCCGGTAGCGACCCCGACCCCGGGCACACCCACCCGCATCGACCCCGAGGTCTACACAGAAAACCGCTTCTCCGGTGTAGCCCTGGCCGACACCCTCGGTTTTTTCGACGACCGCCTGCTGTTGACCCTGGGCGCGCGCTGGCAGCGGGTGCAGGTGGATGACTGGAGCGACGGCGTCAAAGGCGAGACTGCCTACGACGAAGAAAAGGTCTCGCCTTCGGGCGGCGTGCTGCTCAAGGTCACCGACCAGCTGTCGTTGTACGCCAACTACATGGAAGGCCTGAGCCAGGGCAAGATCGCGCCGTCGACGTCGATCAACGAAGACCAGATTTTCCCGCCGTTCACCAGCCGGCAGGTTGAGGTAGGGGCCAAGTACGACCTGGGCCAGGTTGCGTTCACGGCCAGCGCCTTCCGCATTCGCCAGCCGGCCTACGAGACCAACGCCACCTCGCGGGTGTTCGGGCCCAATGGCAAGCGTGACAACCGTGGTATAGAGCTGAGCGTGTTCGGCGAACCGGTGCAAGGCGTGCGGGTGCTGGGTGGGGTCATGTACATCGACAGCGAGCTGACCGATACCGTGGGTGGTGCCTACGATGGCAACCGCGCGCCGGCCACGCCCGAGTACAACGTCAACCTCGGCGCCGAATGGGACGTGCCCGGTGTGAACGGGCTGACCCTGATGGCGCGGGGCATTCATTCCAGCTCGCAGTACCTGGACCAGAACAACAGCAAGCAGATCGATGGCTGGGAGCGTTACGACCTGGGCGCGCGCTATGCCTTCAAGGTGGATGCTACCGAGGTTACCTTGCGGGCCAGTGTCGAGAATGTGCTGGATGATCGTTACTGGAGCTCGGCGGGGGCTTCGGATGACAGTGAGCCGGGGTTGACCCTATCCACGCCGCGTACCTACCTGTTGTCGGCCACAGTCGGTTTCTAGCTCAAAATGCGGGGCCGCTGTGCGGCCCATCGCCGGCAAGCCAGCTCCCACTCCGACCGCGCCGACCTCAAACCATGCGCGGTCCCTGTGGGAGCTGGCTTGCCGGCGATGGGCTGCGCAGCAGCCCCAATGGCCTCACCCTCCAATCGTCCGCCCCAGCTTCTGCGCCTGCCCCTGCAACACCCGCATCAGGTGCATCGCCGCATGCGACGGCGGCTCGAACCGCGAATAGACAAAGCTGATATCAAAGTGAATTTCATCGGCCAGCGGCACTACCGCCAACCCACTGTCCTGCGCCACGAATTCGTCGATCACGCTGATGCCCATGCCTTGCTTCACCAAGGCCACTGCTTCGTTGGCGTTGGTGAACGACAACAGTGATTTCAATTGCAGCCCGCGCCGCTCGATGTGCCCGGCCAGCAGTTTGCCAAACGGCATGTCGGGCCTGAACAGCAGCAGCGGGTGGCCTTCCAGCTGCTGCAAGGTCAGTGAGCCATGCCCGGCCAAGGCGTGGTCGGGTGGCATCACCACCACCATGCGCCCGCGCATGAAGGCCTGCGAATGCAGGTGATCGTGCACCACGGGCAGGGCGGCAATCGACAGGTCGACCTTTTTCGACAGGATCTGGTTGGGCATTTCGCCCATCAGCGAGGTTTGCCACTCGATGTCCAGCGAAGGCGCCTCGCGCTTGAGCTGCGCCAGGGCAATCGGGATGACCACCGTCGACAGCGAGGCGCTGCAAGAGATACGCAGCTTGCGGTGGCCGCCGGCACCCAATGACAGCGCACATTCATTCACCTCCAGCGCCGCCTGGTACACCCGCTCGACCTCACGGAACAGCACCTGCGCCTCGGCGGTGGGCACCAGGCGGTTGTTGATGCGCTCGAACAGGCGATAAGCCAGACGCCCCTCGATGTATTGGATCAGCTTGCTCACGGCCGGCTGCGACACGTACAGCAGCTTGGCCGCCGCGCTGATCGAGCCGGTCAGCATCACCGCACGGAACACTTCCATGTGCCGCAGTTTGAACACCATGGGGCTAGCGTCTGCGCCTTCGTTGCCAAGCAGCATGTCTATTACCTTCGGTTATGGTCTTCGCCATCTGGGTATGAGCGTCAAACCCGGCCACGCAGTATCTTGAACCCAGCCAAATCGCCCTTGCGGCGAACAATAACAAGATCTGTAGGCAAGCGCAGCGGTGCTTGCCGGGAGTGCTGCGTGAACATCTTTGACGAACCGAAGATCGATTGCCATAACCATTTGTTTGACCCCGCCCGTTTCCCTTACCACCCCGACGCACCCTATGCGCCCTCTGGCCAGGAGGTGGCGACCCAGGAGCAGTTCACCCGGGTGATGGACGCCTACGGTGTACAGCATGCCTTGCTCGTCGGCCCCAACAGCGGCTACCACACCGACAACCGCTGCCTGCTGCACGCCTTGGCCACCGGGCAAGGGCGGTTCAAGGGCGTGGCGGTGGTCGAGGCAAGTATCCCTCTCGATGCGCTGGCTGCGCTGCAGGCGCAAGGGGTGGTCGGTATCGCCTTCAACCCCGCGTTGTACGGGGTGGCCAGCCTCAAGAACGTTGACGGGTTGCTCGGCAAGGTCGCCGAGCTTGGCCTGTTCGCCCAGGTGCAGGTGTGCGAAGACCAGTTGCTGGACCTGCATGGCCTGCTGCAAGGCTCCCGGGCGCGTCTGTTGATCGATCACTGTGGCCGCCCGGATGTAGCCGCCGGGGTGCAGCAAGCTGGCTTCCAGGCCTTGCTGCGGCTGGCCGACAGTGGCCGGGCCAGCGTGAAACTGTCGGGTATGCAGAAGTTTGCCGCCGCCGATGCCTTGCTGGAGCAGAGCAGTGCCTACGTCCACGCCCTGCTCGAAGCCTTTGGCCCCGAGGCCTGCGTATGGGGTTCGGACTGGCCGTTCATTCGCCAGCGCTCGCGGGTGGACTACGGCCCGTTGCTGAAACTGGCCGAATGCCTGCTGGCGGATGCCCGCATGCGCCGTGCAGTGATGTGGGACACACCCCGCCGTCTGTTCGGGTTTGCCTAGAACCCGGGTTTTGCCATTCCAATAACAAGAGAGCAACCGTCATGAACACTGAACAGAACGCCAGCCTTGGGGTGTTCGACACCCCGGCGCGCGCGCAGCAACGCACCCGCACCCGCTTCATGATCCTGGCGCTGATCTCCGGCGGCACCATGATCAACTACCTCGACCGCAGCGTGATGGGCATTGCAGCGCCCAGCATCAGTGCCGACCTGGGCTTGAACGCAGCGATGATGGGGGTGATCTTTTCCGCCTTCTCGTGGACCTACGCTGCCGCGCAGATCCCAGGTGGCATCCTAATCGACCGGTTGGGCACCAAACTCACCTACTGGCTGGCGCTGACCCTGTGGTCGCTGTTCACCGGCCTGCAAGGGCTGGCGCAGGGCTTTCTGTCTTTGCTGGGCATGCGCTTTCTGGTGGGAGTGACCGAAGCACCGTGCTTCCCTACCAACAGCCGGGTAGTGGCCACCTGGTTTCCACAGAGCGAGCGGGCCAGGGCAACGGGTATCTACACCTTTGCCGAGTACACCGGCCTGGCGTTCCTGACGCCGTTGCTGTTCTGGGTGCTGCATGCCTATGGCTGGCGCTTTCTGCTGATGGCCGTGGGCCTGATGGGGATCCTCTATGGCCTGGTGTGGTGGCGCAAATACCATGAGCCGCACCAGTCCACCACGGCCAACCAGGCCGAACTGGACTACATTGCCGCCGGCGGCGGAGTGGTCGATGGCGGGCAGAAAGCCACGGTGTTCCGCTGGTCGCAGATTCCGGCGCTGCTCAAGCACCGCAACATGCTGGGCATCTGCCTGGGGCAGTTCGCCTGCAACTCCACCAACGTGTTCTTCCTCACCTGGTTCCCCACTTACCTGGTGACCGAGCGGCATATGCCCTGGCTCAAGGTCGGCTGGGTAGCGGTGCTGCCGTTCATTGCCGCCTCGCTGGGTACGCTGGTCGGCGGCTGGCTATCCGACGCCTTGCTGCGCCGTGGCTACTCGCTGAACGTGGCGCGCAAGCTGCCGGTGATCGCCGGGCTGCTCACCGCTTCGGTGATTGTTTTGGCCAACTACGTCGAGTCGGATGCACTGGTGATCACCATTCTGTGCATCGCCTACTTCGCCCAAGGGATGTCTGCACTGGCCTGGATGATCGTTTCCGATATCGCCCCGAAAGGCCTGCTGGGCCTCAGTGGCGGCCTGTTCAACCTGTTCGCCAATGCGGCGGGCATCGTCACCCCCTTGACCATCGGCATCATCGTTTCGCTCACCGGCTCGTTTGTCTGGGCTTTGGCGTTCGTGTCGTCGATCACCGTGCTGGGGGCGCTGTGCTACCTGTTCATGGTCAGCGACCTGCGTCGCTTGCCGGAAATTCCAACTGTCGAAAATGGAGCAAAACAATGAGCCAGTACCTGCAAGGCCAGACCGCAATCGTCACCGGCGGCATGCGTGGCATCGGCCTGGCGATCGCCCAGCGCCTGCATGCAGCCGGCGCCCAGGTGGTGATCTGGGACCTCGCTGTCGATGGCTGGAACAGCCTTGAAAATGGCTTTGAGCCGGTGCTGCGCCAGGCGGTGGATGTGTCATCGCTGGCCTCGGTAGAGGCAGCGTTCGCCGAGACGCTGACGCGCCTGGGGCAGGTGCAGATCCTGGTCAACAATGCCGGCATCAACGGCCCGGTGGTGGCGTCGTGGGAGTACCCGCCAGAGGCCTGGGACAAAGTCATCGCCATCGACCTGAACGGCGTGTTCTATTGCTGCCGCACCGCCATCCCGCACATGCGTGAAAACCGCTACGGACGCATCGTCAACATTGCCTCCATGGCCGGCAAGGATGGCGTGCAGTACATCTCGGCCTATTCGGCAGCCAAGGCCGGGGTCATCGCCTTCACCAAGGCGGCGGCCAAGGAGCTGGCGCAGGACGGCGTGCTGCTCAACTGTGTGGCACCGGCCATGGTCGAGACACCGCTGATGGCCGAAATGACAGCGGAGCACATTGCCGCGAGCAAGGCCAAGATCCCCATGGGGCGCTTCCTCAAGGCCGAGGAGATTGCCAACATGGTCAGCTGGATCGCCGGCCCCGAGTGCAGCTTTACCACCGGCTTCGTGTTCGACCTCAGTGGTGGGAGGGCGACCTATTGAATGGCCTGGGCGTGGCGCACCTGACGGCGCTGGAGCTGGCGCCAGTGAGTCTGGTGCGCGAGGCGCGGCGCGCTGGCTTCAGTGCCGTGGGCCTGCGCCTGCACCCGGTGATGCCGGGGGCGCAGGCTTATCCGGTTGCGGCCGGTAGCGAGGCCATGCGTGAGCTGCGGGCAGTGATGGCAGGGGAAGGCGTGCGTGTGACGGACATCGAGTTCGTCTCGCTGACGGCGCAAACCCGGGTTGCCGATTACCAGGCGCTGTTGGCCGCCGGTGCCGAACTGGGGGCGACGAGCCTGACGGTGTCGGGGGACGACCGGGATGTTGCACGGCTGACCGGCAACTTTGCAGCGCTGTGCGAACTGGCGCGTGGCCACGGCCTGCGGGTAGACCTGGAGTTCATGCGCTGGCGGCCGGTGGCAACCTTGCAACAGGCGTGCGCGGTGGTGATGGGGGCGGGGCAGGACAACGGAGGTGTGCTGGTCGATGCCTTGCACCTGTTCCGCTCGGGTGGCCAGGTGGCGGACATCATGCGGGTCAACCCACACCTGCTGCGGGCCGTGCAATTGTGCGATGCACCGCTGCTGGCGCCTGCGGACGATCTGATCATTCAGGAAGCGCGTGAGGGCCGCCTGTTGCCGGGGGAGGGGCAACTGCCGCTGGCGCAGTTGCTCACGGCGTTGCCCGGTGACCTGTGCGTCAGCGTGGAGGTGCCGTCCGCCGGCTTGCCCGCAACAAAGCGGTTGCAAGCGGCGGCACAGGCAACCCACGCCTGGTTGCACGACAGGCGTGGGTTACCTGCCGTGCAGGGCGCCGGTCACGCCTGATCCGGCACCACGGCGATCACGTCGATCTCCATCAGCCATTCGGCCTGGGCCAACCCGGCCACCACCAACCCGGTGGAGATCGGGAACACACCCTTCAGCCACTTGCCTACCTCCTTGTACACCGGCTCGCGGAAGCGCGGGTCGGTGATGTAGGTGGTGGTCTTGACGATGTGCGACAGGTCCGAGCCGGCTTCTTCAAGCAGTTGCTTGACGTTTTTCATCGCCTGCTCGGTCTGTGCGCGCGGGTCACCCAGGCCCACCAGCTTGCCTTCGAAGTCGGTGCCGACCTGGCCGCGCACATAAATGGTGTTACCGGCCCGCACGGCCTGGCACAGGTCGTTGTCCAGGGTCTGGTTGGGGTAGGTTTCCTTGGTGTTGAACATGCGGATGCGAGTGTGGGTAGGCATCAGTGGGCTCCGAAGGTGCTGACGTTGCTGATCGTGTTGTCTTGCTGCTCATCCGCGTCGCGCTGTTCGCGGTCGCGGTAGGCCAGGTAGGTGCGTTGCGTGGCGATGTGGCCGGCGACGTGCTTGGCGTCGTGCCACACGCCCCAGATGAACGACGAGCCACGGCGCGACAGCCACGGCAGGCCCAGGAAGTACACGCCGGGCTCACGGGCTACGCCACGCTGGTGCTGGGGTTTGCCGTTGGCATCGAAGGTGTCCACCTGCAGCCAGCTGAAATCCACACCGTAACCGGTGGCCCAGATGATGCTGCTGACACCGGCTTTGGCCAGGTCCAGCTGCTGCAGCGGGTTGACCATGCATTCCGGGTCGGCGAGGCGCTGGCGGGCTTCGGGCTCTTGCGGCAGGTCCAGGCCGTTGCGTTCGATGTAGGCATCGGCGGCATCCAGCAGGGCCAGGTAGTTTTCGTCACCACGGTTGATGTTCTCGACCAGGTTGTCCTGGAAGCGCGCCACGCCGTTTTCGAACGACTGGGTCAGGCCGACCAGGGTCATGCCTTGATGAGCGAGGGCACGGAAGTCCACGGTGTGGCCGCCACGGGCGCCGCTGACGGCGATGGTCACGTGCTCGCGGCCAGGCTTGGCGATTTCTGCGTCCCACTCACCCAGCACGCCCAGCCACCAGCAGAAGTCGCGGTTGCGGTAGGCACGCGGCGGGCGGTCGTGGGCGCCGACCGACAGGTACACCTGGCGGCCCGCACGCATCAGCTCTTCGGCGATCTGCACGCCAGAGGAGCCGGCACCTACCACCAGCACTGCGCCTTCCGGCAGTTGCTGAGGGTTGTAGTAGGCGGCGGAATGGATCTGGTGCAGTTTGCTGTCCTTTGGCGCAATGGCGGGGATCACCGGCTTCTGGAACGGGCCGGTTGCCGCAACCACACGGTTGGCGCGAATCACGCCTTCATTGGTTTCGATGGTAAAGCCCGGGCGGTCGCTGTTGCGCACTACACGCTTCACTTCAATACCGGTGCGCACGGGCAGGTTGTACTTGCGTACGTACTGCTCGAAGTAGTCAGCCACCTGGTCCTTGCCGGCGAAGGCGTCGGCGTCGAGGTTGAATGCCAGGCCCGGGAAGCGGTCGTGCCAGACCGGGCCGTTGGCGACCAGCGAGTCCCAGCGGCCAGTGCGCCACGCTTCGGCGATGCGGTTGCGCTCCAGCACCAGGTGCGGCACGCCAAGCTTGTTCAGGTGTTCGCTCATGGCCACGCCGGCCTGGCCGGCGCCGACGACGAGGGTGTCGATTTCGAGGTTGTTCAGTGTCATGTCCGAGCCCTTGTTCAGGCGGTTTTTGTCAGGTCGGTTTGGAGGACCGCCGTTGCCTGGGGCCAGACTAGGGATGCGATGCAAATGGCGAAAATAGTATTTAGCTGGTGCTTGCCGATAAAACGGCGAAGGCCCTGATTTACCTGGTCTGCAGCGTGCCTGAGAGGCGATTTTGTGCTGTTTTTCAAGCGGTTTTGCAGGCTTAGTTTTTTCCTGCTCAAGGCACAGGAAAATGTTGGTTTCGTGGGCTGGAAGGTTGCGCCCAGAATGCCCTGCATCGCACAGGACAACAGGAGCATTACCATGACCTTCTCCATCATTGGCCGCTGCCAGGAAACCGGCCAGGTCGGCATCGCCATCAGTTCGTCGAGCATTGCCGTGGGGGCCCGTTGCCCTTGGGTACGTGCCGGTGTTGGCGCCGTTTCCACCCAGAACATCACCTTGCCAGCGCTGGGCCCGCAGATTCTCGATGCCCTTGAACAGGGCCAGTTGCCCCCCGCCGCCGCGCTGGACCGGGTGCTCAGCGCCAATGGCTGGAGCGAGTACCGCCAGGTTACCGTGATCGACAGCCAAGGGCAGGTGGCGCTGTTTACCGGGCGCGAGGCATTGGGCACGCACAACGCCGTGGCGGGTGAACAGTGCGCGGCGGCGGGTAACCTGTTGTCCTCGACCCAGGTGATCGAAGCGATGGTCGTGGCGTTCGAGCAGGCTGGCGGCCACCTGGCAGACCGCTTGCTGGCAGCCATGCACGCGGCGATGGCTGCAGGTGGTGAAGCCGGGCCGGTGCACTCGGCGGCGTTGAAGATCGCCGGCGAGCTGACCTGGCCATTGGTGGACCTGCGCGTGGACTGGGCTGATACCGACCCGATCGGCGTGCTCGACGGCCTTTGGCAGGCCTACCGCCCACAGATGCAGGATTACGTCACCCGTGCCCTCAACCCGACCGCTGCACCCAGCTATGGGGTGCCGGGCGATGAGTGAATTTGCCAGCCGCGCGCTGCTGGCCCGGCTGATCGGCTTTGCTACGGTCAGCCGGGACTCCAACCTTGAGTTGATCGGCTTTATCCGCGATTACCTGGCCGAGCTGGGGGTGGAGTGCGAGCTGTTTCACAACCCGGAGGGCACCAAGGCCAACCTGTTCGCCACCATCGGCCCACAAAATGTTGGCGGTGTGGTGCTATCGGGGCACACCGATGTGGTCCCGGTGGATGGCCAGGCCTGGACCGTCGAGCCGTTTGCCCTGAGCGAACGTGACGGGCGCCTGTATGGCCGTGGCACGGCCGACATGAAAGGCTTCATCGCTTCGGTGCTGGCCGCCGTGCCCGCGTTCCTCGCTCAACCTCTGCGCATGCCGGTGCACCTGGCATTCTCCTATGACGAGGAAGTGGGCTGCCTGGGTGTACGCTCGATGCTGGCCGCATTGGAACAGCGCCCGCACAAGCCGCGCCTGTGCCTCATTGGTGAGCCCACCGAGCTCAAGCCGGTGCTGGGGCACAAGGGCAAGTTGGCGATGCGCTGCCAAGTCCATGGCGCGGCCTGCCACTCGGCCTATGCGCCCTATGGCGTGAATGCCATCGAGTATGCGGCGAAGCTGATTGGCAAACTGGGTGACATCGGTGACGCCTTGGCCTTGCCACAGCATCACGACGAGCGCTTCGACCCACCGTTCTCCACGGTGCAGACCGGGGTGATCAAAGGGGGCAGGGCACTGAACATCGTGCCGGCGGAGTGCGAGTTCGACTTCGAAGTGCGGGCCTTGCCGGGGTTTGAGGCGCAGGCAGTGGCCGACCAGTTGCAGTCCTATGCAGAAGCCGAGTTGCTGCCACGTATGCGCAAGGTCAATGCGGCCAGTGATATTCGCCTGGCGCCGCTGAGCGCCTACCCGGGGCTGGCGACACCTGCCGACAGTGAGGCGGCGCAGCTGGTGGCGTTGCTCAGTGGTACCGATGAATTCGGCACGGTGGCGTTTGGTACCGAAGGCGGGTTGTTCGACCAGGCGGGTATTCCGACCGTGGTGTGCGGGCCCGGCAGCATGGACCAGGGGCACAAGCCGGATGAGTTTGTCAGTGTCGAGCAGTTGCAGGGGTGTGATGCGATGTTGCTCAAGCTGGTGGATTACCTAAAGCAGGATTAACTGTGCTGACTTCTTCGCGGGCTCGCCCGCTCCCACAGGACCCCACCAGTCTCAATGTCTGTGCAATACCTGTGGGAGATCACCCAGCCCTTCCGGGCTGCGCTGTCGCGCAGCAAACTTGAGATGTACGGCTTCAGATCTGCGCAGCGCTGACATTTTGAAAAAGAAAAGGCGGCTGGCCCGATAGGGCCAGCCGCCTTTTGCTTTGTTAGGGTTTGTGCGCGCGGGACAGAGATCGTAGCCAGCACTGGTGTGTGTCCGCACACCCGCGTGGGAGAGTGATCCGCACGGTATCGGCGTGAAGTCCCTGTAGGCATCAGCTAAATCAGCTGTGACCACGTATGAGAGAGTGAACACTTTCGCCACCGTGTGCCCCGCGCGCCCCTTATCCTGC